>CAYOSS010000046.1:0-14936 GCA_964406705.1 uncultured Eubacteriales bacterium
AAAAGCGGACAGAAAAGAAGTTCAGGCGGACCGGCTTGCTCCTACGCCGAACACTTAGTGATTAGAGGGAAGATGCCACCTGTGCCGTTGCCCCTGTGGTCGCTGACGCGAGGGTAGCCCAGTAACACCGCTGAATTTGCTCCGCCCGTCGCCGTTGCTTTCTTCTCGCTGCGCGAGGTTAGCCTTCCAATCTTTCCCAGCTATGCTGGGGAACGATGTCCGCTTTTCTTCTCTGCGCCGGAACGGTCCGGCAGAAAGAAGAAAAGCGGACAGAAAAGAAGTTCAGGCGGACCGGCTTGCTCCAACGCCGAACATCGAGTGGGTACGAGGCAGCCGCCACCTGTACGGCAGCCCTTGTGATCACGAGGATAGCCCGGATGTACCCCCGGCGCCGGTTTGGGAAGCTCGATGAGTTCATTTTCGCCTCGCAGAGTTGGATGCAAAAGGCTCGCAGGTTTGGGAAAGCTCGCCGCTATCGTTCAGGGCTCAGTGCTTCCGGGTAGCTTTTGCCCGCCGGTCAGGGCGGCTCGCGGGAGTGCAGGGAGCCTCTGCCGGGGGAGCCCGGAGGTTCGCAGACGTAAGAGGTAGCCCGACGGCTACCGACCATCCCCACCCCGGAAGCGCGGCGATTTATGGGGTAGTCCGCCGGAACAGGGGGTTTCGGGTTCGCCTCGCCCGCTGGGGGCGCAGTGGCTTGCCCTTCGCACGGAAGGGAGGCTCCTTGCATATCTGCGAGTTGCCCCCGGTCGGTAAGCAAAAAGCTACCCCATAAGAACCGAGCCCTAATCGATAGCGGCGAGCTTTCCCGAACCTGCGAGCCTTTTGCATCCGACTCTGCGAGACAGGAATGAATACGGCAAGGCTGCCGGACCGGCGCCGGGGGTACATCCGGGCTATCCTCGTGAGCACAAGGGCTGCCGCACAGGTGGCTGCTACCCCATAACCTCTCAGTGTTCGGCGTAGAAGTAAGCCGGCGCGCTGAACTTCTTTTCTGTCCGCTTTTCTTCTTTCAGCCGCGCCTTACGGCGCAGAGAAGAAAAGCGGACATCGTTCCCCAGCATAGCTGGGGGAAAAGCAAGCTACCCTCGCGAAGCGAGAAGTGACCTTCGGAGTCGGGCAGAACAAAGCCCCCGGCACCGTCGGACTGCCCCACAAAGCGGGCAATTTACCCTTAGCAGGGCGGAGCCAAAGGCAGGGGGACTACCGCGCCCGTCGGCGCAGAGAAGAAAAGCGGACAACGTTCCCCAGCATAGCTGGAAAAATTTAGAAAGGGAACCTCGCGTTAGCGAGAAGAAGTTCCTGGGGACAGGTGGAGCAAAGGCTGACGGCGTCACAAAGCTACCCTCGCGCAGCGAGAAGAAATCCCCCGGAAACGCACGAAGCCTAAGCCGGCTGATTCCGATAGCTTACCCCTTGACCGCGGACATAGTCACACCCTCGACGAAGTACCGCTGGAAGATTATGTATATGATGTACAGCGGTATACAGGCTATGACCGACCCTGCGAACGCCAGGGGCAGTTGCCCCTTGCTCCCGGTGGAGAGCATTTTCAGCATTACCTGAAGGGTCATCACCTTGTCTTTGGTGAGCACCAACGAGGGGATGAAGTAGTCGTTCCAGTGACCTATGAAGGAGAAAATCACCTGGGCGGCTATCGCGGGCTTCATCATCGGGACCATAATCGTGACGTACTGCCGCAAATATCCCGCTCCGTCAACCTTGGCCGCCTCGAATATCACACTCGGGATCCCCCGCTGGAACTGCACGAAGAAGAACATCATCGAAACATTACCGAAGAGGGACGGCAGCACCAGCGGCCAGAGCGTGTTGATAAGGCCCAGCGAGTAGTAGATCCTGTATAGCGGCAGGACAACGCACGCTCCGGGGATCATCAGCGCGGAAAGCTGTATGACTAAGTGGGTGTTCCTGTGGCGCAGCGCCATTTTGGAGAACGCGAACGCCGACATCCCCGAAAAGAACACGCAGGGCAGGATCGAGGTCTCCACAATCAGCGTATTGCCGAGACCGATCAGCAGGTTGTGCCGCGAGAGCACGTCCGGGTAGTTGTGCCACTGGGGGTCCTTGGAGAAGAAGTTGAGCGACAGAGCGTTCTGGATCTCGGCGGGGGTCTTGACGCTGGAGAGCGCCATCCAAAGGAAGGGGAACACACAGGTCAGGCAGAGGATTATGAGGTAAGTGTACATAAGCACGGTCGTCACTACGTCGGACCGCTTTTTGCCCAATTTACCGGAACTCATATTGCGTCACTCCCCTTCCCTACGCGCTGTAGACCCATTTGTCCTGCATCTTGAACTGTATCGCGGTGATAATCAGTATCGCGATGGTCAGTATCACCGACGCCGCCGCGCCTATGCCGTAGTAGCTCCTCCTGATGCCGTAGCTCCATATGAAGTACACCACGGTCTGCCCGGCCGGGGCCCCGTTCGCGAAGATATCGGAATCGGCGTAAGCCTGCAGGTTGCTGATAAAATGGGTGCAAAAGAGGTAGAAGATAGTAGGCGAAATCAGCGGCACGGAAATCTTGAAGAACTTCGAGACCTCCCCCGCCCCGTCCAAATCCGCCGCCTCATAGTAGTCTTTGCCGACGTTGGTGAGGGCCGCGAGACAGAGCACCATAGTGGAGCCTATAGAGCCCCAGGTGTTCTTAATGATCATCGCGACCTTGAGCCACACCGGGTGGGTCAGCCACTGGATATTGAGGCCGAACACCTGGTTAACTATGCCGTACTCGTTGTCGAAAATGTACCGCCAAATGATGTTCATCGCGACGGCGGACGACACCACCGGCATATAGATGAGCATCCTGATCAGGCGGGAGCCCCTCACGACCTTGTTGCTGGCGAGCATAGCCGCGGTGATAAGGCCGATGAAGATCCCCAGCGGCACGGTAATCATAAAGATGAGGTTGTTCTTAACCGCGTTGAGGAACGCCGAGGAGTAAATCGGGTTGACGAAGAGGTCCTTATAGTTCTCGAAGTTGTTCCAGAGTTCCCCTATCCTCGACATAAACGGCTCGGAGCTGCCGAGAACGTTAAACCCGTTGTAATCCGTGAGGCTGTAAAGCAGCGCTATCAGCACCGGGATAACGGTGAAGAGGATCAGCCCCACATACTTCACCGAGATAAACGCCAAAGCCGTGCGGTTCTCCCTGCGCATAAGCGTACTCCGTCGCGGTCTTTTAGCGGATGTATCCTTTGTTTTGTTCATACGGTAACCTTCTTCTTGTAGGTTAGTGGCGGAAAACCGCGCGCCGGCGAAAAAGCCGGGCAAGGCGCCTGTCGCTTAGATGCCTCGCCCGGCGGACGATCTGTTTACCCGTGGAGCTGCGCGAAACCTTCGTCAAGCAACGCCTGAAGCTGCGGCTTAAACTTCTTAAGGCTATCCCCGACGTTGACCCAGGAGCCGTTTGCCAGCGCCTTGAAGATGGAGCCGGGGCTGCCGTTCGTGGTGCCGTTGATCCAGCTGTTTAACTGGGTGTACCATAGGTCGTCAAGCGTCCTCGCCGACGCCTGGAACGAACCGTCGATCTCGTCGGTGTAGGTGGCGCCGTTCGCCGCGGTCTTGGAGCCGCCCACGCCGTCCACAACGTCGATCCACACGCCCCTGTGCGCGGGGGAGGGGTTATCTTTGCCCGTGTAGCCCGCGATGAAGCCCTCGGTGTCGCCGGAGAACTCCTCGGCTAAGGATTTAAGGTTCGGGATGCACTGACCGCGCATATACTGGGTGCGCTGAGAGGAAGAATCCGCCACGAGGTACTTTATAAGCTCGAGCGCAGCGTCCTTATAGGGGCATTTGCTGGAAATGGCGTAGCACATTG
This sequence comes from uncultured Eubacteriales bacterium, assembly GCA_964406705.1. Lineage (GTDB taxonomy): Bacteria > Bacillota > Clostridia > Oscillospirales > Acutalibacteraceae > CAZRRV01. The sequence continues at coordinate 3,839 of CAYOSS010000046.1, forward strand.
AGCCCACGACCGCCTTGGAAGTGGCGCCCTTAGCCGTTCCCTGAAGAACCGGCACAATGTCGAACTCGAAATTAACGGTCTGCCACCAGTCCTTAACCGTCCAGGGGCCGAGCGTCCCGTAGAAAATGGCGCGCCCGGAGGTGAAGTAAGTCTCGTGGTTCGCGGTGTTGCCCGCGCCGGGGGTGAGCCCCTCCTTGTAAAGAGTCTGGGCGAAAGTCATAGCGGCGATAAAGTTGTCGCTGTCGATTTGCGCGTGCCAGCCCTCGGAATCCTCGGTGAAGTACTGCGCGTTGTTGGAAAATACCAAGCTTTGATAGTCCACGCCGCAGAGCACCGACTGGTCGGAGGTGAGCACGGACTTCAGCTTCTTGCCGATGTCGAGGAACTCGTTGAAGTTCATCGGGTCGGTGGTGCTGAGTATCCTGTTGATGTCTAACTTGCTGCCGGGGTTCTGGCTGTTGTAACGCTCCACCGCGCTCTTTAGCAGGTTGACGTTGACCGCCATAGCGTAGGGGCCCATATCCTTGGGCAGCCCGAAGAGCCTGCACGAAGCGGAATCCGTCTTGCCCGCTATTTTATCCTCGGTGTTGTAGTAGTAGATGTCGTAGCCCTTTAAGTAAAGCTGATCCAGGAACTCCTGGTCCACGTGGTCGGTGATGTCCGCCAACTTGCCCGACGCCGCGAACCGCAGGAACATATTGTCCTGAAGCATAAACACGTCCGGGAGATCGTCGCCCATACCGTCGAGGGCCACTCCGTACGCCGTCGCGTCGGTGTACCAGTCGATGTTCGCCAGAATATTGCTGTTGGTCTGGTTAAACTCGTCGATAAACTGCTGGTAGTTGGACTTCTCGGTGTCGACGCCTCTCCCCGCGAAGGTGATGTCGACCACCTTGCCGCTCTCGAGGCTGTTCCAGTCGGTAGTCTCGCCCTTGCCGCCGCCGCCGCCTCCGGTGCCGCCGTTACCGCTGCCCTTTCCGCCGCCGCCGGTCTTGCCGCCGCCGCACCCGGTGAGCACCGCCGCCGCGAGCGCTAACACCGCGAGGACGGAAACCGCCCTCAGCAAAATACGCCACTTACGTTTCATAAACCCTCAACCTCCATATATGTTTTTGTGCCGTTCGCGAATACCCGCGGGGGCGACGGACCGCCCCCGCCGGTTACTGCCCTATGTCCTTGTACTTAAAGTCGCTGAAGATAATGGAGGACTTATCCTCGGAGTAAAGCCCGATGTAGCCCGTTAGGAAGGCGTCCTCGTCAAGTACGTTGAGCAGCTCCTCGTCTCCCGCGGAGATGATAATGCGCCCGTTCACCGCGCGGACCGTCATTGTGATAAACTGAGTGTTGAAGAACTGCCCGTTGGTGAGCTTCGCTACGCCCAAAGTCTCGCTCTTGTCGTACAGCTTCTTCTCAAGCTTAATCGAGGACCGCTGGAAGGAGAGGAAATACCCGCTGTAGAAAGTGCCGAGCTTCACCGTGTCGGTGTAGGTGTAGGAGTAGTTGTTCATACGGAAGAGGATGCCGCTGGTGCCGTTGCCGAGCAGGCGCACGTTCACCGTGAACTCGTAGTTGGCGTTGCCCTTATGCCCGCCGAGCGCCAAAGTCCTCGGGTCCGCCGCGCTGGTGACAAGCCCCTGCTGCGACACGGAGGGAGAGCCGAGTTCGTTCTGGAAGACGGTGGTGTTCCTGTCGTTGAGGAGATCGTTGAACTCCTCGGGCGCCGTCGCGTCGTACTCCGCCGACATATTCATAACGTCGAGGGTGCCGTAGAAGACGCGCACTTTCAGAGTATGAACGCCGGGCTCCTTGATCTCGAACACGCCGCCGCGCAGGTTAGCGTACTCTCCCTCGCCGAAGTCGTCCTTGGTGGGGGTGTTCATCAGAAAGATGGACTGGTTGTCGATTATAACCTCGTATATGGCGCCCTTGCTGCCCTTGCCGAGCGTCAGGTTGAGGGAGTAATAACCCGCCTGGGGCGCGTTCACGAGGTATTTCACCCAGTCGCCTTTGGAAAGCACGGTCGCGGTGCCCTCGGGGGAGGTGACGCTCTTGGTGGTCTCCTTCTCGCCCTGGCGAACGCCGTCCGCTCTCACGGCGCCTTTGGAGAGGCTGTAGCCCCTGTTCTCGCCCTTAAGATAGGAGAACGCCGCCCAGGAGCCGCCGCGCAGGTCTTTGACCGCCTCGAAGTCGGAAGTGCCGAACGCGTCGTTGCTGAAAGCGAGGGTCCGGGCCGTGCCGCTCGCGAAGCCGATTTTCCCGCCGGGCAGGGCGCTGTTCACCTCGATGACGGCCATATTGTCGTAGTAGAGGACGGCTTTGTTCGCGCCGTTCACTATCTTTATGATGTGCTCGGATTCGGCGTTCTTGGAGACGAATACATTCGCCTCGCCAAGCTGGGTAGCTCCGCCGCCTTGCACTCTGGTCAAGGTGAGCTTGCCGCCGTTCACCGCGGCCGAGACATAGTTGTTGGCGTCGGTGACACCGAAGCGGACCTCGGCCCTGCCGCCCGACAGCACAAAGGAGAACTCGGCCGTGTACACCGCGCCCGACGCTACGGGGCTCACCCGCATACCGCCGAGGGCCTGCAGCGCGCCGACGTCGCCCACGTAATCCGGCATATCGGGCTTGGGGCGGTCGTAGTTGCCCATTCCGTTTGTGAGGACGTACGAGCCGTTGGTGAAGTACTGAGTGACGCCCAACTTCCTGATAGCGTCGTGCTTGTTGTTGAGGTGATCGGTGCGGTTCGCCACGTGGAAAGCGGTGAACACGCTGTCGATATTGGGCCCGACCGCGTTGCTGCTGTGCCCCGAGCCGCGGAAGGTGGTAAGCTCGCTTTTACCTAAAAGCGAATTGTAGGGGTCGGGAGCCTCGTTGCGCATACCCGATGTCGCGAGGAGCACGTTGTTCCAGGGGGCGACAAGATCCTTCGTCGGGTCAAGCCCCTTGGTGTAGGCGTACGCCACGCGGTAGGAGGCGCTGTCAACGTGGTTGCCGGTGAAGGTCATATAGCGGTAGCCGTTGCGGGCAAAGAAGCCGGGACCCTCAGTCCAGCCGCCGAGCCTCGCCACCTCGAGGTTGACAAGCTTTTCCTCGTCGATGACGACCTGGCAGTCCTTCACGTCGCCGCTGGGCCCGTCCACAAAGTCGATGGGGACGGCGTTGATGTAGTTGGATACGTTGTTCGCCGAGACGAAATACAGCTGCCCGTCGTCCATCAGGGCGAATGTGCCGTCTATGCCGAGCCCCATATTTCGGGAAATCACGCGGAAGGGGCCCTCGGGGGTCTTGCTTCTTAGGAAGTAATGCCCGTGCCCGCTCTGGGACTCGCACATATAGAACCAGCCCTTGTAGTATATAACCTCGGGGGCGAACGCGCCCTCCGTCGCTGTCTCGTTCGGGTTGTTCACGTCGGAATGCACCCCGCCGTCCGGGTCGGTGTCGGGATCGTACGCCCAGGGGAGCTGCTCCCAGTCGACAAGGTTGTCGCTCCTCCACACGCCAATTTTGCGGCGGGTAGGCTCGTACTGCGCCGCCGGGGTGGACACGTAGAGGTAGTACCTGTTGCCGTGGCGCATTATAAACGGGTCGCCCACGCTGTAAACCTTGCCGTTAAGCGGAACCTCGATGTAGTTGTGGTACATCGGGTAATCGGCCTGGTTCACCGTGAACGCGTCCTCCCCCTCGTCGGTGGGCACGCGCTTGGAGATGTCGTAGGACGGCACGGACGGTTTCGGCTTGGTCGGCTTCTTGCTTCCGCTGCTGGTGGTCTCCTTGCTGCCGCCGCACCCCACGAGCGCGACCGCCACCGCGAGCAAAAGCGCGCCGAGGGACAGCGCCCTCCTAAAGCCTTTCTTCATCAAAAGATCTCCTTTCCCCGTTACGGGTTTGGTCGATATCACCGCGCCGTATTTTTAGTCGCGCCCGGCGCGGGCGGCGCGAATGGGTTTACTTCGAGAGGCCCAACAGCTTCGCGAAGAAGGACAGAATAACGGCGAAGATGTTCTTGGGGGCCGCCGCGGTCGGAGCGGTCCCGGCGCTCCCGCCGTTCGCGGCCTGCTCCGCCTCCTCCCCCGCGTCGGTGATGACGGGGTTGGCGAAGGTCACGTTAGCGGTGTTGGCTCTGAAGCCCACGCCCGACGCGCCCTTGTAAGCGGTGCTATTTATTTTACCCTTGCTTGTGTCGGTACCCTTTATGGCGGGAGAAATGGTCTTGCCCGGCTCTATCGTGAAGTACTCCACTCCGTCAATGCCGATGTGCCAGGTGTCCCCGTCCCTGCGAATGGTGAAGCTCAGCTTGACCTGCTGGCCCTTCAACTCGCCGTTGAAGTAGCCGGTCATCTTCTTCCCGTAAGCCGTGTCGGTCAGGTTGCAGCCTTCCTTCAGCTGGTAGAAGCCTAACTCCTGCTGGGCCGCGCTCGAATCCTTGCCCTCGAGCCACCCGAAGAACTGTATACCGAACGCCAACCCGGAAGTTTGTGTTCCGCGGACTATGTGCATCCAGATGTAATAGTTGCCGCCGGCAAACTTGGACGTATCCCCGTTGAACCCGGTCGCGGTAAAAATCGGACCGGCACCCGAGCTTGGTCCGAAATTCTTCGGGTCGCTCGGCATAATCATATCAAAGGAGAATACCTGCCCGTCCTCCAACTTCCAGTCGCTGTACGTAATATCAACATTCGCCTTGCCGGGCTTGTACGTCCCGTCCTTCTGCAGGGTGAACGAGGGGGTGACGGCGCCGCTGTAGCGGGCGTAGAGGGTGGTGTCACCCGTCACGACGTAGGGGCTCGTGACCTGCCTGCCGGTTTTCGCGTCGACCCAGCAGACGAACGGATAGCTCTTGCCGCCCTCGGACTTAGCCTTCGCGGCGGGCAGGGTAACCTCCGCGCCGAGCGGAGCGGTCTGCGCGGCGACCGTCTCGTCCGTCTTGGTGTCGAACGTCAGGGTGCCCTTGTAGTCCTCGGGGTTAAAGGTCGTGATGACGGGGTTGGCGAAGGTCACGACGTTGTACCCCTGCAGGCCTACCATTGTGGCGCCGGCGTAGCCGGAGTTAACCTTCGCGGTAGTGAGGTCCCCTCCCGCCGAGGAAGCCGGACCCATTCCGCCTTCGACCGAGAAGCTGAAGTAGTAGACCCCGTCGATGCCGATATACCAGACGCCGCCCTCTCTGCGGACATTAAAGGTGAACCGTGTCTCCTTGCCCGTCGCGCCGCCGGTTAAGTAGGCGGACATCTTCTTGTCGAAAGGAGTCCCCTTCAGGTACGACCCCTGATTGAACTTGTAGAAAGCTATCTCCTCGGCGGTGTCGCTGTTCTCCTTGTAACCGAAGATGTGCAGGCTCCCGGGCAGACCGGCGGTCGCGTTATTCGCCCGGACTATCTCCATCCTGACAAAGTAGTTGCCGGCAAAAGTCGACTTGTCCGCGTCAAACCCCGTTGCCGCGAACACAAGCCCGGCTCCTGCCGTGGAAGTATAGGCAGACGGGTCTTTGGGCATAACCATATCAATGGAGAACATCTGCCCGTCCTCTAACTTCCAGTCGCTGTAAGTCGTCTGCGACGACGAAGCGGCGTTCGGCTTGTACGTTCCGTCCTTGCCGACGGTGAAGGAGGGTTTGACCGCCCCGTTGTAGCGGGCGTAAAGGTTGGCTTCACCCTCCACCTTGTAAGGCTCGGTTACCTGCTTGCCGGTAGCGGAGTCGACCCAGCAGGCGAACGAAAACTTCTTGCCGTCCTGCGTAAGGTCGCCGGGGCGCGGGAGGAGAACATTTGTGCCCTTGGGGTACGTCGCGGTGGTCGTAGTCTTCCCGTCCTTATAGTCGAGAGTCACGCTGCCGGTCTCGGAAACGCCAAGGGGCTTCACTTCGATGCCGGAGAAGGAGACGCCCGCTATGTTGGTCCTGAAACCTATGAGCTTCGTGCCGGCGTACCCGGAGCTGACGGGCACGTCGCGCTTCTCGGTCGAGGGCGGGTTCATAAGCTCGCCGGGGGTGAAAGTGAAGTACTCCACGCCGTCAATACCGATGTGCCAGACGTCACCCTCCCTGCGGAAAGTGAAGTGAAGTGTCACGTCACCCTTCAGAGTGCCCGCAAAATAAGCGCGTATCTTGTCCCCGTAAGGTGTGCCGTTGAGGAACCCGCCGCTCGCGAAGGTGTAGAAAGCGAGGTCCTTCGTCCCGTCGTGGGCGCCGCCGATCTTTTCACCCTCGTGGAAGCCCCAGAAGCGTATGCCGCCGGCGTTCACATCTTTCTCGAGAGTTTTTGCGGTGTCCCTGCGGACTATCTGCATCCACACATAGTAGCCGCCCACAAAGGTGGAATCCTTCTCGTTGAACGCGCTCGCCGCGAAAATGGGACCCGCGCCGCTACCGCCGCCGGAAGTGAACTTGTTCGGGTCGCTCGGCAGCGTCATATCCACGGAGAACACCTGCCCGTCCTCTACGCCCATTCCGTTGTAGCCGGACCAGACGGCTCCCGACGCAGCGGTCGGGTTGGGCAGGAACGAGCCGTCCTTCTGGACCTCGAACGCGGTGGTGGTGCCCGCCTTGTAGTGCGCGTAAAGCTCCGTGTCGTCGGTAACCGTGAACGTGCTGCCCACCGGCTTGCCGGTTGACGGGTCGACCCAGCAGTCGAAGTCGTACTTCTTGCCGTCGGTGGTCTCGAACTGCTTCGCGGGCTTCGGCAGGTCAGACGCCTTGATGGTGTCGCCCGCGGTAACCGTCTTGGAAGCTATCTTCTCGTCCGTCCTCGTGTCGAAGCTGAGAGTACGCTGATATTCGGACGCGTCGTAATTCTCGACCTTGGGATTGCGGAACCTGGCGTCGATGATATCCGACCTGAAGCCCACTAACGACTGGCCGGCGTACCGGCTGCTCGCCAAAAGCGTCCCGCCTTCGTCCGTGCCCGAGGGCTTCGGGGTAACGGGCTTGCGCACCTCGAAGGTGAAGAGTTCCTCGCCCTCAAGACCTATGTACCAGACATTCCCCTGCCGGCGGAAGGTGAAGCTGATCACGGTGTCCTTCTTCTGCACCCCGCCCTTTAAGTAGGCGTTCATCTTCTCAGCGTACTTGCTTTTCTTCAGCACGGAGCCGCTCAGTTTGTAGAACGCGAGAGACTGGGTGGCCTCGGACGCGCTGTGCCCGTCGGAGTAACCCCAGAAGCGCACGCCGCCGGGGGCGACCCCCGAAGCGGTGGAGCGGACTATCTGCACCCACACGTAATAGTACCCCGTGAACGTGGATTTGCTCTCGCTGAACCCGCTCGCGGCGAACACCGGCCCCGCGCCCCCGGTCGTGGCGGACGTTCCGAACTTCTTCGGGTCGCGCGGCAAGACCATCTCGACGGAGTACATCTGCCCGCTCTGGACCTTGAGGTTCTTATAAGTCGTCATAGCCTGGGGCTCTTTGGTGGGCTTATATGTGCCGTCCTCTAAGAGCTCGTAGGCCGCCGTCGTTCCGGTGTCGTACCGCGCGAAAACCTGTATGTCGTATGTGGGCATCCTGAAGCTGCCCTCGAGCGGGCGCGAGGTGCTCTTATCCACCCAGTAGAGGAACTTGTAAGTCTGCCCGTTGATCACGCGGTCGTCGCAGTCGGGCAGAGACACCATCTCGCCGGGGTAGTAGCTGCGCGTCTCGAACTTCTGGGAAGTGCCGGTCTCGAAAGTCACCTTGTGGCGGTTCGCGGGGTCCTGCTTGAGAGAGCTTGACTTCACGAGCGAGAAGTTCGCGAACCTCGCCTCGGTAATGTCGGAACGCATACCCACCATATACCCGCCGGCGTACTTGGTGGAAGTGGACGCTCCGCCCTCGTCCGGCTTAGCGGGGGCGGGTGTAATGGGCTGCCCCGGCTCGAAGGTGAAGTACTCCACCCCGTCGATGCCTATGTACCAGACTGTGTCCACCCTACGGAAGGTGAAGTGGAGCCTCGTCTCCTTGCCAATGTACTCCCCGTTCAGGTAGGCGGTCATCTTCTTACCGTAGGGGGTATTCTTAAGCATACCGTTCAGGTGGTAGAACCCGAGCGACTGCTGGGTGCTGCCCGCGATGTCGGTCTCCCTGTAGCCCCAGAAACGTATTCCGCAGGCGAGGCCCGCGTTCGCCGTCGAGCGGACTATCTGCATCCAGATGTAGTAGTTGCCGACGAAGGTATTGTTCTCGCTGTTGAAGCCCGTCGCGGCGAAGACAGGGCCCGCTCCGCTGGTGGCGGTGCTCGTGCCGAAGTCGCCGGGGTTCGCGGGCATAATCATATCCATAGAGAAGGTCTGCCCGTCGCCCACCTGCCAGTCTTTATAAGTGGACCAGGCCTGCGTGCGGAGCCCCTTGTAGGTGCCGTCCTCCAACATCTCGTAGTGCGGGCTGACGCCGGTGTCGTAGGTCGCGTAGAGGTAGACGTCGGTGCCCTCCATACGGAAGTCGTCCTTAATTATCTGGCCGTTGCTGGAGTTGACCCAGTGCGCGAACGGGACGGGGGTGTTGCCCACCTTGCGGTCGGTGGCCCGGGGCAGATCCGACGCCGGGATCCTGTCGCCGAACGCGTACTGCTTGGGCTCTATTACCTCCGCCGTCCTCGTGTCGAAGTACACCGTGTGCATATTCGTCCAGCCGGCGTGGAGGGTAAAGACGCCGTCCTTGGCCTTCTTCACGTCGAGCGGGACTTTGGCCGCCTCCTTGCCCTCGGTGTCATAGAACCAAGAGGTGAAGCTGTAGCCGTACATTTTGGCGTCGGAGCCGGAGCCGGGTATCGGCAAAATGAACTTCTCCCCGACGGTGTACTCGCCGTCCTTCACCGGGGCGCCGCCGTTGCTGTCGTACTTGACGACGTAGGTCTTGGGCGCCGCCTCGACCACCACGGGCGGCTCGGTCTCCTCTCCCCCTCTGCCGCCGAACAGCAGACCGAGGACGACCGCCGCGACCGCCACGACCGCGACCGCCGCCGACGTTATGATGATGATCTTCTTCCGCTTTTTCATCGCCATTCTCCTTCCGCGGGAATTGGGGCAATACCGTCAAAGCCTTCGGACGGTCATTGCGCGGTGTTGCCTTGTATATGGAACGCCGGTTGAAGACTCCCGTCACCGCCCGGCGGCTGACCGTGAGGCGCTACGCCAGCCCCTCCTGAGGCGTCATTGTGGGCCCGCGCACCAGAAGAACATCCTCCCCGCTTTCGGTCGGGACAAACTTCATCTCGTCGTAGCAAATGTAGCGCGGCGACACCTCGGTGGGGCTGAAGTGCTGGTGATAGAACATAACGTACCTGCCCTCGGGGGTCTTCACATATACCGAATCGCCGGTCCCCCTCGTAAAGCCGGTGGAGCGGAGTATGGGGTTGTACTTGTACTTTCTGTAGGGACCCAACGGCTTCTCCGCCACGGCGTACCCCTCGGCGTAGCTTCCCTTATAATGGGAACCGGCGTACATCATATAGTAAAGCCCCTTGTGCTTCATAATCACTCCGCCCTCCACCACGCGGGCGTAATCGCACTCCCACTCCTGCTCCGGGACAAGCAGGCGCGTCAGGGTGTCGTCCAGCGGGGTGATGATCCCGTCCGCCACCTTGATTTCGTAAGCCCAGACCTCGTTGCCGTTGTTGAACCGCACCACGGTGAGGTAGACCCGCCCGTCGTCGTCTATAAACGGGTGCCCGCCTATCTCCTGAATATCCTCGTGAAGCGGGCGGCAGGTCTTGGACTTGAATGGTCCGAGCGGTGAGGAGGACGACGCGTACGCCACCTGCACCCGGCGCCGCCCGTTAATATCCGGCGCGGTGTGGGACGCGTACATCATATAGAACAGTCCGTCTTTATAAAAGACGTTGGGACTCATATACTCGTTGTTGCCCCAGCCGTCGCGTCCGTGAAAGACCACCTGCGGCGCGGACCAGTGTATCAGGTCTTTGGAGGTGTAGCACTGGAAGAGGGACATATCCTGAGTGTCGGTAAAGTAGAGGTAGTAGGTCCCGTCGTAATACATAATATCCGGGTCGGCGCCGTAGACCACGGGGTTGCGGTAGGTGTTCCCGTCCGCGGGGGCGGCCCCGTCGATTTCGGTCAGACTTACATTCCGGAAACGAGCCACCCCGCGCCCGAACTCAAGCCCCACCGTGCCGCGCGGGAAATGCCGCAGCGACAGGTCGAACTTGGGGTAGGGCTCCGTTTCAAGGGCGAAATTGTTAAACCAGATTTTGGTGTCGGCGCCCCTCATCTCCACGCGGATTTTGTACCAGCGGTTCTTCTCGAAGGGGTAGCGCATAGACGCGATGAGGCTCTCGCTGTGGTCCCCGCCGTTGACGTTGCGGAGCTTGACGCTGCTGTCGCCCGCGTCCACCGAGAGGTAGTACCCGGCTATCCAGTCAAAGCCGTTCTTGCCCTGGGAGCGGAAGTACACCCCCGCCTCGCCGTCGGCTACGAGCCGGATCTCGCACTCGAAGGCAAAATTCTCCGGGGCGGGCTCGTCTAAGAACAGCGCGGCGCGGTCGACGGATGAAGAGTAAAACTCGCTCTCCCTCGCGCGGTACTCACCGCCGGTCTCGTCAACGTATGTCCCGAGGTTTACCCATTTCAGCTCATTTCCCATAAAAGCTACCCTCTTTCAAGCGTTTTATGCCGGATTCTTATGCGGTAAGGCGGTTTTCCCGCCGTTTTCCCGGGCCAATCGCGGGCTCGCGTTCCCCTCGCGGCAGGGACGAAGTACGAGCACATTTCTAACTTTTTGCACAATACTTCACGATTATTAGAATACCCCCTGCGTCATTTTTTTGCAACGCTAAAAGAGGGTGAAAAAATTCTCGAAAAATTAGCGTTGACAATGAGGGAAAAGTGTGCTAAAATTAACCAGTTAGGGAGTTTTTTACAGCTTTGGCTGACCGTCATTCCCGTGCTTTTCGCGACGCATATATAAAAGAACCGCCCCGGGGCAGCCCCGGGGCGGAACTTATAGCAGAAAACGGATCATTCAGGGCGGTGACGGCTGGGCTATTCCACCTCGATCCCGGTGGCGCCTTTTTTGTCAAGGCTAACTTTAATCCCATCTTCCGTTATAAATGAGAGCAAACAATCCCTCCCCATAGCGCTTCCGTGAAAGACCGATAAGTTTGCGCTATAAATT
>CAYOSS010000047.1:0-14521 GCA_964406705.1 uncultured Eubacteriales bacterium
TTTAGCGTGGAAACGAGCGATATGGAACTTGCGACGACGAAGCCGCGCCCGTCGGTCGGGAGAAGAAAAGCGGACATCGTTCCCCCGACCGCGCCGGGGAAAAACGAAAGGCTACCTCGCGTCAGCGAGAAGAAATCTGCCAAAACGGGTAGGGACAGAGCCGCCTGTACCCCCGAGCTGCCCTTTAAGCGTAAGGCAACTTACTCGACCCTCCCTCAAATTTTGAAAATTTTTCTTGACAAGCCGGCGGCGTTGGGGTATTATATAAAACGCGGTTGTGCTTTTGGGACTCCGCGACTTGTTATGCCCCCTTGTAGCTTAAGCGAAAAGCGTTGTGTTCGGTTTCGGTGGTCTTGGCAAAGATGGCGGTGCGAGTCCGCCCGTGGGGAGTATGTAAACTATATTTTTGAGTGAGGTAGGAAACATGTTCGAGGACAAAACGTTAAAGTGCAAAGAGTGCGGAGCGGAATTCGTGTTCACCGCGAGCGAGCAGGAGTTCTACGCTTCCAAGGGCTTTGTGAACGAGCCGCAGCGCTGCAAGGCCTGCCGCGACGCCCGCAAAGCAGCCGCGAGGGGTCCGCGCGAGATGCACGAAGCTGTCTGCGCCGCCTGCGGCGGTGTCGCCAAGATCCCCTTTATACCGCGCGACGACCGCCCCGTTTACTGCAGCGAGTGCTTCGCCAAGATGAAAGAGCAGCAGAACGCGTAACAGCCGCCTGGCAACCTTTCGCAGCCTCCGCCGGGGAGGCTGTTTTTTACGTAAGGCAATATCGCGCAATGACCGCCTGCGGCTCCCGGCATCGTCTGCTTGCGGATTTTCCGTTAACTCTCGCGAAAATGCTCGGCAATACGGGGAAATATTCCCTGCGCTTTTCACTTCGTCTAACGAAAAATCTGCAGCATCTGACGCCGGGTCATTGTGCGGTATTGCCGTAAAACAGGGCTGTGCCGTCTTTATTTCGGCGGGTGATTGTATGACCGCGGGAGGCGGACGGGATTGCTGAAGATAGCCGACGGCTACCGCTTGCGCCGCGTGGGCGACGTGTGGGCGGTGTTCCCCGTGGGGACCGACAAAACCGACCTCTCCTCTATGGTGACGCTCAACGAGACGGGCGCTTTCCTCTGGGAAAAGCTGCAGAGCGGCGCGGAGGAGGGGGATCTCGTCCGGGAGTACTCCGGGCGGTTCGGCGTTTCGCCCGAGGAGGCGGAAACGGACGTCTCGGAGTTCTTGGAGCAGCTGCGTAGCGCCAAGAGCCGCGGCCGTCTGTTCGGCACTAAGGAGCTGCCGATGGACGTCCTGGGGCCTCTTATAGAGGAGGAGGTCTCCGCCGGGCGGGAGGTGACCCTCACCGTCACGGGAAACAGTATGGCGCCGCTCCTGCACCACCTTCGCGACACGGTCGTACTGATAAAGCCCGACGGCAGGCCCCGCCGGGGCGACCTGCCGCTCTACCGCCGGGAGGACGGCAGATACGTCCTTCACAGGGTATTGCGGTACCGCGCCGGGCGTGACACCATCACCATTTGCGGGGACGCGCAGAGCCGCCCGGAGCGCGGGCTGCCCGCGTCCGGCATAGTGGCGGTCGTCGCGGGGTTCACGAGGAAAGGGCGGCGGGGCGACGTAAAGTCCCTCCCCTACCGGGTCTACAGCGCGCTCTGGATGCTGCTGTGCCCGTTCCATAGAATTATTTTCCACGTTTACAGACTGATAAAAGGAGTGGAATAATGAAGAAGGACAAGGCCGCGAAGTGGATAATCCGCAACAGCAAGAAGTACTTCCCGATGGTCGCGGTTATCTCGCTGATCGGCGCGATATCGGCGGGGCTGTCCGTCGCGCTCGCGATGCTATCCAAGGGCATTATGGACGTTGCCTCGGGCGACGACGCCTCGGGAAACATCTTGACGCGCTCGCTGATATTGCTCGGCGCGGTGCTGCTCGGGGTCGGGTGCAGCTGCCTTGACTCGCACTTACGCGTCCACACCCGCACGCGGCTCGAGATGCACATCAAGAGCAACCTGTTGGGGCGGTATTTCCGCAAGGAGTACTCCTCGATCTACCGAATGCACTCCGGCGACGTGACGCAGCGCCTCTGCGCCGACGTTGAGGTAGTGGCGAACGGCGTCTCCGGGACCGTCCCGGACGTGGTCGCGGTGCTGCTGCGCGTGGCGTTCGGCTTGGGCGCCCTGCTCTATCTCGACCCGTTCTTCGCGCTGCTATACACCATCGCCGGCATTGTCCTCATAATAGGGAGCCGTCTTTACGGGAAAAAGTTCAAGAAACTCCACAAAATGGAACGCGAGACGGACGGGCAGGTCCGCACTTTCATACAGGAATGCTCCGGGAATATGGCGCTGATCAAGTCCTTCCCCAACGACCGCCCGTTCCTCAACAAATTGGGCAACAAGATGGAGGAGAACTACCGCATCCGCATCAAGCAGAACCACGCGAGCAACTTCGTCAACGCCGGGATGACCCTCCTCTTCACCGGCGGGTACTACTTAGTGATGGCCTGGGGCGCGCTGCAGATCCTGCTGGGGAATATGACCTACGGCGTGTTTATCGCGCTTCTTGAGTTGGTGGCGCAGATGAGGGGACCGCTCACGGGGCTGTCGGGGCTGCTGCCGAGGATCTTCTCGGTGCTGGCATCCGCCGAAAGGCTTATGGATATAGAGGCCCTGCCCGAGGAGCCGGACGTCACCCACCTGCCGGTCAAGGAAACCTACGACGCTATGACGGCCATTCACGGGCGCGAAGTCACGTTCTCCTACGGCAACGAGCCCGTGCTGCGCGGCGGGGAGCTGTACATCGAAAAGGGGCAAATTGCCGCGATAATAGGCACGTCCGGCATCGGCAAAACCACGATGCTGCGTATCCTGTTGGGCTACTTTAAGCCCACGGGCGGGGAGTGTGTCTTAGAGACTGTGAACGGGGATATCCACGTGGGGCCCGAAACCCGCCGGCTCTTCGCCTACGTCCCGCAGGGGAGTATGGTGCTCTCCGGGTCGCTGCGGGAGAACCTGATGTTGGGGCTTGATTACGCCTCGGATGAGGACATCGACCGGGCCATAGACTGCGCGATGCTCCGTGACGTGGTCTCTCACCTGCCGAACGGGATCGATACGGAGCTCGGCGAGGGCGGGTCCGGGCTGTCGCAGGGGCAACTGCAGAGGCTCGCGGTGGCGAGAGCGCTGCTCAGCGGCGCGCCCATACTCCTGCTTGACGAGGCCACGGCCGGGCTCGACGAGAAAACCGAGCGCGCTATGCTCGGCAACATCAAGAACACTCAGGGCAAGACGGTGATCTTGGTCACCCACCGCCTGCATATCCTCGACCTGTGCGACAGGACCATTTCCGTGGAGAACGGCAGGCTCTGCTGCCGCGAGGTCACGGAAGCGGACCTGCTTCCCAAAAAGTAGCGAGCCCCCCTTCCCGAAAAAGCAGAGGGATCCCCTGTTCAAAAAGCGGCGGGGTCTCCTTCCCTAAAGCGGCGAAGTCCCCCTTCCGAAAGCGCGACCCATTCCGCAAAAACCCGCAATTCTATCATACGATAAAACCGCCGCGCCCCGGTGAAGGGTACGGCGGTTACATTTTGCCCGGAGCGGGCGCTATACAGCTTAACGGACGCTTTACAGCCCGGAGTAGCCGTAGCTGTTCACCAAGGCGTCAATGCGCCGCCCGGCGTGGCAGAGGGGGCATTCGTGAGCCGAGTAGCTCGCGTAGTCCGGGAGGTCCTTCGGGTTGAAAGCGGACCTCACAGGGTAGCCCGCGCACACGTCCGCCGTCGCGAAGATGGCGGCAATCCCCGCCACCTGCCCGCCGTAGTAGCGGATGGCCTCTATGGCGGCCTCGGCGGTGTAACCCGTCGTGACGGACGCGGCCAAAATCAGCACGTGCTTGCCCGCTATCATCGGGGAGATGTTGTCGCGGAAGAGCAGCTGACTGCCCGTGGTATGCTCCGGGGTGACGATGTATATCGTCTGATGGGCGTTCATATTGACAAAGTCCGCCTGAGTCAGCATATCGGCGAGGCAGGTGCCTATCACCTCGGTGCCGTCGAGACAGAGCACCGTATCCACAATGGTGCTGCTGCTGTAGTACGAGACCAGCTCGCTCGCGACCGCCTTCGCCTCGGAAAGGCGCGTCTTCTGCGTGGTGACGTCGATGTAGTAGTTGATGTGGCTGTGGCTCGTAGCAAAATGCCCCTTCGCGACGCGCAGATAAAGGTTCTTGCGCTTGGTTTTGAGCTTATACTCCTCGCTGACCGGCATAAATGGTACCTCCCGCTTCTCAGTATACGTCTATGGAAAGCTCGCAGGCATCGGCCACGCGGCACTCCGCGAAATATTTCTCCTCCAGAGGGATCCAGCGGCGCAAATATTCGGCTATGCGCCCGTCCGTCCCCTCGGGATCCCTCTCCCGCTCGCGCTCCGCGACGCGCCTCGCCTGCTCCTCGGGACTGACGCTGAGGAACACCCGCAGGTCGTAGTACCCCCGTAGAGCGGGGTGGCAGGAGTAAGACCCCTCAATCACCACTATCCTCCCGGGGCGGGACCGTCGCGGGGGCAGGAGGCGCCCCTCGCGGCAGTCAAACGGGGAAAAGCTGACCTCATCAGCACCGGCGCGCAAGGGCGAGAGCAATTCGGCTTCCAGCCGCTCGCGGTCGAGGTTGCCGCCCGGCTCCGAGAGGCGCTCGGGAGTGCGCTGCTCGGGGCGGGGGAAGAAGTCGTCGGCGTGGTAAACGGTGCAGGGGGAGCGCAGTATCAGCGCCCGCGCGAGGGACGTCTTACCCGCCGCCGCTTTCCCGTCAATAGCGACTAAAACACGCTTCCCGCCCACGGCCAGCCGGTCCAACTCGCGCGCTATGATGTCCGCGAGCGAGCCGAGGTCACAGTGACCGTGCCGCACCGCGCCGCTCCCTCTTCTTAAAACGCACCAGCCCCGCCCTGTCGAGGGCGACCATTATCGCGGGGATCAGTATTAACTGCAGCACGATGCCGGGAATCGCCGTGGTAAACGCCCCGGATATAAAAGCGCTCCAGGTGAAGCGGCTGCCCTTCACCCCTAAAAGCAGTATCTGCATTCCGCCCCAGACGATCCGCCCGGCCAACATCGCCGTAATCAACGAGCGGTAGAGCGCGACCACGCACTGCCACCGGGAAATCGAATACAGCAGCCCGGACACAAGGCCGTAGGTCAGCAGCTCCGCCGCCATAGCGATCGCCGTCGGGTACATCGGGGGCATCGAGAACAGCGCCGAGCGCAGCAGCGGCGCCACCGCGCCAATCACAGCCCCGTACGCGGGCCCGCATATCAGCCCGCAGAGGAACACCGGCAGGTGCATCGGCAGCAGCATATTCCCGATTTTCTGTATGTGGCCCGTGAGCATGGGCAGCACCAGGCAGAGCGCCAGGAACAACGCCGAGAGCGTCATATTCTTGATGAGCGGCTTCGCCTTAGCCTTCATAGCATTCGCCTTTCTATATACCCAGATGCTCCCGCATCGCCCGCACCCGCGCGAGGTCGGCGGAGGAGAGACGGCGGGAACGGACGACGCCCTTAGCAGATCTCCTCAAGCCACCAGTAACAAACCTTATAACCCATCGAGCAATCCAGGTGAATGGAAGCAGAAAAGGGAACTTATTCAGGATAGGAAACATCCCTCGCATAAAATGGATTGGAGGAAACAATCGGGTAATTAAAAACTCTCCCCCACGCGCCGCCTCACCAAAAACAACTTGAATCTCCATGGACCCGTATACACCGCCTCTAAGAGTGAGGTGAAGAAAATCATGATCCTCGATACAAAGCGATGAGTTGGTAAGTATAGCGTCCGCTAAAGTAAACGCGCTCTCCGCGAACTGTTCTAACTCTGCCTCTCGGAGTAATCCCCGACACTCTTCAGGAAATCCATTGTCCAATCCGAACAGACCCCGGCGAAGGAAAATCAGATCGACGAACGAGCGAAGCCCGCAGCCACCGGCTCGTAAATGCTCAGCCATATGAGATAAATGTATCAATATAAGGGCATCGGCAGAGAGTTGCTGCCTCATTGCGCCAGGTGATACGGGAGATACGCCATTCAGTACGGTCTTTACCGTACAGTCAGTCTTGGAACCGAGTAGAAGGCTTAAGAAACTATGGTGCAACTCAACGTTCACTTTTGAGGGCATTAGAAATCCCACATCGTGGGTAGAAATCTCCGACTTTTTGCCGCCAAGCTTCTTCCGGAACAGCTTCACCGCCTCGCGGTGGCGGTCGCGAGGGACGAGGATATCGATGTCGCAGGAAGGGCGGAGCCATTCCTCCGGGTAAAACACCGCCGTGGTCTCGCCCTTGAGCGGCAGGTAGGGTATCCCGGCCTCGTCCAACGCGGCGTAGCACATTGTCGAGGTGATCTTCCGGCGCTCGTACTCGGCCCGGGCCCGGGCTATGGAGCGCTCCATTACCTCGGCGAAGCCGGGCGCCCAATCGACGCCCGCCGGGGCTTCCGGCGAGCCGGTACCGGTCCGCGCAGCCGCCGCGGGACGGTCGCCGGGCTCGCCAGACGCCCCGGAATTAAGCTCGCTCGGCGCACCCGAACCGGGCTCCCCTTGCGCTCTCGAACCGGGCTCGCCCGGCGCTCCCGAACCGAGCTCCTCTTGCGCTCCAGAACCGGGCTCCTCTTGCGCACCCGGACCAAACTCGCCCGACATACCCGGGTTTCCGCGCGGACAAAACAGCCCGGCTTTCTCATACGCCAGCGCGACTATGTGGCCCAGCTTGTGCCGGTCGGCGACTAAGAACACTTCGCGCAGCTCCGGCTCGCTCCCGGAGGAAAGCAGCCGGGTGTCGCCGCCGGCGGAGACGGCGCTGCACGACCCGGCAGCCATATTAGCTGATGCGGCGCCGCCGGACCCGGCGGCTGTCGCGCGGGCTGGCTCGGTGCCGCCGGGCCGCGCGGTCGGGTGGGCGGATACTTCACTGCCGAGCCCCGCGCCATGCTCGGCGACCGAATTGACGGACGCAGCGCCGGCCGGCACTCCAGGCTCGGCGGCCGTTGAGCCGTCAGGCACCGCGTCGGCGGAAACTGCGGGCGCCGCGCCGCCGGGCACGTCTCCGGGCTCGCCCGAACCCGATCCGTACAGCCCCAGGCCCAACCTCAGGGCCGCGAAAAGCAGCCGTACCGTGTTCTCCGCCGCAGCGTTATCCAATGCCGCCACCTCCCGTCGTCGCCGTTTTAGCCCCGCCCGCGTAAAGACACCGCGCCCCCTGCCGGAACGCAGAGGGCGCCGCTCATATTGCCGCTTTCAGTTACTTGGGTCTCCCGTCCCCGCCCAGGAACGTCCCGTCGGGGAGGTCGTTGAGGTACTGCTGGAATGATATATTAACTCCCCACGGGTTACTCCCAGCGGGAGGGCTAACGCCTTCTGTTGCAATGTTACCCACAGATTTAACCGGTGTGGTTCGGATTTCGGGTCTTGAATAAACATTCATTGTTTGTAGCACCTCACGTCAGATTGCTGCAGTCAATCAGCGTCGATTATTATCCAATGTAATCAAATCGCTCATTACCAATAAATCTTCACCGTTATTTCTTAAATGGAACCAAGCATAACCATACCGCTTTTTTCCGACAGGGACAAACACAGTCTGGTTAATAGTCACATTAAGGTGGTTGACATCTGCCCTAGCGTATGTAGTGTAAATTGAGTCTTGCTCTGACGCATTACCCTTGATAAATTGACATCCCGATTCGTTGCCATTCCAATTAAATATCTTGTCCTGTGCATTAGCTAAATCTTTTTTAGCAAATTGAGTTGGCGAATACGCAAATCCAACAGCTACAACCGTAACTTTGTCGCAAAAATCAAGATAATTGCCAATACCGCCGATCGCATTTAATATATTGGTAGTGATCGCAAGCTTAAATGTCCAATAATTGTCATTACTCTGTTGAGGTCCTTGGTTGCCGTAGTATTCCAGCTTAAACGCATCGGGGACTTCTTCATCTGGATTATCAGAGTTCACCAAAAGTTCCCACTGAGCGCTTACAGTATATTCCGTATCTTGTTCCACGTTACTAACGTCAATGGTAGAAATACTGGAACCCAAGTATTGCCATTCTCCTACCTTAAACCCCTTTATTGGATCAGGAGGATCAAGTGTCAAGGTGGTGCATTCATCGTTGAGCCCAGTCGAAGAGGCTCTTGCCAAATCTCTGCTCTGCTTTTGTACGGTATATACTACATCCTTATCAGCATGCTCAAACCTAAGCCCAAACGCGTTACAGTCGGGATAAACATAGTGAACCGTGTACTTAATAACCGACGCAGTAACCGTGATTACAACTTCCCCAGTTACGTTCTCGATTAAGTAATTATCCGTAGATCCCTCTCGTGTCGGTTGTTTTGCTTGTCCGCCCACCGTCGCGGTGACGCTCTCGATCTTGTACCCCGGGTTCCGTTTCACGCTGAACTGCAACGAGCCGCCGTAATCAACGCTAACGCTGTCATCGCCCTTCGGCTTCACAAAACTGAAAGTGTATTCGTCACCTTTCGAGTTGGAAGGCTTCGCGACCGTGAAAGTTATCCTTTCAACCTGCGACGTATCGATCGCGAAATCGTAATTACCTTTTACAGTGACGCTTACCTTAATAGCCTTTCCCCTGGAGCTTAAAGAATACTGCACATTACCGCCAAACGTATCGTGATTCGTAAATAAATGACCAAGGAGGAAATCGAATGCGTTGTTAAATTTATATCCTTCCTGGAGCGTTACCGTGAAGCTAAAGCGGTCCCCGTAATTGTAGTCCACCCGGCTGACGCTGCTTACGGTGTACCCCTCACCGGAGGTAGGAATGGTTACTTCGTACGTGTTCGGAACAACGCCCTCAACCGTGATGGTAACATTTTCCGTAACGGTAAATGTCGCATACATACGGTTATATCCAAAAGGTATATAGTCATCTATCTCAGTCCCGTTAACTCTGAGAACCGGGTTACTTCCGGTATAACCTTCCTTCAGCGTAAGGACAGCGGTTAGCTTAGTGCCGTAGTCCACCAGACTCCCTTTTGTCGGCTTAGACAAAAGGAGCTTCAGGCTGTACCCGACACCTTCACTGTCATACTGCACCGTATACTGATTCTTCTGCGGCGAAGTAATCGAAATCGTTATCGACTTGGTAACATTGTAAATTGTATACTGGTTCCCGTTCCGCGAAACTGAAATGTTACTATCCGTGTCCGTCTCTTTTGCGGTAATACCAGGTGCTGGGTACCCGGCTTTGGGAATTACGGAAAACGTAAAATTCGACCCGTATTCGACTTGACGGCCAGCTGTACCTACGCCATCTACACTATAACAATTTTCATCAGCTTTGCTTTCCAACATGACAGTAAGTTGTTGCTTTGTCGCTACAACGGTGATCGCAATGTCTTTGGTTATCTTTTGCTCTTTGCTTCTTTTAATTGTGTATGTAATGAAATCGTCCTCAGCTCGCCTTATCTCGTCATTCGCACTAACCTCCATTTTTTCGTTGCCGCCATGAACCGCGCTCACCTTGATTTCATACCCGACATCGGGCTTCACCTTGAATTCGTACGAGTCGGCATTATACTCAACACTATGTGATTGACTTTCGTCTACAGTATAGCCGACACCTAGGTTCCACGTCACCCCCGGGTTGTCGTTGAGGGTAACTTCTATTACAATAATATTGTTAGCTGCACCGGCAAATGCATCTTTATCAATCTTGTACTTGTATTTGTGATCTGTATCGGCAGAACTTGAATCAAGCGTAGCATCAACAGCTTTGCCTCCAACTTTAACGGCAACGCTGGGCTTTTTATTTACCGCCTCACCCAACAACTCAACTTGAAAACCGAATCCCCCTTCATCATTCAAAGGATAAGAGCCACCATCAGCTAAGGGTGTTTCGCCATCGCTACCAAAAATATTGTATTGAGCCGTCTCGGCAAACTTTACTGTATACTCCTGTGCGGGCACCGAAAGACTAATGGTGACATTATCTCCTAAACCATTCCACGTGCCAGTACGCGGTATATAATCAAGCGTAATAGATCCTTCATAGGAGCCCGATAAACCTTCTAACTCTATCTCACCGCTTAGCTCTTCATCGCCGGATACTTTATAATTTAATTTCTGCGCGTCTAAGTCATTATCTACTACCGCTATGCCCAAATTAAATTTGCCTTGTAAATTGCTTATGTCCGAGCAATATAAAATCGCACCCCCCGCAGACCCATGGAAAACGTTAAAAGTCACTGATTTAGCTTTATATTTTAATGTAAGTGTTCTAAGGAAAGGTCCCGTCCCGCCTTCACTCTCGTCAGAGTTATCCTTCAGAACAACCTCAGCATTTTCTTCCTCCCAAGCATCAGAATAGGACCCATACGACGCATCATATATTATGAAGGTATCAAAATCATCATACCCTTTTATAGTGAAGAACTTCCCCCCCCCTAGGCTCTGCCATCGTGCTGAACGGGACAAACGCGCAGAGAAGGGCGACCGAGAGGACTATCGCGAGGGCGCGGGCGGGTATGCGGAGAGCCTTGACCTTATCCCTTGCGGACGAGAAGAATTTCATAAAGAACACTCCTCCTTGAAAATTACCCAAGAGAAAAGCGCCGGGCGGCGCGCCTACGGGGGGACCCCGCGCGCCAAACTCCCCGCTTCACCGGGTAACTATATATTAGCACATTCGGGTCCGCCTGTCAAGTGTTTTCGCGGAAATTTTTTGCTCTCCCCGCCCCGCCCTCCTCCCTTGACAACCCGCGCCCGGGGTGCTATAATATTACCAGCAAGAAACGGAGGTAGGGCAAATGAACAGGCTGAACTTAGTGCACGACATCAACATAGAGGACTTCATCAAGGCGGTCGACGCCTGCCGGGGGAACGTTTACCTCGAGACGGACGAGGGCGACGTGCTGAACCTCAAGTCCAAGCTCTCCCAGCTGATGGGGCTTTCCAACATCCTGAGCGGCGCCGTGGTCAACAACGCCTACATCAGGTGCGAGGACCCGGAGGACGAGGCGACTATGTTCCGGCTCAATCTCTACCACGAGGTCCCGGGGGAGAAGTAGACTCGCTTCGGCGAAACAGAAAAGCGGGAAGGCAGCCCCTCCCCGCTTCTTTTTATACGCGCGTCCGGCTGACGCTTTATGCCGCGATCCGGCTCGCTCTATACGCTACGCGGCTGATCGGGCGCGCCGGCGGCGGACCATAACCCGCGTCTCCCGCGCCGCTGTGCCGGGCGGAAGCCCGCCGGGCTATTCTCCCCCGCTCTCGCTCGTCTCGTCGCGCCCGGAGGGGGTAGAAGCCGCGGACGAGGACGGGGACGGCAGCGACGGCTCGCCGGAGCTCGGGACCTCGGGCTCGCTGGACTGCGGAGAGGAAGAAGAGGATTCCTGAGGCTGAGAGCTCGCGGGAGGGGCCGGCGGATAATCCGAAATGGAGCGGAAGTACTCCGCCACGCCGCGCACTATGGCCTTAGCCTTCAGGGTGTTGGTCTCGTCGTCCGTAATCCCTTTCATATCGAGGGAGCTGCTGACATAGCCGTTTTCCGTGAGCACGACGGGCGCGACGGTCATTCTCGCCACATAGTAGTAATGCCAGCGCAGACGGTTGGAGTTTGCGTAGGAGTAAATCCCCGACCGCTCTATGGCGTCGTACACAGCCTGTGCGGCCGTCGATGAGAACGGGCTGGAGTAGTACACCCCGTACCCGCACACGGAGCCCGAAGCGCCGGAATCGTGGTGCACCGCGATGCAGAGGTCCGGCTTAGCCTCTTTCAGCAGCACGCACCGCCTGTCGCTGTTGACGGTGACGTCGCCGTCGCGGTTAAGGGTCACGCCGGCGCCGAGAGACTCCAATTCTTCCTTAATCTTCAACGCGAGGCGCATATTGCAGACGCTCTCCGCCTGGGACTTCTCGACCCCTATCGCGCCGGGGTCGATCCCGCCGTGCCCGACGTCGATCATAATCCGCACGCCGTCGAGGGACACGCCGTACTCGTTGTCCCCCCAGGCCACCTGCGCGGGGTGGAGGAAGGTAAACTCCAGCTCCCCGGCGGCGTTGTACTCCGCGTCCCAGCCGTAAAAGCCGTTCTTCTTCTTCAGATAGAGCCTCAGACAGGCGTTCCCCGAGGCGGATTTCACCTTTTCGGCGCGGGAGAAGAGCGGGTTAGCCGCCAAGTTTATCTCGCCCGGAAGCTCGTCCGCGTAGCAGAACTCAATCTCTATATACTCGATGTTGAGCGGGTCGACGCGGTAATCCTGCGTCGCGGGGTTCACGTAGGTCTGCTCCTTGTAGTCGAGGAAGAACGGGGCTTTCCACTCCGAGCTAACCGTCAGCACCGTGTGGCGGGCGTCCGTGCGCACGCCGAGGAGCGAGACGGCGTTCTCCGCCGGCAGCTCGCCGTCGTACTCCCGGGCGACGGCGGTTTCCTTCCCGCCGGGCTTTAACTCCTTGCTGAGGGCGATTTTTCTCCCGCAGCGAAGCAGCAGGAACTCGTACCCGTCGATAAACATATGCCCCGTGACATAATCCCTCGTGCCCTTGGGGAAGTAGTTGTTGGTCGGGCGGGAGAGCCAGTCGCCCTTCGCGGCGTCGAACGTCTCGGCGGAGAACGCCACGACCTCGCCCACCGTCTTGGCCCCGGCCTTCTTGCAGGAGATGTCGCCCGACATACGCGTCTCGGTGCGGCCCTCGAACTTGGCCTCGAACACCACCTTGCCGAGGTTTTGCGCCGCGCCGCCGCCCGCGGGAAGGGTAAACTCTCCCTGAAAGCTGGAGAAGACGGTATCCTCCTCCTCCTTGGGGGGAACCTCGCTCAGCGTGACGGTTTGCCCGTGGAACGTGGCGGTGACCGTGCTGCCCGTCCTCGCGACCGCCGCGACCCCGAACACCGAGCCGCCCTCGTAGGAGCGGCTGCCCGAGGGGGACACCGAGCGGATCAGCACGTACTTGTACTTAACCGTGTAGGGGAACTCCTCGCCCTTGTAAAGAAAAGTGAACCTGTTGTCGCCCTCGTCAAGCTCGAAACGCAGGGTGAAGTCGCCCTCGCCGTCGCGCTCCACGTCGTCGCCGTTGACCGTGAGGGGGACGTCGGGGTCGGAGGAGCCTCGGAATATCACGTAAGGCTCCGTGGTCTCGCTCACTGGCAGCTCGGGGGAAACTATCACGAGGCTGCCGGGAGGCGCGGAGGAGGCTCCGCCGCCGGAAACGCCCGGTAGCCCGGATGTGCCGCTCCCCCCTTCCCTGTTACGGAGGAGCGACACCGGCACGGCGACGGCGACCGCGGCGGTCGCCCCGGCGAGGACCAGCGCGGCGACCTTAACCGAGCGTTTCGCGAAAAACGCCCGCAGATTGTCCTTTGTAAAGCGCTTCTTGAAGAATTCCGCGACGCGCATCGGCCCGCTCTCACCCCCTCTTCCCGGCAATCAGGTAAACTTATCCGCTACTCCCGCCCGGAGGACACGTTATCCCGGCGGCTAAGCAGCGAGCGCATCACTTTCAGCGCGAAAGCCCCGGTGTCGAGCGCGAGATCCTCCCCGAACTGCCAGAGACCCACCTCGAGGTTGTAAACCCCGCCGTAGCCTATTTCCGCGAGCGCCGAGAGGACGTCGGCCCAGTCAAGGTTTCCCGTAAGCGGGATCACGTGCTGGTCCGCCAGCGCGTTGTTGTCGTCGATGTGGAGAACCGTAACTTCCTTGCCGAGCATCCTGATGACGTCCCCCACGGGAGGATTGCCGGGGAAGGGCGTGGCGAGGTTGCTGTGGCCCGTGTCGACGCATACGGTGAACCAATCGGCGTAGTTCTTCACGTTCTTAAGCTGATTATAGCCGATAATAAACTGGTGGATGTTCCCGAAAAACTCGCAGAAATCCCGCATATAGGCGCGCCCGCCCGTCTCAACGGCGACTTTTACGCCGTACTGGGGGGCATAGTCGAGAATGGGGGCGAACAGGTCGTAATTCATCTGGTAAAGCTCCTTCGGCGGGGTGTCCTCCCCCACCTTCAGCATACTGACGCCGTGCACCACGCAGGCGGGAGCCCCCAGCGACGCGGAAGCGAGCAAATCGCGCCGGGCGTTCTCGCGGGAGGCCTCGTTCTCCTTCCCGTCGCGGCAGAGCCCCTCGCAGCGCCCGTGGGTCTGCGAGACGACGAGCCCTAACTCCTTCGCCCTCGCGGCGACCGTCTCATAGTGGGCGCGTATCCCGGAATCGTCCAACGCGTAGTAGGAATCCGCCCGGCGGTAATCCTGCCCCGACACGTCGAAATCCACCGCGTCCGCGCCAAGGTCCTTCGCTATACGAAGCGCCTCGAAGTCCCCGTACCTGCGCTGCAGCCACGCTACCGATAGCCCGACTTTCTCGTCCATACTCCCCGACCTCCCGTTAAAATTTTACCCTGACGCGTTATTATACCACACACCCGTCCCGCGCGCAACAAAAATTTACGGAGGGTTCTTTCCTTTTCTCCGTGAAAACTTACGCGATGACCTGCGGACAGCTGAGC
>CAYOSS010000048.1:0-14176 GCA_964406705.1 uncultured Eubacteriales bacterium
CGGAAGCTATCCGGTGACGCCCTCACCCGAGTGGTTGTGGGAAAGCCGCCACCTAAACGGCGGCTCTTGCAGTCGCTGACGCGGGGAAAGCCCGGAGATCCCGCCGATGCCGGCTCCGGGACCTCGCCGGGGTCATTCCGGGCTTGCCGAGCCCGGTACAAAGGCTCGCAGGTTCGGGGGCGGCTTACCGCTATCGAACTGAACTCGGCGCTTCCGGGTAGCCTTTGCTTGCCGGTCGGGCCGGCTCGCGGGAGTGCAGGAGGCCCCTGCCGGGGGAGCCCGGGAGCTCGCCGGGGCGAAGGGGTAGCCCGGAGGTACCGGCAACCCCCACCCCGGAAACGTGGCGGTTCACGAGGAAGCCCGGCGACGACCGGGAACTCGCCCTGTTTCTCCCTGCCGGACGGGATTAATTAAAGCTTGCCGAAATGCTACGTTGCATAACGCTATCTATAAGGGCAACGGCTTGCCCCGTACGTAGGGGAGTTTGCTGTACATCCGCGAGCCGCCCCAACCGGCGGGCAAAGGCTATCCTGCATTCGCAAGCCCTAATTGATAGCGACGAGCTCCCCCCCTAACCGGCGAGCCTTTTGTACCGGCCGCGGCAAGCCCCGAATGACCCCGGCGGGGTCCCGAAGCCGGCGCTGCCGGTACCCCCGAGCTCTCCTCGCGAAGCGAACCGCCGGGCTCTCCCGGCAGGGGCTCCCCGCACATTCGCGAGCCTTCCCGACCCGGTAGGCAAAAGCTACCCGGAAGCGCCGGACCCCGAACGACAGCGGCGAGCCGCCCCCTAACCGGCGAGCCTTTTGTACCGGGCTCGGCGAGCTCGGAATGACCCCGACGGGACCCCGGAGCCGGCGCTGCCGGGACTCCCGGACTATCCCCGCGTCAGCGACCGTAAGAGCTACGGTACAGGTGGCGGCTGCCCCGTAACCACTCGGGTGGGGGCGTCACCTGATAGTTCCCGGGAACCACTCAGCCTCTCGCTGCGAGCCGCCGGAACGGATCGGTGAGGGTATAGCGCGTGAGCTCCTTTTCTTTTGCGAAGCTTTTCTTTTACCTCTCTCCATAGTTTCCCTTACGTTGCCGCGGGAGAGAGGAAAAGAAAAGCGTCGATAGCTAAAGAAAGCAGAATGATTTTCCTCCCGGTAAGGAATAAACCGGCTTCCCCGAACCGGGCGGAGCAAGACCGACGGTATCACTAAGCCACCTTCGCGCAGCGAGAAGAAGCTCCGGGGGACGGACGGAGCCAAAGGCGGGAGGTCCGCCGTACCTGCTGCTGCAGAGAAGAAAAGCGGACATCGTTCCCCAGCTCAGCTGGGAAAGATTGGAAAGCTAACCTCGCGTTAGCGAGAAGAAAGAAACGGGGACAGGCAAAGCCAGAGATGGTGGGATCGCCGCGTCTGCTGACCGAGAGAAGAAAAGCGGACACGCTGCCCAGCCCAGCTAGGGAAAAGTGAAAGGCTGCCCCGCGCAGCGAGAAGCAGTCCTCCGGACGCAGTCGGATCCGTACCAAACCGCCGGTCGCGCACAAAAATCCGCCGGAGCGGAAAGGCGCTCCGACGGTGGTGGGCCATCAGGGACTCGAACCCCGGACCAGCCGGTTATGAGCCGGCAGCTCTGACCAACTGAGCTAATGGCCCGTCGCGCCCGGGGACGGGGATCGCGCCCCCGGGAGCCAACATACATTATACCACAAACCGCCGCTTTGTCAAGACATTTTCGAGAAATTGCCGGCGCCCCGGGCTGCGGCGGCGCGTAGGACGCCGGTTCCGGCGCGGGGCGGTTACCGCGCCCCGGGCTACTTCAGCACCGTGGCGGAGCGGTCCACATACGAGGTGTGCAGGCACTCGTGGGCGCGGTGGCTGCCGGGTTTGCCGAAGTACTCGTCGTAGACCGCCTTTATAACCGGGTTCTCGTGGGATTTGCGCAGCTTATTTTCCGCGTCGGTCCGGTAGAGGACGCCGGCGCGCAGGGCTTTGACATCCTTCACGCGGCGGACGCTCGCGGGCTGGATGGGTTGCCCGCCCCCGTTGACACAGCCGCCGGGGCAGCCCATTATCTCGATGAAGTGGTACCGCTTCTCGCCGCTCTCCACCTTGGTGAGCAGCTCGTGCGCGGCTTCCATACCGCTGGCTACGGCGATGTTGACCGTCATCCCTGCGACGGTGAGAGAGGCCTCCTTAAACGGCGCGGTGCCCCGGACCACCTCGTAATCCACCTCGCCCAGCGACTTGCCCTCAAGCGTATCCGCGACGGTGCGAAGCGCCGCTTCCATCACCCCGCCGGTCGCGCCGAAGATCTGCCCCGCGCCGGTGGCGGCTCCCAGCGGGTCGTCGAACGGCTCGTCGGGAAGCTCCTCGAACACCAGCCCGGCTCTCTTGATCATCCGTCCGAGCTCCCGCGTGGTGATGGATATATCCACGTCGGGTAGCCCGGCGGCGGACTCTCCGTCGCGGCCTATCTCGAACTTCTTCGCGGTGCAGGGCATCACGGAGACCGAGACTATCTTCGCCGGGTCGATCCCGTATTTCTCGGCGTACCAGGTCTTGACCACCGCGCCGAACATCTGCTGCGGGGACTTGCAGGTGGAAAGATTTGGCAGCATCCCGGGGTGGTACATCTCGCAGAACTTCACCCAGCCGGGCGAGCAGGAGGTGATCATCGGGAGGACGCCGCCGCCCTTCACCCGTTCCACAAACTCGTTGGCCTCCTCCATAATGGTGAGGTCCGCCGAGAAGTCGGTGTCGAACACCCTATCGAAGCCCAGCCGCCGCAGCGCCGCCGCCATTTTTCCGGTGACGTCGGTGCCTATGGGATAGCCGAACATTTCCCCCAGGGCGGCGCGGACCGCGGGCGCGGTCTGCACGACGACGTACTTATCCGGGTCGGCTATCGCGGCGAAGACCTTGTCGGTGTCGTCCCGCTCCGTGAGCGCCCCGGTGGGGCAGTTCACTATGCACTGCCCGCAGGAAATGCAGGCTGTCTCGCCTAATTTCTTATCAAAAGCGCAGCCGATATGCGTGTCGAAGCCCCTGTCGTTCACCCCCAATACCGCGACGTGCTGCATTTGGCACGCGGCGACGCACCGCCGGCAAAGGATACACTTGTTGTTGTTGCGGACAAGGTGCGGGGTGCTTTCGTCCAACTCGTACCGAACCCGCTCCCCGTCGAACGCGCCCTCGTTCTCCACGCCGTAGGCCTGGCAGAGGGTCTGCAGCTCGCAGTTGCCGGAGCGCACGCAGGAGAGGCACTTGCGGTCGTGGGTGGAGAGAATGAGCTCCAGCGTGGTGCGGCGGGACTCCAACACGGAGGGGCTGTTCGTGCGGATCTCCATACCCTCCGAAGCGGGGTATACGCAGGACGCCACGGGGCGGAACCCCCTGCCCTCGTTGGCCTCCACCACGCAGATCCGGCACGCGCCTATCTCGTTGCGCTCTTTCATATAACACAGGGTGGGGATATCCACTCCCGCGAGCCGCGCCGCCTCCAAGACGGTCGCCCCGGCGGGCGCGGTGACGGGTATTCCGTTGACTTTTAAGCTTATATCGGACATATTTCGCGCTCCTTCCTTATTTCCTCACGACCGCGCCGAACTTGCAGGTCGAAAGGCACGCGCCGCACTTGACGCATTTCGCCGGGTCGATCGTGTGGGGCTGTCTGACGGTGCCGGTAATGGCCCCCGCCGGGCACTTGCGGGCGCAGGCGGTGCAGCCGCGGCACTTCTCCTTATCGATCGAGTAGGTGAGAAGGTTCTTGCAGACCCCGGCGGGGCAGCGTTTCTCTTTAACGTGGGCTTCGTACTCGTCGCGGAAGTAGCGCAAGGTCGAGAGCACGGGGTTGGGAGCGGTCTGCCCGAGGCCGCAGAGGGAGTTCTTCTTAATATAGTAGCAAAGGCTCTCCAGCCTGTCGAGGTCCTCCATAGTGCCGTTGCCGTCGGTGATCTTCTCAAGGATCTCGAGCAGCCGGCGGGTGCCGACGCGGCAGGGGGTGCACTTTCCGCAGGACTCGTCCACGGTGAACTTGAGGAAGAACTTCGCTATGTCCACCATACAGTTGTCCTCGTCCATAACGATGAGCCCGCCCGAGCCCATCATCGAACCTATCGAGATGAGGTTGTCGTAGTCGATGGGGATATCCATATGCTCCGCCGGGATACAGCCGCCCGAGGGCCCGCCGGTCTGCGCGGCCTTGAACTTCTTGCCGTTCGGGATGCCGCCGCCTATGTCCTCTATGACCTGCCTCAGCGTCGTGCCCATCGGGACTTCCACTAAGCCGGTATGATTGATCTTCCCGCCGAGGGCGAACACCTTCGTGCCCTTGGACTTCTCCGTGCCCATAGAGGCGAACCACTCCGGGCCTTTTAGGATTATCTGCGGGATATTGGCGTAGGTCTCCACGTTGTTGAGAATGGTCGGCTTGCCGAAAAGACCCTTCACCGCCGGGTACGGGGGACGGGGGCGCGGCTCCCCGCGCTTGCCCTCTATGGAGGTCATCAGGGCGGTCTCCTCGCCGCAGACGAACGCGCCCGCTCCGAGGCGGATATCGACGTCGAAGTCGAAGCCGGTGCCGAAGATGTCCTTGCCCAACAGGCCGTATTCCCTCGCCTGCCCTATGGCTATGCGCAGCCGCTCCACCGCGATGGGGTACTCCGCCCTCACGTAAATGTACCCCTGAGACGCGCCGATGGCGTAGCCCGCTATGGCCATAGCCTCTATGACCGCGTGGGGGTCGCCCTCAAGGACTGAGCGGTCCATAAACGCCCCGGGGTCGCCCTCGTCGGCGTTGCAGCATACGTACTTCTGATCCGCCTCGTTCTTCGCCGCCAATGACCACTTGAGCCCGGTGGGGAAGCCGCCGCCCCCGCGTCCGCGAAGCCCGGAGTCCATCACCGTCTTGATAACCTGATCCGGGGTCATCTCGGTGAGAACCTTGCCCAGAGCCGCGTACCCGTCCATAGCGATGTACTCGTCTATGACCTCCGGGTTGATGACGCCGCAGTTGCGAAGCGCCACCCTGTGCTGGGATTTGTAGAAGTTGGTGTCCGCGAGGGAGGGGGGGACCTCCGCCGTCGTGTCCGCGCCGTCGGAGTAGACCAGCCGCTGGACGGGGCGGCCTTTGAGCAGATGCTCGGAGACTATCTCCGCCACGTCGTCCTCCTTGACGCGGCTGTAGAAGGTGCCGTCCGGGTACACTATCACCACGGGCCCCAAGGCGCAAAGCCCGAAGCAGCCCGTCTGGACGAGCTTCACCTCGTTGCCCAGCCCATTCGCGTCAATCTCCGCCGCGAACCGCTCCCTCAGCTTCGCGCTCCCCGAGGACGTGCAGCCCGTCCCGCCGCAGACAAGTACCTGCGTCCTTACCATATGAATTTACCTCCTTCAGGCGTTTACGCTGCCTATTGTGTATTCCCCGACGACCTTGCCGCCCTTGATATGCTCCTCCATCACGCGGCGGGCCTTTTCCGGGGTCATCTTGACGTAGGTAACCTTGTCCTTCCCCGCCTGGAAGACTTCCACGATCGGCTCGTACTGGCAGACGCCGATGCACCCCGTCTGGGTGACGGTCACCTTGCCGGACAGCCCCGCGTTGTTGACCTCCTCCACAAAGGTGTTGAGCACCGGGCGCGCCCCCGCCGCTATGCCGCAGGTCGCCATCCCGACCACGACGCGGGTCTCGTTCGTGCCCTCGCGCAGCACCACCTTGTCCTTCATCCTTTCGCGAATTGCCGCGAGCTCAGCCAACGACTTCATATAAATTCCTTCCTCCCCAAAAATTCGGGCGGCACTCTTCGGCGCGACCCGCAGAAAACCGCGCTCAGGCGGACTTCTTCCTCCCAAAAGTCAAGCATAAAATTCCCGCCCCGGATGTAACAAGCAGCGCGAGCCACAGGTAGAATTTGCCGTCCCCCGTCGCGGGAGATTGTTCCTCAGAGCCGGATTTTCCCGAGTCCCCGGGCTCGCCCGTGTTCCCTGAGCCGGTTCCGCCGCCCGGCTGCTCCGCTTCGTTTTGCGTCGCCATTTCCTCGGTTTCGGTGTAACCGCAGACGGAGCAGGAGCGCGAGCGCGAGCCGGTCTCCGTAGCGGTGGGCTCTTTGGTGACTGTCCACTCGCCGTAGGTGTGGGAGCCTTCCTCGGTTTCTCCGCACTCGCAGGAGCGTTTGTGCCCATTCGCGTCCGCCGTCCACTCGCCGAACTTGTGCTCGTGGTCGGGCGCCGCCCAGCGGATGGTGTAGACGCTGAAGTGGTCGGTCTCGAAGGTGATTTTACCGCCCATTTTTTTCGCCCGGAGCTCCGTCTCGCCGCCGTCCGCCTCTCTGCGGAATACCCTGAAGGAGTAGCTCTCCCTGTCCGCCGGGACGGGAAGCGTCACATAAACCGGGTACCTCGGCTGAACCGTCTCGTCGCCTGTCTTGAGGGCAATATCGTAGACGGTAGCGTTTTCTCCCTCGTCGGTCTTTTCCACCGAGAGCGTCGCGCCCTCCGGGACGGCGTCGGGCGTAGTCGGGAAGACCTCCACACCCGCCTCTTCGTCCTTAACCGGCTCTACGGGTGTGAGCGGGGCGACCAAATCCGCCATATCGCAAACGGCGTATCCGCCGTCGTGGAGGAAGACCATCTGCTCCGGCGCATTTTCTTCCCCGCCCTGGAAAATGAGCTTTTGGCCCCATTCCACAATCGGGTCGTTTATCCCCAAAGTCTCTTTGTCGACCGATAAGACGTACGCCTTGTCGAAGTACCCCTCGCTGAGGACAAATTTTACGGAGCCTCCGCTTAATTGGTATGCGTCTATCTGGAAAGAGTAGTTCTTGCCCGCTGTTTTGACAAAGTCTATACGCCGACCGTCGACCAGACTGGCATAGTTAAGCTCGTCTTCCAAACCGAGATTGGACTGCCTTTTGTGAATTTCCCTCGGCTCGTCGCGGGACACGAAATAGGTGAGGCCGGAATCGTCCTCGGCGGATTCCATAATGAGCTCGACCGGGTTTGTGCCCGCGTAATATACTAACCCGGGGTCTAATTGATCCTCCACGGTGAGAATTTCGGTAAGCTCTTTCGTGTTTTCGTCGTACAGCAGCACCGACACCGGGACATCGAGGATTTCGGTCGTTTCCCACTGCGGGCCGGTAATTATCGCCACCGTATCCTCCGATAGAGTGATGTCGGAAGGATACAGCCTATAAAACTTGCGGTAGGAGTCTTCTGTCTCGGGAGTCACACGGGTGTAATTCTCAAAGTCCTCCGTGTAGAAGATGCCGAGCTCCGCGATCCACTTTTTGTCCGTTATCTCGTGCCCGTTGGGGACGCGGGCCTCGAAGTAAACTCCGTTTTCCGTGCGAAGTACTAAGTTAAACTCGAGGCGGAAGGTTATATCGGAGTCTATGTACCCCTTGTACGCCGAAAAGTCCGGGGAAAGGCGTTTTGTCCAGTGCTCGAGGTCGGTGGAGGTGTAGTACTCGCGCTGTGTGGCGGGAGGCACATTATACGACGGGTCGCAGGTCACGATGTAGGTGCCGTTCCATATCGTGAGTTTGTAAGGGGCGACTATATCCGTGTCCTCGCTCCAGTGGTTCACAAAGGAAAACGGGAGGTCTATAGCTTTCCAGTTCTTGCCGTCCGTGGTGGAGAGAATGCCCATCTTCGCCGTCCCGACGTATGTGTTGTCGGGGTTGTTCGGCTCCGGAATATTGTCCATAATTTCGTAGGTGACGAAATACGTGCCGTCGCTCCCGGTTATCCCGTAAGGCACCGCGAGCAGCCCCGGGTCGATGCCGAGCCCGCTGAGTATATCCGAAAGCTTCATACCGGCGCTTACCCAATCGCCCGAGTCCGCCGGCAGATCTTTGGGCGCCATCGCGAGGATATAGTACTCGTCCGAGTAGTCGTCCAATGCGGGCCGATGACGAAGGCTTACCATCAAATTACCGTTCGAGTAGCTGTACGAGTTGAGCGTCAGATTCTCCCCGAACCTGACGTGCGACCAGTCCGGCTCCGAGCCGAAGTCCGACACCTCGGTTTGCCTAAAATCTACGGTCGTGTCCGCCGCGACCGCCGGCGCCGGGAACGCGGAAAATGTGAATACAAAGAGCGTTACCACGGCGAGCGCCGCCGCTACCGGCGAGATCCCCCGAAACTTACCTTTTTGACGCACTGTTTACTCCTCCGTTAATGCGTTTTGCCGTTCCCGAAGCAGCTCCGGGAAGGCGCGAATGGCATTATGTATCTTCCCCCATCCCCTCGTACTGCTCGGAGAGCGACTCCGTTATCCACTCGGTGACCTCGTAGGTGTCGAGGGGGACGTCGCCCAAAACGGCCCGCAGCTCCGCGGTGTCGAGCCGCGCCTCGCCGGACTCTGTCCTGTGGACGAAGGTAAAATCAATGTCCGGGTGGCAGCGTATAAGGGTGACCACCGTCGAGACCATATCCCCCACCGGCTCGCAGTCTATGTGGGTGGCGTCGAACACCGCCCGCACCCGGGTGCCGTGGACCGCCGGGTCCTCCCCGACGGAGCGGGACCGCACCGTGAGCGAGCCGCCCGCCTGTTCCGCCGCGAGCTTCAGCAGCGGCAGCCCCATCCCGACTTTGC
Organism: uncultured Eubacteriales bacterium; assembly: GCA_964406705.1. Classification (GTDB taxonomy): domain Bacteria; phylum Bacillota; class Clostridia; order Oscillospirales; family Acutalibacteraceae; genus CAZRRV01. The sequence goes on from CAYOSS010000048.1 coordinate 8,584, forward strand.
GCGTGGTGCGGGTAGTGGTAAATGGGTCGGTGACCCGTGCTAAGAAGTCCGGCGGCATCCCCCGCCCGTCGTCCTCTACGGTGAAAGTTCTCGTCGGGCCCCGCCGTTCGATGGTGATGTAGATGTGCCGCGCGCCGGCTTTGACGGAGTTTTCCGCGATATCGAGAGTGTTCAGCGACAGATCTTTCACCGGCGGCTCCTTCCAGAAAACGGATAATACAACGGGGCGACTTAGCGGGGCGTGCGGCGGCGCGGCCCAACGGGTTGATATAGCGGGCGGCGCGGTAGGGCGGCGCGGCAGACCAATATAACAGGGTGGCGTGCCGGGGCGTCGAGACAGCCCGGAGCGCCGGGATAACCCGCCGTATTGTCTCCTCCCCCGCGCTATAGCCCGCCCCCGGCGAGCGCTTTCACCAACTCCCCCGCGCGGTGCGGCGGGGGCACCGCGGCTGCTTAATATAGGAATGCGGCGCGCCGGCTCGAATAGCGAGGTGATACAGTAGGTCGCCGCGCCGACTCAATATAGCGGGGTGATGTGGCGGCGCGGCCCACAGGGTGATATAGCGGGCAGCGCGATAGGGCGGTGTGGCGGGGGTGCCGCGCCGGCTTAATATAAGCGGGGGCGACGTGGCGGGGTGCCGCGATAGAGTGCGCGGCGGATACCGCAACAGGCCGATACAACAGGGCGCCGCGAAAAAGCGATATAGGGGTTCGCCGCGCCGGGCCAACATAGCGGGGCATCGCGCCGGCGTGACATAGCGGGGCGTTGCAAGAGGGGCACCGTTCCGGCTTAATATAGTGGGACGCCGCGACAGGGGACGCGATAAGGCGGTGTGGCGGGGGCACTGTGCCGGCTCGTACAGCGGTGTGCCGTGACGGTGTGACCCGCCGCGTCCCCGCGCTACAGACCGCCCCCCGCGCTACAAGTCGCGCTCCTTCTCCTCACGCTACAGGTCCCCCGCCGCGAGCGTCCTCACCAACTCCCCCGCGCTCGGTGGGTCGGGCAGGGTTATCTTGTGCGACGCGTCCGGCAGGGCGGTGAGGGTGTGCGCGTCGCTGCCGAAAAGCAGTGGCTTGCCCCGGAGGGCGGGGAACTTCTCCCGAAGCGGGGCGCGGTTCCCGTCCGCCGCCACCTCCGCCGCGGGGAAGGGCGGCTCGTCGGGGAAGACGCCCAACACCGCCACAATCCCGTTGGACTGCCTGTCTATATGCGCCGGGTAGCAGACCCCGCCGTAGCGGGAGACAAAGCCCGGAGCCTCGTCCACCGATATATCCGTCGCGTTGGGGAGAAGGTACTTCTCCGTGGCGACGGGGGAGTCGTCCTCGCCGCAGATAATCTGTTCGCCGAATATCTCCACCCGGTTCTCGACAAGCGCGCGGTGGCTCTGTAAGTCTTTATCGAACTCCAGCGCGGCGGTAAGCCCCGGGAACAGACAGACGAGGTGGATATCCTCCGCCGTGGTAAGCTCGGCGCCCGCTACCGGCGTCAACCCGTAAACCGCCGCCGCCGCGAAGAACGCGGGGCAGTTGCGCGTAGTGTTGTGATCCGTGAGCGCCGCCACTTGCAGGCCCGAAAGCGATGCCATACCCGCGATGTTGCCGGGGGTCATATCGTTGTCGGCGCAGGGGGAAAGGCAGGAATGTATGTGGAAGTCGTAGTAGTACTCACCCATCGGCAAGAGCCGCGTCCGCCGCCGCGCAAAGGTCGAACGCCGCCCGGGGCGAGGAGAAGAGGTTAATCCCTTTACCGGCGGCCGCCGCTATAAGCTCCGGGTCCGGGGGCACGTCCTCGGCTAAGATTACCGCCGCGCAGTCGGCGAGCAGCGCCACCGCCGCCACGTTCGCGTTGGACATAATGGTGATCCAGACCGAGCCGCTCCCGGCGCGGCCCATCACCCAGCTCAGCAGGTCCCCGCAGTACCCGCCGGTGACCTCGCGCGAGGGGTCCGCCACGTTGCGGGCCGTCAGGTTAAGCCTTCTTGCCAACTCTCCTACCGTCACCCGGGAACACCCCCCCTTGTCGCGGACCGCCGCGCCCGTCTGAATAGCCTGTCTTGGTGTTAGCGGGGGGCAGCTCGCCGCCCCGGGCCCGCCCGTCTCGGTATCGGCCGGGGCGCCTCGCCGCTCATCGGAGCGGACATCCGCTTGGAAGAATTATCCATCCGGGCTGCCCGTCGCGCTGTTCGCTGAAGTGGGCCGCTGTCCCGCTCGCCGGGTCAGCTCGCTCTATCTAACAGGACCGCCCGCATTGCTCGCCGGGGCAACACGCCCCCGCTGCTTGCCGGACCCGCCCCGGTATCAGCGGGGGCAGCTCGCCGCCACGGACCCCCCCGTCTCGGTATCAATCGGGGCGCCTTGCCGCTCATCATAACGGACCTCCGCTTGGAAGAATTATCCATCCGCGCTGCCCGCCGCGCTGTTCGCTGAAGTGGGCCGCTGTCCCGCTCGCCGGACCCGCCCCGCTATTTGCTGGAATAGTCCGCCTGAGCCGCTCGCCGGGATAGTTTGCCCGCTTTGCCTAACGGGACCGACTTTGCCGCCCGTTGAAATGGACCGTCTTGCCGCGCGTCGGAGTGGTCGGCGCACGCTATCCCGCCTTGCCGCCCGCTACTTACTCAGCAGTATACAGGACTCCACGGGGCACTCGCCCTTCACCACATCCTCCGCGAAGGCCCGGCAGGAGGGCGCCCCGCAGCACCCGCAGTCCACTCCCGGGAGGGTGGAGCGCAGCCTTTGGATTTCCGACATCATACGGAGCGACTCCGCGAAGTTGTCGCTGAGCCGGGCTATCGGCTGGTAAGTGGGCAGCTCCTCGAAGAAGAACCTTTCCGGGATATACTCGCCCTCCGGGATGAAGTTCTGAGAGACGGGCAGGTACCTTCTCAGCGCCGTGAGCCGAGCCCGCGCCACATAGGGGTTCTCGACGGCCATAGCGCCGCCCACGCACCCGCCCACGCAGCCGCCCAGCTCTATAAACTCCAACTGCGGCATAACTCCGTTCTCAATCTGGTCGAGGACGTGTATGACGTTGTCTATCCCGTCGGCGGCGAGGTACTTCTCCCCCAAAATGGCGGTTGCCTCCCCCCCGGACGCCGCCCAGCCTATGCCTATGCTCCCGGAGTCGGAGGAGACGACGGGGGTCTTGTCCCGGCGCATTACGTCAAGCAGCATAAAGTATATATCGCTGATCGAGACGACCAAGTTCACCCGGCTCCTGTACTCCCCGAACCCGTTGGTGACGTAGCTCACCTTGGCGGGGCAGGGGGAGATGAAGCAGACGCAGATATCCCCGTCGCTAAGCTCCGGGTGGAGGCGTTTCGCGCGCTCCCGGGCGAGGGTCGCGGCGACCTCCATAGGGGGCAGCAGGGGCAGAATATTGTCCCGCAGCGAGGGGAAGCGCAGGGCTATCAGCCGGACTATCACGGGGCAGGCGGAGCTGATTACCGGCTTCTTAATGCCCTCCGTCTTAAGGTAGAGCCGGGTGTAGGCGGAGACTAACTCCGCCGCTCCCGCGACCTCGTACACGTCGTCGAAGCCGATATCGAGCAGCCCCTGAAGGACGTAATCCACATCCTCCAGCCCCTCGAACTGCCCGTAAAGGGTGGGGGCGGGAAGGGCTATCTTCCACTTGTAGCCCGAAAGCTGCTCTATCTTGCCGCAGGTGGCCTTCTTGGCCTTTTGGGGGCACTCCCTGATGCACGCCCCGCAGTCTATGCAGCGGCGCGGGTTAATCACCGCTCTGCCCGCCCGGATCCGTATCGCCTCGGTGGGGCAGTGGCGTAAACAGGTGGTGCAGCCTATGCAGCGGGACTCGTCCAGCCTGACGGAATGTCTGTAACTGTCCACCGCGCTACCCGTCCAGGCGAACCCGCATCGTGATGGTCGTCCCCTCGCCCGGCGCGGAGACTATATCCATCGAGTCGGTGTACCGCTTCATATTGGGCAGCCCCATCCCGGCGCCGAAGCCCAGCGAACGGATATTGTCCGGCGCGGTGGAGTAGCCCTCCTTCATAGCAAGCTCTATGTTGGCAATGCCCGGCCCGTGGTCCCGCAGGACTATCTCCACGCAGTCGGGGGCCACGGTGACGTCCGCCTCGCCGCCCCCGGCGTGAATCACCATATTTATCTCGCCCTCGTACATAGCAATCGAAACGCGGCGTATTATATCTGGAGCGAGCCCCAACTCCCGCAGGGTCTTCTTAACCTGGACGGACGCCTGCCCCGCCGAGGTGAAATTTTCCCCGTCGACATCGAAGTGGAACGTCAGCGGCTCCGCCATAGCTAAATCCCGTTGGTAAGCCCGCCGGCGAAGAGCTTGCCGCAGGCCTCGTACATACGCATATCCGTGGCGAGCAGGACCAGCCCGCACTCCCCCGCGAGCTTTATCATCTCCGGGGTGGGGCGTTTGGAGCGCACGAACACTATGCACACCATATCCATCATCTCGGCGGTGCGTATCACCTGCGCGTTGACAAGCCCCGTCAGCAGCACGGCCTGATCCTTAACATACGCTAAAACGTCGCTCATCATATCGCTGCCGCAGGCTGAGTAGACGTGCCTGTCCAGCCGGTCCTCGCCGCAGAGAACCTCGGCGCCCAGCAGGTCCCTTATGCCGGAAATCTTCATAAACCCGGTCGCCTACTCGTATTTAGCCAAGATCCCGGCGATGTCGTCCGGCTTCAGCCGCCCGTAAACGTCGTCGTTGATCATCATAACGGGGGCGAGCCCGCACGCCCCGATGCAGCGGCACTCCTCGAAGGAGAACTTGCCGTCGGCGGTGCAGCCCCCCGCCTCCACGCCGAGAGTCTCGGAAATCTTATCCGCCAACGCCTGCGAGCCCTTAACATAGCACGCCGTGCCGAGGCACACGGAAATTTTGTACTTGCCCTTGGGCGAGAGGGCGAACTGTGCGTAGAAGGTGGCTATCCCGTAGACCTCCTCCAGAGGGACCCCCATTTCCCGCGCGATAATCCGCTGCACTTCGAGCGGGAGGTAGCCGTAGATCTCCTGCGCCCGCTGCATCACGGGCATCAGCGAGCCTTTCTCGCCCCGGTGCTCCGCGATCACCGCCAAAAGCCGCTCCTCCTGCTCCTTCGTGCCGGAAAAGGGCACGTTCCCTATGGCCTTCTTCATATCCCGTTCCTCCCGTTGTTATAGGTAAAGCCGCCCTCCCCCGGGGCCAAGCCGGGGAGATATATGCTATTTGTATTGTACCACAGCCGGCGGCGTTTGTAAATACTAATTTTCGGGGGAGCGGACGGTGTTCCTCCCCCTTTGCTTCGGGTGAGCGGTGCGGGGTGCTCTCTCTTTTTCGGGTGAGTGGTCGGTGTTTCTCCCCGTTTTTTTGGCTGAGCGGCCGGTGTTCCTCCCCCTTTGCTTCGGGTGAGCGGTGCGGGGTGCTCTCCCTTTTTCGGGTGAGCGGGCAGTGTTCACCCTCTTTTTTCGGGTGAGTAGGCCGAGGGCGTCGTTCAGACCCTCTTGGCGAACGTCAAGGGGCTTCCGGAGGACGGTTACCGGCTCCCCGAAAGCGGGCGGACCAAGGAGTATATGGCGGGCAAGAGAGCCCTCGATAACCCGCTCCCGGAGTTTATGG
>CAYOSS010000049.1:0-13749 GCA_964406705.1 uncultured Eubacteriales bacterium
CCACTCGGGTTCTCTCCCGGTAGGGAACGGACCGGCTCGCCCTAAACGGGCGGAGTAAGCCCCCGGCCCCGCAAAGCTACCACGCGCAGCGAGCAGCTCCCCCAGGACGGGCGGAGCAAGCTCCCGGCACCCCCGAGCTATCCGCGAAGCGGGACAGCTCCCCCGACCGTCTGCCACCGGCTGAAGAGAGCCTTACCGCCTGCCGGTACCGCTGTCATATTTTGTCACTCCGCGCGCGAGGCGAGGGACGGAAGCCCGGCGATATGTTACAGCCGCGCCACATTAGCTCCCGCGAACTGTAAACCTTTTTAACTTGACTTTGCCGGCGGGCAGCGCGTACAATATTAACATAAAACGCGGCGGGGGCGGGGTATTTATGCGGAAACTGACTAAGCGGGGCAGGGTTTTGCTTGTATTGGCGGGCGGGGTCGCGGCGCTGCTTGTAGCGCTCGCGGTGTTCTTATTCGCCCCGCCGAAGTTCCGGCTGCGCGGCGGGGAGTCCGTCCGGGTGGAGCGGGGCTCCGTATACTCCGACGCCGGGGTCACGGCCCGCGCCTGGGGGCGTGACCTGTCCGGCAGGGTGAGCGTCACCGGCAAGGTTGACACCGCGACGCGCGGGGAATACACGCTGACTTACACCCTCCGCTACCACGGAAGGCGTTACGTGACGCGCCGCAGGGTCCGGGTCGCGGACTTCACCCCGCCGGAGCTCACGCTTTTGGGCGACGGGACCGTCACCGTATCGTTAAAAAAGCTCTACAAAGAGCCCGGCTTTACCGCCACAGACAACCTTGACGGGGATATAACCGGCTCGGTCAGGGTCACGGAGGAGGGCGCCGGCAAGGACGGCTACACCCTCGTCTACACCGTCACCGACTCCGACGGCAACAGGGTAAAACTGCGCCGCAAGGTTATAATTAAAGACATCGTGCCGCCCGAAGTGACGCTTAAGAGCGGCGAGTACATCACCGTTGTGACGGGAGAGAAGTACGCGGAGCCAGGCTTTTCCGCCGTCGACGACAAGGACGGGGACCTCACAAAGCGGGTAAAAACCTCGGGAAAGGTCGACACCTCCCGCCCCGGCAGGCAAACGGTCACCTACACCGTCTCCGACGCCGCCGGGAACACCGCCACGATCGTTCGCACCGTCACCGTCATCACCCCGGAGGACGCCGCCGCGAGCCGGGTTTTCCTCACCTTCGACGACGGGCCCAGCCTCTCGGTTACCCCCCGAATACTCGACATTCTGAAGAAAAACGGGGTCAAGGCGACCTTCTTCATAGTGGACTACACAGAGGAGGAGAAGCCCGTAATAAAGCGTATGATCGACGAGGGGCACACCGTCGGCATCCACGGCTACAGCCACGACTACGGGAAAGCCTACTCCTCCGTGGCGGCATATATGGATAATATCACCAAATTGGCGGAGAAGCTGCGGCGGGATTTCGGCTATACCGCTACAATAACGCGGTTCTTGGGCGGCAGCTCCAACACAATCAGCAAAAAATACTCCTCCGGGATAATGACCCGCCTTGTAAGGGAGGTCGCGGCGAAGGGGTACTCGTATTTCGACTGGAACGTGGACAGCGGCGACGCCAACGGCAACAACGTGGCGAAGGGCAAGATCGCCGCAAACACCAAGGAGGGGCTGCTCCACGGGCGGGACAACGTGGTGCTTATGCACGACATCGACACCAAACGCACCACGGCGGACGCCCTTCAGGAGATAATAAACTACGCCAAAGCGAACGCGTACACCTTCGCGGCGCTCAGCGACTCCGTCCCGCCGGTGCACCACAGGGTGAATAATTAGGCGGCGGGGGCGCCCGGCGGCTCGGCGGCGCCTTAACCCCGGGGCGCGAGGGGCGGAATTACACGCTGAGAAAACCCCGGGCGGCGCGGCGTAGCCTTTGCCCCCTCAAGCGGCGGGTAGTTGTCTGGCAGACGAACCGTTTAACGCGCGCGCACCCCCGGCCGGCGGGTGACCGTTCGCCGGATAAACCACCTACTTAGCACGCGTTCTTACCCGGTGATGACTGCTCGCCGGGTAAACCGTTTAACGCGCGCACGCGCCCCCGGCCGGTAGGGGGCGAATTACGCCGCGCGGGGCTTGCGGGAACCCGGCTCCTATCCCGCCGCGAGCGACCTCGCGAACCCGTCCACGGCGGCGCGCAAGGCCGGGTGAGAGCGCAGTCCCGGGTCCGTCTCGCAGAGGTAGCGGGCCTCCTCGGCGGCGACGCGCAGCACCGGCATATCGGAGTAAAGGTTCGCGAGGCGGAACACCGGGGCGCCGTGCTGGCGGGTCCCCAAGAAATCCCCGGGGCCGCGGAGCCGCAAGTCCTCGTCCGCCACGCGGAAGCCGTCCGTAGTCTCGTGGAGGATGTTCAGCCGCTGAAGCGTCCCCGGCGAGCGGGAGTCCGACACCAGCACGCAGTAGGACTTATCGCTCCCGCGCCCGACGCGCCCCCGCAGCTGGTGCAGCGTCGCGAGACCGAACCGCTCGGCGTTCTCAACGACCATCACCGTCGCGTCGGGGACGTCCACGCCTATCTCGATCACCGTGGTGGCGACCAATATCCGCGTCTCGCCGCTCGCGAACTTCTTCATAGCGGCGTCCTTCTCGCGGGGCTTCATCTGCCCGTGGAGAAGCCCCACTCCGCAGTCCCGGAACACGCCGGTCGAAAGCTCCTTGTAATGCTCCTCGGCTGAGCGGACCCCCTCTTCGCCCTCCTCCACCAAGGGGCAGACGATATACGCCCCGTGCCCCGCGGCGACCTCCCTTTTTATAAGAGCGTAAACGCTGTTTCTGTAGGACTCGTCCACCACGCAGGTCGCGACGGGGATCCTCCCGGCGGGAAGCTCGTCTATCACGCTGATGTCGAGGTCCCCGTAAAGGATCATCGCGAGGGTGCGGGGGATAGGCGTCGCGGAAAGCACCAGTGTGTGCGGGTCGCGCCCCTTGCCGACGAGGGCGGAGCGCTGCTCCACGCCGAAGCGGTGCTGCTCGTCCGTTATGACAAGCCCCAAATCGCGGAACTCCACTCCCTCGCCCAGCACGGCGTGGGTGCCGATCAGCAGGTCGCACTCCCCCGCCGCGACGCGGGAAAGCAGGGCCCGCCGCTTCCTTACGGAGCCGGTGAGAAGCTCCACGGTGACGCCCGTCCCCTCGAAGAAGCGCCGGAACGTACCATAATGCTGCCCCGCCAAAATCTCCGTGGGAGCCATAAGCGCCGCCTGGTGCCCGTTTTTTACCGTAGTGTATATAAGCGACGCGCAGACGGCGGTCTTCCCGCAGCCGACGTCGCCCTCAATCAGCCGGTTGACCCGCTTACCGGACATCATCTCGCCCACGCACTCCGCTATCACCCGGCTCTGCGCCCCGGTGAGGGTGAACGGGAGGCCCGCCGCGAACTCGGCGGAGAAGTCGCGCTCCACCGTGATGTCCGTAGTCTTCTCCGACGCCTCGCCCTTCAGCCGCAAGGCCGCCTGGAAGAGAAACAGCTCGTCGAACACGAGCCGCCTCCGGGCGGATTTCAGCTGCCCCTCGCTGCCGGGGGAATGTATCAGCCGGAGCGCGTCGGCCAGGCGGGCGAGCCTGTACTTCGAGATCAGCTCCTCCGGCAAATACTCCTCCGGGGTATAATCGGAGAGAGCGTTTTTAATTATCCCGCGGGTAACGGTGGAGGAAAGCCCTCTCGCGGCTGGGTAAACCGGGATCAGCCCCTTGGCGGTCGCGGGGTATATCTCGGGGGAGGTCATCTCGTAGCCGAAGCGGGAGGCTTTCACTTTCCCGTAGAAAATATAAACGGCGCCCCGCCTTAGCGAGCCCGCCGTATACGCGGAGTTGAATATCGCGAGGGTGGCGGTGTCGGCCCCGTCGTCGAGGGTCGCGCGGTAGAGGGTCAGCCCCTCGCGAACGTGCCGCTCCTCCACGTCGCCGATTACCCTCGCGGGGACGGCTCCCGGCTCGTCGAGCGCCGCCGCCTCGCCGAAGGACAGCGGCGAGGTGAGGTCGATGTACCTCCTCGGGTAGAAACGCAAAAGGTCGGCGACATCGCGCACGCCGAACTTCGCCAGAACCGCCGCGCGCTTATCCCCGACACCCTTTACATATTTTACCGGAGTGTCCGCCAGCATCCGCTACTCCGCCGAGATGATGAAGTAGTACACCGGCTGCCCGCCGTTCACAAGGGAAATCTCTATCTCGTCGCCCACCTTGGCTTTGACGGCGGCGCATATCTCCGCCGCGTACTCGTCGCTCACTCCCTCGCCGTAAATCAGGGTGAGGAAGTTGGTGCTCTTATCCGTGAGCGACTTAGCGAGCTTCGCCGTGGCGTGCTTTAAGTCGCGGTCGAGGAAGGAAAGCTTGCCGTTGTTGAGAGCCAACAGGTCGCCCGCCTTGATGTCCTTCCCGTCGTACTGGGAGGCCCTCGCGGCGAAGGTTACCAGCCCCGTGCGCACCTTGGAGTAGGCGTCGCGCATAGCGAGGGCGTTCTCGTCGGGGGACAAGTCCGGGTCGAACGCCAGCATCGCGGAGATCCCCTGGGGTATGCTCGCCGTGGGGAGGACTATCACGGATCTCGTGCAGAGCGGAGCCGCCTGCTCCGCCGCCATAATGATGTTCTTATTGTTGGGCAGGACGAACACCGTCTCGGCGGGGGTAGCTTCCACCGCGGCGGCTATATCGTCGGTGCTGGGGTTCATAGTCTGCCCGCCGCTCACGATGTTGTCGACGGAGAGGTCGCGGAACAGCGTGGCGACCCCCTCCCCCGCGCACACCGCGACAAAGCCGTACCTGCCGGTGGGTTCCACCGGCTCGAGCGCGCCGGGCGCGGCGGCGGGCTTCGCCGGGACCTTGCCCTCCCTCGCGTCGTGGGCGGCCCGCTCGTGCTGGTCGCGCATATTCTCTATCTTGAGGTTAACCAGCTGCCCGAAGGTGAGGGCCTTCTCGAGCGCGTTGCCGGGGTGGTCGGTGTGCACGTGGACTTTGATTATATCGGCGTCGTCCACCACCACGACGCAGTCGCCTATTGTCTCGAGGTAGGCCCGGAGCGCCTTGGGATCGCGCTCCCCCTCGCGCTTGACTAAAAACTCGGTGCAGTAGGTGAACGTGATGGGCTCGTCCGCGGCGGCGGCGGCGTTCGCGGTGAACTCCACCTTCTCGTCACCCCCGTCAAGCTTCTCCACAATCACCCCGTCCCGGAACACGGAGTACATCCCCTCCAATATGAGCACGAAGCCCGCTCCGCCGGCGTCCACAACCCCGGCTTTCTTTAACACGGGAAGCAGGTCGGGAGTGGTCTTAAGCGCGTCCCTCGCGCCCTCCAACATCGCCTCGAACACGCCGAGAGCGTCCTTGCCTTCTCGCAGCGCCGCGTCGCCGTAATCCCCCGCGACACGCGCCACGGTGAGCATAGTCCCCTCGGTGGGCTTCATCACGGCTTTGTACGCCGCCGCCACGCCGGATTTTACCGCCGCGACAAGGTCCGGCGCGTCTATTTCGTCCTTCCCCTCGAGGCTTTTCGCGAACCCCCGGAATATAAGGGAAAGTATCACCCCGGAATTGCCCCTCGCGCCCCGCAGCAGCGCGGAGGCGTTCACCGCCGCGACCTTGCCCGCCGGCGCGCCGGACAGCTCCGCCACGTCCTTCGCCGCGCCGCCTATTGTGAGGCTCATATTGGTGCCGGTGTCCCCGTCCGGCACGGGGAAGACGTTCAGCTCGTCGACGCTTCGGCGGTGGTTCACTATGTTGTTCGCGCCGGATATTATCGCGTCGCGCAGGGAATCTCCACTTAACAATATCTACAACTCCTTAATCGCCCGGCGGCTACTCTTTGATGCCGGTTATCTTGACGATAACCTTGTCCACGGGTATGCCCGCCGCTTCGAACACGGTGTACTTAATCTTGTTGATAATGCTCTGCGAAATGGCGTGGATGTTCATCCCGTACACCACGAGAATGCGCACCTCCACGTTGATGCCGTTTATATCCCCGGTGACATCTATGCCGCTGTCCGTCTTGTCGCGGCCCAACAGTCCCGCTATTCTTTGGCGGCGGCTGGGGCTCATCCCCGCGACGCCGTAGCAGGAGCTCACGGCGCGCCCTATCAGCTTCGCGAAGTAGGCGTTGCCGACCTCGACCTCGCCCAGACGGTTTACATATGTTACCACATCGGTACCTCCTGTTCTTCCTATCGGCTTACGATGGGGGGATTATTTCGCCTTGAAAGCGGCGCGCTCGATCCCGGAATAGCAGTCGCTGGGGGTGACCGCGGGCGGCACGGCGAAATCGGCTGCCGACACCGCCAGCCCGCGCTTAAAGCAAATCGGGATCACGGGCATCTCCGCGTTAAAGAGCGACACCACGTCGAACAGCGACGCGTCCCCCGCCTTGTACTCGGCGAGCGCCTCCGCGTAGGTCATATCGCTCGCGGCGGACCCGCTCGATACGGCAGAGGAGCCGCCCCCGGCGGTTTTCCCCCGCTCGGTGACGCCGTACGCCAACGACCCTCCCGGGGTGGTGAAGTAGGCTATATCCATATTGCGGGGAATGGCGGTCTCCCCCAAGAAAAGCTCGAAGTTGCCCGCCTGTAACCTCTCCTCGAACCGCTCGAAGGGCAGCTCGGTGACCGTCAGGGATATTCCCACGGCCGCGAGTTCCTCCGCGATAAACCCCGCCGCCGCCACCCGCTCCGGGTCGGACGAGGGGACCAGCATCTCGAAGGAAAGCCTCTCCCCGGCGGAGTTCACCGCGACGCCCGCGCCGGTCTTTTTATTATAACCCGCCTCGGCTAAATTTGCAAGCGCTATGTCGATATTTTCAACGCTGTCGATGTAAAGGTACTCCGCCGCCGCGCCCCAGAGCGGATGGTAGGGGGAAAGCGCCACCCTCGCGTCGGAGTGGTAGGCGGCGGCAAGCAGCCCCTCCCGGCTTATGGCGGAGGAGACGGCGTGGCGGACCCGGGGGTCCCGGAGCCGGGAGTCCGCCCCGTTCACGCCGATATACACGAGCTTATTGAGAATAACCTCCGCGCCGGTGCCGTCAAGCCTCGGGGGCTCGCCGCCAAGCAGCTCGGAAAAGAAGAAATCCACTCCTCCGGTCTCCAAGCGGTGATCCTCCGCCGCCTTGTCGGGAGTGTCGACTAAATGTATAACGGGAATATTCACCGCCCCGCCGTGCCAGTCGGGGTTGGAGGTGAGCCGCTCCCCCGCGCGGTCGTAGACGTATCTCCCGCAGCCCACGGGCGGCGCGGAAAGGTTGTCGGCGTCGCTCACGGTGTCGCTGCCGGACTTTATCACGGGGAAGTCGAGGAAGTTCACGAAATTGACGTCGGCGCGGCGCGGAGTAATCACAATCTCGCTCCCCGCCATGGACGCCCTCGCCCCCTCGAAAGCGTCGCCGTACTCGTCCGACCGGCGCGCCCTGTTAAACGAGTAGACCACGTCCTCCGGAGTGACCGGGGAGCCGTCGGTAAAGCGCGCGTCTTTCAAGGCGAAGCGGACCTCGCCCGGCTCGGCGGTGAAACTCTCCGCGAGGCAGGCCACGGGGGTGTAGGTCTCGTCAAGCTTTATGAGGGAGTCGTAGAGCAGGCGGGAAAGCTCGCGGTTGTACACCGTGGCGGCGGTATAGGGGTTCAGCTCGTCCGCGCGGCAGTAGAGCAGGGAGATTTCCCTCGCGGCGGCGGTCCCCCCGGCGGCTCCCGACGAGGTGCCGCCCGGGGCGGGGGTCTTGCCGCAACCAGCCGCCCCGACCAATAGCGCGAGACAAAGCAGCAGCGCGGCTGTTCTCCGGCGCGTCACGCCGCCACCTCCCCCCGCGTGATCATTCTATCCTATTTTACACCGCCGCCGGTCAAATAGCAAGTGGTAAATAGTGGAAACCCGGCGGAGGGCAAGGCGTTCCCCCACCCAATGGCGGGTGGCGGTACGATGCGTTCCTCCAACGGAAGACAAGATGTCTGACGATACTCCGGCGCCAAGTGGGGCGTCCCCTCGAGCGACAGGCAAGGGCTCCCCCAACAGAGGTGAGGCGTCGGGCACCCCCGGGCGGCGGAAAAGCGCTTCCCCGGCAGAAGGTAAGGTGTCAGACGCCCCCCCCCCGGCGGTGGGAAAGGCACTCCCCCGGAACAGCAAGTAAAGCAACAAGCGCTTACCCGGCAGAAAGCGAGACGGTCCCCCGGCGGGGGGCGAGGTGTTGAGCGATCCCCGGCATTCTCCTCCCCCCCGGGCGCCAAGTGGGGCGTTGCCCCGGACGGCGAGCGAGGTACTCCCCCGGCGATGAGCAAGGAGTTGAGCAACCCCCGAGCGGCAAGCGCGGCGTTGGGCGCTCTTCAGCGGCGGACAAAGCGCTTCCTCGGCAGAGGGTGAGGTGTCGGGCACCCACGGACGGCGAGCAAGGTGCTCGCCCAGCGATGAGCAAGACGTTCCCCCGAGCGCCGGGTGGGGCATTCCTCCGGCTGCGAGAGAGGCATCACACGTTCCCCGGGGCGGCGAGTAAAGCAACAAGCGCTTACCCGGCAGCAAGCGAGACGGTCCCCCGGCGGGGGGCGAGGCGTCGGGCACCCCTGGGCAGTGGGAAAGGCGCTTCCCCGGCAGAGGGTGAAACGTCGGGCACCCCCGGGCGGTGGGAAAGGTGCTTCCCCGGCAGAGGGTGAAACGTCGGGCACCCCCGGGCGGCGGAAAAGCGCTTCCCCGGCAGAAGGTGGGGCGCTAGGCTGACCATAGGCGGCGGGTACGGTATTGAGCGGCTTCCCGGCGCTCCCCCCGTGCGGCGAGCGCGGCGTTATCCCGGGCGACGGGCGCAGTGTCGGGCAATCCTTCGGCGAAAGCAAGACGGTCCCCCGACGGATGGCAATGTGTTGAGCGACCCCCGGCATTCTCCCCCCCCGGGCGCCAAGTGGAGCGTTGCCCCGGGGGGCGAGCAAGGTGCTCGCCCGGCGATGAGCAAGACATTCTCCCGGACGCCGGGCGGGGCATTCCTCCGGCTGCGAGAGAGGCATCACGCGTTCCCCGGAGCGGCAAGTAATACGGCAGGCGATTCCCCGGCAGCAAGCGAGACGGTCCCCCGGCGGGGGGCGAGGCGTCGGGCACCCCCGGGCGGTGAGCAAGGTGCTCCCCCGGGGCGGCAAGTAAAGCAACAAACGCTTACCCGGCAGCAAGCGAGACGGTCCATCGGCGGGGGGCGAGGCGTCGGGCACCCCTGGGCAGTGGGAAAGGCGCTTCCCCGGCAGAGGGTGAAACGTCGGGCACCCCCGGGCGGCGGAAAAGCGCTTCCCCGGCAGAAGGTGGGGCGCTAGGCTGACCATAGGCGGCGGGTACGGTATTGAGCGGCTTCCCGGCGCTCCCCCCGTGCGGCGAGCGCGGCGTTATCCCGGGCGCCGGGTGCAGTATTGCACAATCCTCCGGTGAAAGCAAGACGGTCCCCCGGCGGTAAGTAAAGCATTCCCCCGGCGGCGAGCAAGGAGTTGAGCGACCCCCGGCACCGCCGCCGCGATAATCTTGTGGACATCCGCCCGCGCGGCGTGTATAATAAGACTGTGACCGGGCGGCAGACGCACGTTAGAAAGCCTGACAGAAGCCCCCGGGGCGCGGCGGCGCGGGAGCGATGGGGGCGGCGACCCAAAGCGCGCCGAAAACCCGGCAGGACAGACCACCCGCGTGTCGCCGCGCAACCGCCCGCCAATTACCCGCCATCCACCCGCCGTTTACCGCGCCGTTCGCTCACCGACCACCCGCTTATCGCCGCTCGGCCACCAGCCGACCGCCCGCCTATCTTCACCCAGCCACCTGCCGATCGCCCGCCTATCTCCACTCGGCCGCCCGCCGACCGCCCGGCTATCTTCACCCAGCCACCCGCCGATCGCCCGCCAACCACCCGCCGATCGCCCGATAAAAAAGGAGGAACCGCTATGGCGCGTTTCATTATGGCGCTGGATCAGGGCACGACCAGCTCCCGGTGTATTCTCTTCGACAAAGACGCCCGCCCCGTAAGCCTTGCCCGGCGTGAGCTGCGGCAAATCTACCCCCACCCCGGGTGGGTGGAGCAGGACCCGGCGGAGATCCTCTCCACGCAGGTCGACTCCGCCAGAGAGGCTATGGAAAAAGCCGGCGCGACGGCGGCGGACATAGCGGCTCTCGGTGTCGCCAACCAGCGCGAGACCACCGTAGTCTGAGAAAAGTCCACCGGGCGCCCCGTCACCGCCGCTATAGTCTGGCAGTGCCGGCGCACCGCCGACATCATCGAGCGGCTCGCGGCCGACGGTATGGCGGACACGGTTTACGGCAAAACGGGGCTTGTGCCCGACGCGTACTTCTCCGCCAGCAAAATCCGCTGGATCCTTGATACCGTCCCCGAGGCGGCGGAGAAAACCCGGCGCGGGGAGCTGCTCTTCGGCACGGTGGACACCTGGCTCATATGGAACCTCACCGGGGGAGCGGTCCACGTCACCGACCGCACCAACGCCTCGCGGACTATGCTCTACAACATCTTCGAGGACCGCTGGGACGAGGAACTGCTGAGGTATTTCGATATTCCGGAGAGTATGCTGCCCTCCGTGGTCCCATCCTCGCGGGTGTACGGGGCGACGGAGCCGTCCTACTTCGGCGGGAGAATACCCATAGCGGGAGCAGCGGGGGACCAGCAGGCGGCGCTCTTCGGGCAGCGCTGCTTCGGCGCGGGGGAAATCAAGAACACTTACGGCACGGGCTGTTTCACCCTAATGCACACCGGGACCGCGCCGGTCCGCTCGCGGCACGGGCTGCTCACCACGGCGGCGGCGTCGGCGGACGGCACACCGCTCTACGCGTTGGAAGGAAGCGTCTTCTCCGGCGGGGCCACGGTGCAGTGGCTGCGGGACGAAATGGGGCTTCTCGCCACGGCGGCGGAGAGCGAGAAACGCTGCCTCGCTGTCCCGGATACGGGCGAGGTGTATATTGTCCCGGCGTTCGCGGGGCTGGGCGCCCCCTACTGGAACTCCCGCGCCCGGGGAACCATAACCGGGCTCACCCGCGGCACGACGAGGGACCATTTTGTGCGGGCGGGCGTGGAGTCTATGGCGTACCAGGTCTACGATCTGATCGCCACTATGGAAAAGGACACCGGAGAGCGCGTCCGGGAGCTAAAGGTAGACGGGGGCGCCAGCGCGAACAACTTTCTGCTGCGCTTCCAAAGCGAACTGTTGGCCGTCGACATCGTGCGCCCGGAATGCGTGGAGACCACGGCGCTCGGAGCGGCGTATTTGGCGGGGCTCGCCACCGGGTTCTGGCGCGACCGGGACGAGCTTTCCCGGCACGCGGGGACGGGTACGAGGTTTTCGGACCGCGTCGGCGAGGAGGAGCGGGAGAGGCGGCTTTCCGGATGGCACCGCGCCGTCCGCGCCGCTACCGACTGGGCGGAGGACGGGCAGCCCGGCTGAACGGGGACGATCGCGGAGCAGAGTTAGCAGTCTAAAGGGTTACGGCGGAGACAAGCCGGGGCGAGCGCAAAAGCCGGGGAACAAATCCGCCGAAGGTACACCGTCAGGCACGATGAAGCTTTCCCCGCACCGCCTCCGGGCCGGGACACGCGAGGTGACCGGCGGAACAAAACCGGAGATCTAACGGGGGCACGGCGGAGGCAAGCCGGGGCGGCCGCCGGAACGAAGAGCAATGTCAGCCGAAAACGCGGCGGCAAACCCCAAGACGACCCGCTAAAACCGGACGAGGATCCGGTGAGAACGCGGCGGCAAACCCCCGGGCGGTCATTGAAACTGAGCAAAGGATCAGGCAAGGGCACAACAGGACCCCCTAAACGCCAAAGGCCGAGACCGCGACGGCGGTCCCGGCTTTTGTCTTATCTGACGAAAATCTGACGGCGTCTGACGCAGGATCTTACCCGGCGATGCGTATGCTCTAGCGCCACACCACGGAAAAGCGCGGCTTAACATATTGGCGGAGCCCGTAATCGCCTGGCGGCGGGAGAATACCGGGCAATATGAGCGGCCCGGAACACGGAACCGCCAAAAAACGAAAACCCCGGCTCATCGCCGGGGACACACTGGAGCTGCTAACCAGATTCGAACTGGTGACCTCATCCTTACCAAGGATGTGCTCTGCCTACTGAGCCATAGCAGCATCACAACTACATTATACAGAGACCCGCACCGCTTGTCAACCGTTTTTTGAAAATTCGCGCGCGGTCCGTATACAAAGGTTTGCAAATGGAGCAAATTCCGTACCGACCGCCAAAGCGAAAGCTTTTTTGGCGACTTGCGGGTCCACGGAACTCACAGGACAAAGCCGAAATTTCCCTTGACAAAATCCCCCGTTTCCCGTAAAATAAAATCAGAAAGGAGCGACCGCTATGAAGAAGAAAATCGATGTCGGGCCGGTGCTGTTTCCGATGCCGACCTATATGATAGGCACCTACGCCGAGGACGGCTCGCCAGATCTTATGATGATGGCGTGGGGCGGGATATGCGACTCCGGGCGCGTCGCGCTGAACCTCGAGGAGAGCCACAAGACGGTGGCGAACCTGCGGGCGCGGGGGGCGTTCACGTTAGCCGTCCCCGGGACGGACACGCTGAAGGAATCCGACTACCTCGGCACGGTCTCCGCGAACGAGTCGCCCGACAAGGTGGCGAAGGCGGGGCTTCACACGGAAAAAAGCAAGTTGGTGGACGCGCCCGTGGTGGAGGAGTACCCCCTGACGCTGGAGTGCGAGGTGGAGCGCTTCGAGAAAGAGCCGTACGGACTGCGGATCCTGGGCAAAATCGTGGGCATACTGGCGGACGAGAGCGTCCTCGGCCCAGACGGGAAAATCGACAGCGAAAAGCTTCACGCGTTCCTCTACGACCCCTCCGCTAACGGGTATTACGCCGTGGGCGAGAAGGTCGGCACGGCCTGGGCCTCCGGCGCGGAGTTTATGGAGGAGTAGCCGGGTCGTGAGCGAAGGCGTTCTCTCGTTGGAAGATATTTCCGGCAACACCGCATAATGATTGTGCGTCAGATGCGCCGCAGATTTTTCGTTAGACGAAGCGAAAAGCGCAGGGAATACTTTGTGTATTGCCGAGCATTTTCGCGAGAGTTAACGGAAAATATGCAAGCATATGACGCGCAAAGCCGTTAGGCGGTCATTGTGCGATGTTGCCTTTTGCAAAACCCGACCCATAGCGGAGAAGTACGGTGTCGAAAGCGTGTTTCTGTTCGGCTCGTACGCGAGGGGACAGGCGGACGCCGACAGCGACCTCGATTTTCTTGTGTACGGCGGGGAGAAGTTTCGGCCCGCGCTGATTTTCTCGCTCGCGGAAGAATTGCGGGAGGCGTTCCGCAAGCCCGTCGATGTCTACGAGATCCGGGAGCTCAACGTGGGCAGCGACTTCCACCGGGCGGTTATGCGCGATAGGGTGCCTGTAGCGTGAAATATACCGATTATGAAAAGAGCAGCGTCCCCGCCCTCGCGCCCTCCCCCGGCAAAATAAACGGGTAAAATCCCGTAGAGGAGTTTCGGATTGGACCAACTAATCAAAATGGCAGCGAAAAAGGTGATGAAAGCTACGGGCCTGTATGATTTCGCGGTGCGCAAGCGTATGATAGACGTTCCCTGCCGCTTCGAGGACCGGGGCCACGGCAGCGATACCGTGGTGCTCGTCCTCGCGGGTTATAAGGATTACCTGTGGGACACGGTGTTCCCGCGTATAGCTGCCTTTACCCCCCCCCCCCCCAGTCCGTTGACGTCTGCATTGTCTCGTCGGGGCTGTACTCCGAGCGGC
>CAYOSS010000050.1:0-13486 GCA_964406705.1 uncultured Eubacteriales bacterium
CGTCGGACTATCCTATAAACCACCGCGCTTCCGGGGTGGGGATTGCCAGTACCCCGGGCTATCCCTTGCGCAAGCAGGCTTCCGGGCTCCTCGGTGGGGCTCCTCACACACCCGCGAGCCTACCCGAACAGGCGGGCAAAACCTACCCGGAAACGCCGCGCCCTGAACGATAGCGGCGAGCCGCCCCCGAACCTGCGAGCCTTTTGTACCGGGCTCGGCAAGCCCTGAACGACCCCGGCGGGGCCCCGGACCTGGCGTCGGCGGGACCTCCGGGCTATCCTCGTAGGCACAAGGACCGCCGTGCAAGTGGCGGCTACCCCCAAACTACTCAGCGTTCGGCGTTGGAGTAAGCCGGTCCGCCTGAACTTCTTTTCTGTCCGCTTTTCTTCTTTCAGCCGCGCCCGTCGGCGCAGAGAAGAAAAGCGGACATCGTTCCCCCTCGGCGCAGTCGGGGAGAAAGCAAACTGCCCTCGCGTAGCGAGCAGTAGCCCCCGGGCTCCTGGCGGGGGCCTCCTGCACTCCCGCGAGCCTACCCAAACCGGCAGGCAAAAGCTACCCGGAGGCAGCGAACCCATATCGTTATCGTCGAGGCGCCCCGAACCGGCAGGCAAAAGCCACCCGGAAGCGCCAAGCCCAAATCGTCAGCGGCGAGCCGCCCCGAACCTGCGAGCCTTTGTACCGGGCTCGGTAAGCCCGGAATGAACCCGGCGGGACCCCGGAGCCGGCGTTGGCGGGATCTCCGGGCATTCCCCGCGTCAGCGAGCGCAAGAGCCGCCGTGCAGGTGGCGGCTACCCCCAAACCACTCGGGTGAGGGCGTCACCAGATAGCTTCCGGGAACCGCTCAGCCCATCGGCTGCGAGCTATCAGAATAACTCGGTTAAGGTATAGCGCGTGAGCTCCTTTTCTTTTGCGAAGCTTTTCTTTTACCTCTCTCCCACTCTTCCGGTATGTTGCCGCGGGGAGAGAGGAAAAGAAAAGCGTCGATTGCGAGAAAAAACCACTCGGGTTTTCTCCCAGTAGGGAACAGACCGGCTCACCCGGACCACGCGGAGTAAGACTGACGGTATCACTAAGGCTCCCCCGCGAAGCGGGAAGAAGCCCCCGGACCCGGACGGAGCCGGGAAAGCCCACGGCCGCCGCCGTTCCCCCTTGCAATACGCGCCGGGATGTGCTATAATCAGACTGTGGGGCGCGGGGAAACGCCCGCGACTTTCCGGGCTGCGAGGAGGATACAATGCCAAAAACCGGCAAGGATTACACAAACGAGAGCATCTCGTCGCTGAAAGGCGCCGACAGGGTGCGCCTTCGCCCCGGGGTGATTTTCGGCTCGGACGGGCTCGAGGGCTGCGAGCATTCCATATTCGAGATAATCTCCAACGCCATCGACGAGGCGAGGGCGGGTTACGGCAACCGCGTCCTTGTCACCCGGTACCGCGACGCTTCGGTCGAGGTGCAGGATTTCGCGCGGGGCATCCCGGTGGACTACAACCAAAACGAGAAACGCTTCAACTGGGAGCTGCTCTTCTGCGAGATGTACGCCGGGGGCAAATACGCCGACGGGAATTACTCCTACTCACTGGGGCTGAACGGGCTGGGCCTTTGCGCCACGCAGTACGCTTCAGAGTATATGGATGTGGAGGTCAAGCGGGACGGCTTCCGCTACACCCTCCGCTTCGAGCGCGGGGAGAACGTCGGCGGTCTCCACAAGGAGCCGTACTCCGGGCGCGACACCGGCACCAAGATCCGCTGGAAGCCGGACCTCGCCGTGTTCACCGACATCGACGTCCCCCGGGAATACTTCTTCGACGCGCTGAAGCGGCAGGCCGTGGTGAACGGGGGGTTGAAGTTCGTCTACCGCGAGGAGGAGGAGAGCGGGCGCTTCTTCGAGCAAACCTTCTGCTACCCCGACGGGATCAAGGGCTACATAGAGGAATTGGCGGGCGAGGACGCCCTCGCCCCTCCGCGCTACTGGTCGGGGGAGCGGATGGGGCGCGATCGCCCGGATAAGCCGGAGTACAAGGTCAAAATGGAGGTCGCTCTCGCCTTCTCCAACAAGGTGCAGCTGAAGGAATACTACCACAACTCAAGCTGGCTGGAGCACGGGGGAGCGCCGGACAGAGCCGCGCGCGCCGCCCTCACCTACGCCGTGGACCAGTATCTCCGGCAAAACGGGAAATACCAGAAAAACGAGAGCAAAGTGGGCTTCTCAGACATAGAGGAGTGCCTGGTGCTCTGCGTTTCCTCCTTCTCCACCGTGACGTCTTACGAGAACCAGACAAAGAAGAGCATTACCAACAAGTTTATCGGGGACGCGCTCACGGATTTCCTCAAGGAGAACCTGGCGGTCTACTTCATCGAGAACCGCGCCGACGCCGAGCGGATAACCGACCAGATATTGGTCAACAAGCGCAGCCGGGAGAGGTCCGAGCGGGAAAGGCTGAGCCTTAAGAAGGCCCTCTCGGTGAGCTCCGACCCGCTCGCCAAGGTGCAGAAGTTCGTGGACTGCCGCAGCCGGGACGTCTCTCAAAGGGAGCTCTTCATAGTGGAGGGGGACTCGGCGCTCGGCTCGGTGAAGCTCGCCCGCTCGGCGGAGTTCCAGGCCATAATCCCGGTGCGGGGGAAGATCCTCAACTGCCTTAAGGCGGAATACGGGAAAATCTTCAAGAACGACATAATCACCGACCTCATCAAGGTCCTCGGCTGCGGGGTGGAGACGCGCACCAAGGCGACGAAGGACTTCCCGCCTTTCAGCATAAAGAACCTGCGCTGGAGTAAGATAATCCTCTGCACCGACGCGGACGTGGACGGCTTCCAGATACGCACCCTGATCCTCACTATGCTCTACCGCCTCACCCCCTCGCTGATAACAGAGGGCAAAGTTTTCATAGCCGAGACCCCTCTATACGAGATCACCACCAAATCCAAGACCTACTTTGCCTACGACGACGCGGAGAAAAGGGAAATCCTGGAAATGATTGCGGGCGAGAAGCATACCATCCAGCGCTCCAAGGGGCTCGGCGAGAACCAGCCGGATATGATGAGCCTCACCACTATGAACCCCGCCACCCGGCGGCTCATCCGGGTGATGCCCGACGACGCGGAGCACACCGCCGAGCTGTTCGACCTGCTGTTGGGGGACAACCTGCAGGGAAGAAAAGATTTCATCGCCGAAAACGGGTACCTTTACCTGGACGAGGCGGACGTCAGTTAGGAGCGAGATATGCCGAAACCCCGCAAAAAGAAAGAGCCCGCCTCCGAGGGAACCTCCGCCTACATAGCGGGGGCCGGCTCCGTAGTGGAGCAGCCCATCACCGAGACCCTCGAGAAAAACTATATGCCCTACGCTATGAGCGTGATCCTCTCGCGCGCGATCCCGGAGATAGACGGCTTCAAGCCCTCCCACCGCAAGCTGCTCTACACTATGTACAATATGGGGCTGCTGAACGGGGCGAGGATCAAGTCCGCCAACATAGTCGGGCGCACGATGCAGCTGAACCCCCACGGCGACGCCGCGATATACGAGACTATGGTGCGCCTCTCTGAGGGCAACGGGGCGCTGCTGCACCCGTATGTGGAGTCCAAGGGCAACTTCGGCAAAGCCTATTCCCGGGATATGGCGTACGCCGCCTCGCGGTACACCGAGGCGAAGCTCTCCCCCATTGCGGCGGAGCTGTTCCGCGACATCGACAAGGACACCGTGGATTTCACGGATAACTACGACGCCACGATGAAGGAGCCCGTCCTCCTGCCGGTACGCTTCCCCTCGGTGCTGGTCAACGCGAACACGGGGATAGCCGTCGGTATGGCGAGTTCCATTTGCCCGTTTAACTTGGAGGAAGTCTGCCGCACCGCCATTCGCCGGCTGAAAGACCCTTCGAGCGACATTATGGAGACCCTTCCCGCCCCGGATTTCCCCGGAGGAGGGGAGCTGCTCTACGACAGGGACGAGCTTCGGCGCATATACTCCACCGGGAGAGGGAGCCTTAAAATCCGCGCGGTGTGGAGCTACGACAAGGCGGCTCACTGCGTCGACATCACAGAGATCCCGCCCACCGCCACGGTGGAGGCTATAATCGAGAAAACGGTTGACCTTATCAAGCAAAAGAAGATCACCGAGATAGCGGATATTCGCGACGAAACGGACCTGCGGGGCCTCAAGATCACCGTCGACTTAAAGCGCGGCGCCGACCCGGAGGCGCTGATGCGCCGGCTTACGCGCCTGACCCCGCTTGAGGACACCTTCGCCTGCAACTTCAACATACTGATAGCAGGCTCCCCGCGCGTGATGGGCGTGGGGGAGATACTCGACGAGTGGCTGGCGTTCCGCGAGGAGTGCGTAAAACGGCGGGTCTACCACGACTTGCAGCGGGCCAAGGAGCGCCGCCACCTGCTGTACGGGCTAAAGGAGATACTTCTCGATATCGACAAGGCTATAAAGATAGTCCGCGAGACGGCGGAGGAGAAGGACGTCGTCCCAAACCTGATGATAGGCTTCGGGATAGACGAGACCCAGGCGGAGTACGTGGCGGAAATCAAGCTGCGCCACCTCAACAGGGAGTACATCTTGGCGCGGCTCGACGATATAGAGAGCCTGGAGCGGGAAATAGCGGATTTGGAGGATATCTTAGCGAAAAAGCGGCGCGTCCGCTCGATTATCGCGGGGGAGTTGGAGGAGATAATCAAAAAGTACTCCCAGGCTCGGCGCACCCGGATTTGCTACGCACCGGCATCCGAGCCGCCCGAGGAGGAGAGCCCGCCCGGCTACCCCGTGAGGGTCTTCTTCACGAGCGAGGGGTACTTCAAAAAGATAACCCCGCAGTCGCTGCGTATGAGTGGGGAGCAGCGGCTGAAGGAGGGCGACAGGGTCACGACGGAGCTCGACACACCGAGCGACGCGGAGCTGCTCTTCTTCACAGACAAATGCCGGGTCTACAAGTGCCGCGCGGACGACTTCCCCGACACAAAGGCCAGCGCGATGGGCGATTACGTCCCCGCGAAGCTCGGTATGGAGGACGGGGAACGCGCCGTGGGTATGGCGGTCACGTCGGATTACTCGGGGCACCTGCTGTTTGTGTACGAGAACGGGCGGGTCGCGAAAGTCCCGCTCTCGGCGTACTCCACAAAGACCAACCGCCGCAAGCTGCTGAACGCCTACTGCGATAAGTTCCCGCTCCTCACGGTGCTGCAGTTAGCGGGCGAGCGCGAGCTGCTGCTGCGCTCCTCCGGGGGGAGAATGCTGCTTGTCGCCACGTCGGCTATCCCGGAAAAGGTCACCAAGGACTCCTCAGGCGTCGCGGTAATGACCCAAAAGAAGAACGCCAAAGTGGTAGACGCCGGCTTCTACGAGGAGGGATCCCTCGGGAAACCCGAGCGCTACAGGGTCCGCACCCTGCCCGCCGCGGGGAGCCTCCCCTCCCCCGCCGAGCAGATGACGCTGTTATAAGCAAGAAGCCGGGGAACAGCCGCCCCGGCACGGCAATCTCAAAAGGCGGGAAACCCCCGCCGAACGGATAACGCCGCTATAGACAGAGGCAAACAAAAACCGGGGGCGATACCCCCGGGCGCGATAATTTCAAAAAGGAGATGAGCAAGCTTTGAGCAAAGAGGACAAGGAGAACAGAGAGGGCAAACGGTCCGTCAGGCGGGAAGTGATACGCTGGGCGGCGATAATCCTCGCCGTGGCGCTGATAATCGGCTTTATCGTGGGGCCGCTGCTCTATAGCTGACGGGCGACCGGCACGGCGGCCCCGCCCCGCTCCCTCGCGGACAAAACTGTTCCGGCGGAGACGCTCCGGCCCATCGCCCCGCCTGTGACGGGAATCCCGCGTGTAACGGGAATCCCGCGCGTGACTGGAATCCCACGCGTGACGGGAATCCCGCGTGTAAAGAAAATCCCGCGTGTAACGGAAATCCCGCCTATGACGGAGCCCCGCGCGGCGGCTTGACCCGCCCGTACCCGGGACGTCCCGGCGACGCTCCCCGCCTGTTCCCGGGGCGCCCCGGCGTCGCTCACGCCTATTCCCCGCCTACTTAAACAGCCCCTTCGCTATGAATATGGCCGTGACGCCGGCGGTGAGGAGCACCGCCAAAAGTATCGGCACGACTATGGTGGACGCTCCCGGCAGCCCCAAGTCGCCTATGTTCATCCCGTAGAAACTGAATATCATCGTGGGGATAGACATCACAAGGGTCAGCGAGGTCAGCACCTTCATCACTATGTTGAGGTTGTTGGATATCAGCGAGGCGAAGGCGTCCATAGTGCCGCTCAGGATGTTGAGGTAGATGTTACACATCTCCAGCGCCTGGCGAAGCTCTATCATCACGTCCTCGAGAAAATCGCGGTCCTCGTCGTAGAGCTTGATGAAGCTGTTCTTGGCTATCTTGTTGAGGGTGAGCTCGTTCGCCTTGAGGGAAGTCTGGAAATAGACCAGCGCTTTCTCGTAATCAAGCATATCCGTGAGCTCTTTGTTGCGCATTGAGCGGCGCAGCTTCATCTCGAGCTCGGTGGTGCAGCGGTCAATGCTCTTTAGGCAGGCGAGGTAGCCTTGCGTCGCCCGCATCAGTATCTGGAGGACGAACTTGGTGCGGAAGGCGGTGTTGACGTTCTTCACCCGCCCCGCCGCGAAGTCCTCTATCAGAGTATTCTCCCGCAGCGACACGGTGACGGCGTTGCGCTCGGTAATTATAATACCTATAGGCATAGTGGAATATACCTGCTTCCGGCTCTCGTCAACGGTCACATAGGGGATATCCACCACGATGAGCCGGGCGGTGTCGTCGCTCTCGATATGGGAGGACTCCTCCTCGTCCAGCGACGCGCTGAGGAACTCCCTCGGTATATCCAAATTGTCCAACAGCCACTCGGTTTCCGTCGCGTCCGGGGCGATGACGTCGATCCAGCACCCGGGCTCGTTCTGGGGGATCTCGCGAAGCACCCCCTCGGCGGACTTAAAGAAACGTACCATCCTGAAACGCCTCCCGTCATACGTCGGCGGGGGGCGGCGCGTTACTTCTCCCCCGCCATATTTAACAGCTCCTCGCCTGTAAACTCGTAGCTTTTCCCGCAAAACTCGCAGGCGACATCCGTCTTATCGGCTTCCCCGGCGAGGCGCAGCAGCTCATCCTTAGCGAGGCTTTTCAGCGCCCCCGCCACGCGTTGTCGCGAGCAGGAGCATCGGTAGCGGGTACGCTTTTCCTCCGCAAAGCGCGGTGAGAAGCCGTCGAGAGCCCTCAGTATTATATCTTTGTGAGAGAGACCGCTCTCCATCATAGAGGTAACGGGCGGCAGGTCGGATATGTTGCGCTCCAGCCGCTCGGCGACATCGTCCCCCGCGCCGGGGAGCAGCTGTATTAAGAAGCCCCCGGCCTGCCGCACGGAGAGATCCGTATCTACTAACACCCCTAAGGTGCAAACGGTGGGCACCTGCTCGCTCTCGGCGTAATACGCGGCCACGTCCTCCGCTATCTCGCCCGAGCGCAGGGGGACAAACCCCGTGTAGGGGGTCTTCATACCGAAGCTTTTCACGACGGACAGGGTGCCGTCCCGGCCCACGACGCCGCCCACGTCAAGTTTGCCCGGGGCGCGGGAGGGGAGATCCGCGCCGGGGTTCTCCGCGTAGCCCCTCGCGTCGCCCGAGCTCTCCCCCACGGCAATAAGCGACCCGACCGGTCCCCCGCCGTTTACCCGGAGGGTGACGGAGGCTCCCCCGGCCTTCAGCGAGGAGCCCATCAGGGAAGCGGCGGTGAGCAGCCGCCCCAAAGCGGCGGTCACGGTGGCGGAGGTGCGGTGCAGTCTCTCTGCCTCGGCGACTATATCCGTGGAATCCGTCGTGAGCGCGACCACGTCGCCGTCCGCGCCGATACATTCAGCGAGCAATCCCACCTCGCCTTACCTCCTCTCCGCCACAAAATAGACCCGCTCGGCCGTATCGCCCGGCGGCTCGTACGATAAATCCCCCAACACCGCGAGCGTCGAGAAACCCGCGCCCGCCAACGCGGAGCGCAGCTGTCTCTCGGTGTACGCCTTTTCCCTCACGCGGTCACGATACCGCCTGTAAAGCCGCCCCTCCCGGGTGAAGAAATCGAGGTCGGCGGTGACCACCCGCGTGGACGGCGAGTAACTGTTCCGCCAGGCGACAAGGACGCCGTCCTCCTCCCAAACGAAGGCGTTGTCGCCCAACACCTCGCGATGCTTGTACACCGTGTTCACGTCAAATATAAAGAGCGAGCCCGGCTCCAGAAACAGCGCCAACCGCGCCAGCGCCGCGCGAAGGGCGGAGAGCGACACAAGATGGTTGAGGCTGTCGAGCATACATACGGCGCCGTCCACGGTGCCGTATAAATCCAGCTCCTCCATTTTCTGGCGGAGAAGCAGCACGTCCCGCCCCCCGGCTTTGCCGTCGGCGACGGAGAGCATCTCAGCGCTCCCGTCGACCGCCACGACGGAGCAGCCCATATCGGCGAAACGTACGGCGAACTCCCCTGTCCCGCAGGCGAGGTCTAACAGCAGCCGGGGGAACGCCCCGTACTTACGGAACAGCGAGGCGACGTACTCCGCGCGGCGGGGGTAGTCGGCGTCCGACATCAGAGCGTCGTACACCGGGGCAAGCCCGCTATACACGCGCCGCGCCCTCCGGGGTGACAGGTCTCTTGCCCTCCCGGGCTGCCGCCCTCTCATTCTCTCGGGCTGACGTTCTCCCGCTCTTGGAGGCAACCTCCCCCGTATTCTTAGGGGAATCAGCTTGTTTTCCGCCCTGTTGAGGGGCCCCGTCCGCGCTCTCGGGAAAATCAGCATGCCGCACGCCTCGGAACAGCGAGCGCCCGTCCGGGGTAATGCCCACTATCAGCGGCATATCCTCCACAATCAGCCTCTTAACCGACTCACAGCCGAGATCGGCGTACGCCACGACCCGGCACTCCCTCACGCACCCCGCGTAGAGCGCACCCGCTCCGCCCACGGCGCATAAGTATAACCCGCCCGCCCGCGTTATGGCGTCGTACACGGCGGGACTTCTGTCCCCCTTGCCGACGCTCGCGAAAAGCCCGCGCTCCATCAGCTCCGGGGTGAAAACGTCCATCCGCGACGCCGTGGTGGGCCCGCAGCTGCCGATGGGCAGACCCGGAGGGGTCTCTGTGGGGCCGGCGTAGTAGATTATGGAGCCCGAAAGCGGGATGGGGAGCGGCTCGCCCCGCCGCAGGCATTCCCGGAACCTCTGATGAGCCGCGTCGCGCGCGGTGTAAAGCTCCCCGCTGAAGCGCACCACGTCCCCCGGGGAAAGCTCCCCGGCGCGCCGCCTCAGCGTCACGTTGCCGAGCTCAAACTCCCGCGCCTCGCCCACCGCCGCTCACCCCCCGGGCAGTTTTCATTGCTGAGGTTATTATACCAGAATTTTCCCGAATTGTCAAGAGCGCGGGGCGGGGTGTTAACGGTGCCGCCGGCTGATGATCGGGGGAGCTTTATCGCGCTGCGCGGGGCGGCTTGGCGGTGAAGGGAGCTTGCTCGGCTCCGCACGGCGCCGGGGGCTGCTTCCCGCTTCGTGGATAGCCCGGTGGTGCGGGCGGATTTGGCTCCGCCCGGGTCCGAGAAGCTACTGCTCGCTGCGCGGGAAAGCTTTGCGACGGCGGAGAGTTGGCTCCGCCCGGGTCCGGGGGGCTGCTGCTCGCTGCGCGATGGGGGCTTTGCGGGGCCGGGAGCTTGGCTCAGCCCGACGCCGGGGGGCTTCTTTTCGCTGCGCGGGGGGCTTCGCGGGGGCGGGAGCTTGCTCCGGCTCCTCCTGAACGGGCGGAGCCAAGCTCCCGGCACCGCAAAGCCTTTGCCCACCTTGCGGTGCCCGGCTCGTCGCTCGCTTGGGGCGCGGCGCCTCGCCGACCGCTGCACAAATGAAGCCTTCGCTGTTTCGTCCACCGGACGCGCTCGGCTTCATTCCCACGAAGCGGGATAAAGCCCTCCACGCCGGGCGGAGCCTGAGCAAGCTGTCAGCCAACGGGACCGACCCCGGGCCGCTCAGCCAAACAAGAGGGAGCACCCCGCTCCACTCCCCCCGAAAGAGTGGAACCCCCAAGCCCCCGGGCGTAGCCAGGGCGAGCCGTTAGTCCTCCGGGACCGGCCCCGGTCCGCTCACCTGAAAAGGAGGGGGACCCACCGGGCCCCCGGCACCGCAAAGCCGCCCTTGGCGCGGCGAGGCGCCCCACCCCCGGCGGGAAGCCGCCGACAGACGCCAAACCCCCAAGAACACGTTGACAAGCGGGCGCCGGGAGGGTATAATTTTAAAGCAAGACCATGCAAAGCCGGGGGACAGTCACCCGGCGGTGTTGCTTAATGCGGAACGGGCGCGGCGGGGAAGCTCCCGCGCGAGGTTTGGAGGGGCTGCGGATGACGCGGACAAAGGCGAGGGAGCGGGCGTTCGCCCTCGTGTTCGAGATGGAAATATCGGGGCAGGGCGCGGAGGAAATCCTGGCGTGCGCGGCGGAGGACGGCGAGGAGGTCACCGACGGCTACACCCTGCGGGTCTTCCGGGGGGTGTGCGACCGCCTCGACGAGTTGGACGGAATAATCAGGGAGAACCTGCGCGGCTGGCGGCTGGAGAGGCTCTCCAAGGTGGTGCTGGCGCTGCTTCGCCTCGCCGTTTACGAAATCCGCTACGAAGCCGACGTCCCGCCCGAGGTGTCGGTGAACGAGGCGGTGCAGCTCTGCAAGAATTACGCAACCGACGAGGACGCGGCGTACCTCAACGGGGTATTGGGCGCGGTCGTGCGGGGGGCGGCGGAGTGACCGCTCTCGGGCTTGATACCAGCAACTACACCACATCCGTCGCGGTGTGCCGTGACGGGGAGGTAATATCGAATGTCCGCCGCCTCCTGCCCGTGCCTGAGGGGGCGTTGGGGCTGCGCCAGTCGGACGCGGTGTTCGCCCACACCAAAGCCCTGCCGGAAGCGGTCGAGGAAGCCTTAGCCGGGTTAACCGGCAATATAGACGCTCTCGCGGCGTCGGACAGGCCCCGGCAGGCGCCGGGCAGCTATATGCCCTGCTTCTTGGTCGGCACGGGGACGGCGAGGACGCTCGCGGCGGCGCTCGGGGTACCCCTCTACGCCTGTTCTCACCAGCAGGGGCATATCGCGGCGGCGCTGTTGGGCTCTCGACGGACGGACTTATTGGGAGACGAGTTCATCGCGCTGCATCTCTCGGGCGGGACGACGGAGGCGCTCCGTGTCTCGGGGCGGCTGGACTGCCGCGTGGTGGCGGCGTCGCTCGACCTCAAGGCCGGGCAGGCGGTGGACAGGATCGGCGGGGCCCTCGGGCTCCCCTTCCCCGCCGGGCAGGCGTTGGACGGGCTGTCGAGTGGCGGCGTATCACCCAAAATCCCGCGTATAAAAGTGGAAAACGGCGGGTTCTCGCTCTCGGGGCTTGAGAACCAATGCCGAAGTTTATTAACAAGGGGCGAGCCGGCTCAAAACGTCGCGGCGTACCTCTTCGAGTACCTCGCCGCCGTGGTGGTGGAGGTCTGCCGGTACGCTAAAGCACAGTGCGGGGAGCTGCCCGTGGTGCTGTCGGGCGGGGTCGCGCGGAACTCCCGCGTACGCCGGGCCGTCCTCGAACGGGTGCCGGGCGCGGTCTTTTGCCCGGCGGAATACTCGAGCGACAACGCGGCGGGGGTCGCCTTTTTGGCGGCTAAAGCGGCGGAATCCGGGGCCGCGCACGGCGTGTATATCCGGTGACAAAGCGGATCGCGGTCACGTTCCTGGCGGCTAAGGAGGCCGAATCCGGAGCCTAACCCGGCGTATATGGACCCGGGGGCGGCACGCGGGCGGGGTAGCGTAGTCAGCGGCTAAAGCGAGTGAAACGGGGTCACACCCAACGAATAGGCCGCGGTAACGCGCGGCGGGGTCGCCTTTTTGGCGGCTAAAGCGGCGGAATCCGGGGCCGCGCACAGCGTGTAAGCCCGGTGACAAAGCGCGTTCCTGGCGGCTAAAGCGGCTAAATCCGAGGTCTCGCCCCGCGTATAAACCGTGACGAATAAAGGGGTATTGTATTATGGCGGCAACCGTACTCACTGTCAGCGAACTGAACTCCAGAGCCAAAAAAATCCTCGCGGCGAGCGGGGAGATGAGCAACCTCTTCGTAAGGGGCGAGCTTTCCAACGTCAAGCCCCCCTCCGCGCGGGGACACCTCTACTTTACGCTGAAGGACGCGTCCTCGGCGGTGCGGGTGGTGATGTTCGAGAGCTACGCGGCAAGCCTCAGGTTCCGCCCCGTGGACGGGCTCTCGGTGATATGCGCGGGAAGAGCGGACATATACGAGCGCGGAGGGGACTTCCAGCTTTACGCCACCGCGATGGTGCCGGAGGGGGTGGGCGCGGCGGCCCTCGCGGCGCGTCAGGTTAAGGAGAAGTTGGAGGCCGAGGGGCTTTTCCGCCGTGAATTAAAACGCCCCGTAAAGAAATTCCCCCGTGTAGTCGCAGTGGTGACCTCGGACCGGGGAGCGGCGGTGCACGATATAATCAACGTCTTAGGGCGGCGCAACCCCGCGGCGAAAATCCTACTCTGCCCCGTGACGGTGCAGGGCGAGGGCGCGGCGGCGGACATCGTGGCGATGTTGGAGCGCGTCTACAGGCGGCGCGACGTGGATACCGTAATAGTCGGGCGGGGTGGCGGCAGCGCGGAGGACCTTGACTGCTTCAACGACGAGGCGCTCGCCCGCGCGGTGCGCCGCTCCCCCGTGCCGGTAATCTCGGCGGTGGGCCACGAGACGGATTTTACCATATGCGACTTGGCGGCGGACCTGCGCGCCCCCACCCCCTCGGCGGCGGCGGAACTGGTCTCGGCGGATTTGGG
Organism: uncultured Eubacteriales bacterium; assembly: GCA_964406705.1. GTDB lineage: Bacteria > Bacillota > Clostridia > Oscillospirales > Acutalibacteraceae > CAZRRV01. Next base: position 12,833 of record CAYOSS010000050.1, read on the forward strand.
GGAGGTGAAGGCGGCTCTCGGCGGGCTGCGGGACGCGCTCGGCTCGCGCGCCGACGGTCTGCTGCGGGAGGACGGCTCCGCTCTGTACCTGCTGACCCTGCGACTGAGGCGGCGCGGCGGGGAGCTTTTGGCCGGGCAGGAAAAAAGCATAGCGACGCTCAGAACGAGGCTTGACGGCGGGGCGCGCTCGGTACTCCGGGAGAAAGGGGCGGGCCTCGCGGCGGCGGCGGGAAAGCTCTCGGCGCTGAACCCCCTGTCCACCCTCTCGCGGGGGTACGCCGTCCTCTACAAGGCCGGCAGCGCGGTGGGGAGCGTGTCCGCCCTCTCCCCGGGCGACGGGGTCACGGTGCGCCTCTCCGACGGCACCGCCGCCGCCACGGTAAACGAGGTCAGGGCGGCGGGGTAAAAGGCGTTCGGTCGCCGGGCGGCAGCTTGCGGAGGGGGTAATCCCGGCTGTGGCTGACAACTTTGGCTCCGTCCGGCTTTGGGGGACTGCTTCCCGCTGCGCGGGAGTGGATGCGATGACTGAGGGCTTTCAGCTTTGGGGAGGTTCTGCCCACCTTGCGGTGCCCGGCTCGTCGCTCGCTTGGGGCGCGGCGCCTCGCCGACCGCTGCACAAATGAAGCCTTCGCTGCTTCGTCCACCGGACGCGCT
>CAYOSS010000051.1:0-12570 GCA_964406705.1 uncultured Eubacteriales bacterium
GCCAAATGATTAACATGGCCACGAGGTTAATGAGCTCATATGTTTATTTTTTTTACCCCCCCCCCCCCCCCCCGGGTTGTTTATTGATGAGCGGGCTCTGTTGTTTCATCTAAATCACCTTTTAATATTGCAGCATTCGTTTGTAGTTCCAGAAATCCATATGCCCGTCCGGGGTGTCGAACTCACGGAGGGCCGCGGTGTCGCCGTCGGAAAGGGGCCGAGCCGCCTCCCACTCGCGAAAATCGCGGGCGATATGCTCCCCGTCCCCCGAGCGGACTATCGGCACCGTGCCCCGGGCGAGATGCCAGGAGAAAATCAGCCCGGCGAGCGACATCCCGAGACTTGAGGCGAACGCGCGGAGCTTCTCGTCGCGGAACACCTTGCCCGCCCCGAACGGCGACCAGGCCTCCACCAAAATCCCGCGCTCGCGGCACCAGACAAGCGTGTCGCTTTGCTGATAGGCGGGGTGCAGTTCTAATTGGTTTATTATAGGTAACTCCCCCCCCCCCCCTATATTTTCAATGTGGCGTGGGAGGAAATTGCACACTCCGATCCCGCGAACCTTCCCGGCGCGGCGTAAGTCCTTCATAGCGCGCCAGGTCTCGCGGTTGAGCTCCTTGTAAGTGTCCTGCCGGTCCTTCGGGACGGGCCAGTGGATGAGGTAGCTGTCGATATAGTCCAGCCCCAACAGCGAGAGCGACTTTTCGCAGAGCGCCAGGGTGCTGTCGTACCCCTGATCCGCGTTGCTGACCTTCGTCTCAATGATTAACTCCTCCCGGCGGCAAACGCCCTCCTCGAGGCACCTGCGGACGGCCCGACCGACCGCCGCTTCGGTGCCGTATACCGGCGCTGTGTCGACGAGCCGGTAGCCCGTCTTAATGGCGGTATATACCGCGCGTTCTGCCGTTTCCTCGTCAAGATCCGCCGTGCCGAAACCTATCTTCGGAAAGCCGGCAAGCATATTATTCTCCATAAACTCCTCCAACCGTAAATCCGCTCACTAACATTCAAGCAGCGCGTCAAGCTCCCGCGAGATGTTCTCGGAAGTAAGCCCGTTCGCGGCGTCGTTCTCGGCGGGGGTGCCGTAGTGCCGGGCTATTTCCCTCTTGACGCCGACTGTACTGAGACGCAGCGGCTCGCCCCGGTAGGTCTCGAATATTTCATACGCGAGAGTGCCCTCGTAGTGCGGCTCGCAGAGGAGCACCCTCCCGCCGCCCGGATGGGAGCGCAGGGTCTCGCGGTCGAAGGGCAGCAAAGTCGTGTAGTAAAGAATATTCACGTCCTTGCCGGCGCAGGCGGCGCACACCGCGTCGAGCGTCACCGAGACCGCCACCACCGTGGCGCGGGAGCCCGTCTGAATGACGTTCGCCCTGCCGAACTCAACATCGCGAGCGGCCTTGTTGGGGTGATCGCTGAGGCGGTAATAGGTGGGCGAGCCGTCCCGGTGAGCGGCGGCGAACAGCGCGGTAAACTCCTCCCCCGCCCCGGGAGCCACAAACTCAAACCCGGGTATGCCGGAGAGCGACTGCAGGTCCTCCGGGCAGTAATGCGAGTACCCCAGAGTGGAGAAATCGTACGACGCGCCGGTGGTGATGAAGTTCCCGCCCAGCTTCTGGTAGGCGAAATCAAGCTTCAGCTGCTCGTAAGCGCGGTTCACTATAAACGGAGAAATCCCGTAAACAGTGGGGATGAACCCGCCCAGCGCCATACCGGCGGCGAGCCCCACCATCCCGTCCTCGAATATGCCGATATTGAGCGCCCTTCCGGGGTAGTCCCGCAGGATGTCGCGGAAAGCCCACACCCCTATGTCCACTAAGAAGAGCGACGTATCCTCCTCGCGCCGGATCATATCGGATACGGCCGCGGTCATAGCCTTACGCAAAGCTCTCCACCTCCCCTATGAGGCTCTCCAACTCCTCGGCGTCGGGTGCCTTGTGGAACCAGGCGTTGTTGCCCGAGAGGGTGGGGCTGCCGTAACCGCGAACGGTCTTGGCGAGCACCGCGAAGGGCTTATCCGGCCGCCCCGAGAGGGTTTCCGCGAGCGCGGCGATGTCGTGACCGTCCACCTCCGCGACGGCGAAGCCGAACGCCTCCAGTTTCCCGCCGAGGGGCGAGAGATCCAACATCCGCCCCACCGAGTTGTTGTCGTCCACTATGAGGGTGAGATTGCACAGCTTATGCGCCCCCGCGAACGCGCAAGCCTCCCACATGGTGCCCTCGTTCATCTCGCCGTCGCCCGCGAGCACGTAAACCCGCCCGGGGTCGCCCTTAAGCATGAGGGCGTGGGCAAGCCCCACCGCCATGGGGAAGCCGTGCCCCAGGCTCCCGGCGGAGTTCTCCACCTCGCCGCCGGGGAACTTGGTGCGGTCAAGCTGCATACTGAAGCGCGAGCCGTATTTGCAGAAGGACTCCGTTTCGGCGGGGGAAAACACCCCTTTTTGCTCCAACACCGCTACCAACGCGAGGCTCGACTGCCCCTTACTGAGGATAAAGTGATCCTCCCCGCTCATCACGCCGTTATAGAGAGCGTAAAGGATCTCGCAGGAGGAAAAACAGCTTTGAAGATTGCCGTCTCCCCCCGCGTGGGAGAGCCGCAACATCCTCGCGCGAAGTTTCCTACATTCGTCAATCATCCCGACCAATCCACCACCTTACAGGTTCTATCAGCATTTCCTTCTCGAACAGCTCCCTGTCGACGGGAGGGAACATATCCTCCGGGGGGAGAGGCACCGGCGCTCCGCCGTCGGGGCGGAATTTTGCCTTGAACTGCGGTATCTGCTCTTCCCTCCAGCACACAACGTCGCATATCACGGGGCCTTTAGCCGAAAGCACTCCCGGCAGCGCGTCCCGAAGCTGCTCCACGGTTTTCACTTTGACATAATCTATCCCGTACGCCACCGCAACCTTGCCGAGGTCCGGAAACGCCGTCCCCGACGCCGCGTCGACGCCCACGTAGCGCCCCTTAAATATGGTTTTCTGGTGACCCGCAATAGTCGCGTAGCACGCGTTGTCCCATACAAATATCTTCACGGGGAGAGAGCGTGTCACACAGGTTTGAAGCTCCTGTATGTTCATCTGGAGACTGCCGTCGCCGACTATGCAGCATACACAATCATCTCCCCCCCCCCCCCGGCTACGCAAGCGCCGATCGCCCCGGGGAGGGCGTAACCCATTTCGCCCTGAGCCGCCGCGCCGATATAGCGGAAGCCCTTCGCCGCGGGCCGCAAGAACTGCTTGGGGATGTCGGTGGACGCTCCCGCGTCGGTGACCGCCACGCTGTTTTCGGGAAGATACTCGGATAAAATCTCGCAGAAAGCCGCCATAGAGAGTCCCTCCTCCGTCTCGTCGACGGGATTCACCCGGTCGCGGAGGGTCGCTTTCCAGTGGGCGCATTTCTCCACCCATTCCTCGTGAGCCGGGACCTCAATCCCGGATATCGCCCGCAGGAACTCCCCCGCGTCGGCGTTTATCACCCTGTCCACGCGGACGGTGCCCTTCTTGTGCTCCTCGGTATCTATATCCACCGCTATGACGGTCCGCGCTCCTCTGGCGAAGTACTCATAGTTGTACCCGGTGGTCGTAAGCCCTAACTTAGCGCCGATACCGAGCACCAAGTCAGCGTTTTGCACCGCGAACGCCGCCGCGCGGTTGCCCCTGATGTCCATCACCCCGACGTTGAGCGGGTCGGCGTGGTCTATGAGGTCGAAGCCCCGGCGCGTCCCCGCCACGGGTACCCGGTTGCGGTGAATAAACGCTTCAAGCTCCGCCGCGGCGCCCGCCTCGCGTACCCCGTAGCCCATTATTATGACGGGACAACGCGAGTTAGCGAACGCTTTCGCGACGTAGGCCACCTCCTCGGCGGTGGGAGCGGTCTTAAGGGGCGAGAGCTCCGATGGGTCAAAATGCCGGCTGGAAGCGGGGTCAATCTCGGTCTCCTGCACGTCGAGCGGAATATCCAGCCAGACGGGGCCCTTGCGCCCGTGCTCCGCGATGTAAAGTGCCTTCTCAATGTGATAGACCGCATCCCCGGGGTCGGTGATCGATACGGCGTACTTGGTGACGGGCGTCACCATGGGCACGATTTGAGCCTCCTGAATACCTATGTAGCGCACCCTGCTTTTAGCCGCAGCGACCGTCTCGGCGCGGTTGCACTGCCCCGATATGAACACCACGGGTGTATTTTCCTGATAGGCGTGCAGGCAACCCGTTATGGCGTTGGTCCCGCCGCAGCCGGTGGTCGTAAGGCAGGCTCCGAGACCCTCCCGGCGCTGCGCGTACGCCACGGCCGCCATAGCCGCCGCCTGCTCGTGAAGGCACGGCACGGGGCGGATTTTTCCGTGACAGGCGATGGCGTCCGTCACGAACATGCACCCGCCCCCGGTCACAAGAAATATATCCTCCGCGCCGCGGGAATATATCTCGCTAATCAGATAATCCGTTACACGCATAATTTTTACTCCTCCTCAGTCTGTCCCGCCGCGAGCCCGTACCGGCGAAGCCAGTACTCCCGCGAGCCGTACACCTCGGGGAACCGCCCGCCGTAGTCAACACCCTTGAGCGTGACATCGGCGGCGACGCCCCGGCGGTTAAGGGTCTCAAGCACCGCCGAGCCCAGCCCCCCTCGCGTCTGCTGCTCCTCGTAAACGTAAACTTGCCCGTACCGGGACACCTCGTCAATAAGCGCGTCCTCATCGAACGGGTAAGCGAAGAGGTCCACGACGGCGGCGCCGCCCGGGGCGGCTTTGGCGAGCTTCGCCAAATGCCCCGTAGAGAGCACCAGACGGTCCCGACCGCGCTTCAGATAGCGGAACCCCCGGTTGTAATCCTCCGGCGAGGTCTCCGCTAACGGCTCGCCGCAGGCCTTGTCAAAGCGCAGGTACACCGGCCCCTCCCGGCGCAGGAACTCCCCGTAGGCCCTCTCTGCCACGGAGTTGTCGGTGACCGTGACGGTCCTCACACCGGGGCAAAGGGACATCATCGCGAAGTCCTCGGTGACAAAGTGGGTATTGCCGAACTCCGATATAGAAAACCCCACTCCCACACCCACAATGGTAACGGGCAAGTTCATCAGCGCGACCGCGTTGCGAGCTTGATCGAACGCGTGGAACACCGCGAACGGGTTGGACGCGTACGCGATCACTTTCTTGCCGGAAAGGGCGATACCGCACGCCACGGAAATCATATTCTGCTCCGCTATGCCGACCGACACGTAGCGCGTCGGGTAGGCTTTCCTGATGTAGTCGAACGGGCGGCCGGCAAGGTCCGCCGAGACGATGTAGATGTCCTCGGACTCCATCACCGCGCCGATTTTCTCGAAGAAATAGTCTCTGGAAGAAGTTATCATTATAACAACTCCCCCCCCCCCCCTACTTGCGCGAGCGCGCGTTCGGCAAGCTCTCCCGTGGGGGCTACCCCGTGGTAGAGGGGGTTGTTCTCCATAAAATCGACGCCGTGGCCCTTGACGGTGTTGATTATGACGCAGAGGGGCCGCTCGTCGCAGCGGGTGCGCACGTCGGCGAACGCGGCGCGGAGCTGCCCAAAGTCGTGCCCGTCCTCCACCTCGCGCGTCTCGAAGCCGAACGCGGCAAACTTATCCGCCATAGGGCTTTGAGTGAGCATATTATCGGTAAAATCGGTGACCGTCATGCGGTTGCGGTCCACCACCAAGACGAGGTTCGAGAGCGCGTTGGCCCCCGCGAACATAGCCGCCTCCCACACTGAGCCTTCGTAGCACTCCCCGTCGCCCACCATACAAAACGTGAGGCGGGGCGAGCCTTCCGCCTTGTCGATGTACGCCATACCGCACGCGACACCGATACCGATGCCGAGCGCTCCCCCGGCGAAGTCCGTCCCCGGGGTCCCGAGTTTGCTGTGCTCCCCAAAGACGCTACCGTCGTCCAAGAAGGTCTCAATCTCCTCCCGCGTCGTAAAACCTAAATCAGCCAGTATCGGGTAGGTAACGACACTGGCGTGATTCTTGCTCATTATAAAGTGGTCGTTCACGCCCCGGGCGCGATCCTCCCTGCCGACGCGCATAACCTCGTAGTAGAGCAGGGTCACCGCCTCGGCGCAGGAAAACGCGCTTGTCACGTGCCCCACTCCCGCGTGAACGCAAAGCTTCAGGCATTCTAACTTCACTTCGCGCACTTTAGCCTCAAGATCCAATTATACTCCCCCTCATGTTAGCTTATAAGCTCGCTCGTACCGCGACGGAACGCGGCACATATCGAGTATGGTCGCGATGTCACGCGGCATAAGCCGCTTTAAGCTGACTAAGCTCCCCCCCCCCCCACAAATTTTGTCGGTAACAAGACCGGTGTCAACCTCGACCCCGGCCTCCTCGAACGTGGACGGCAAGCCGAGCTCACCGTAGAGGAAATTCTCCAGCGCGGCAAGCGTACCCTCGGCGCACGCGCGGTCGTCTCCCTCGGCGAACCCGAACACTCCCCGTCCGAAAGCGGCGTATATCCCGGCATTGTCGGAGCAGAGCATATGCCGCAGCCAGCGCGGCAGGAGGACGGCCATCCCCAGCCCGTGGTTTATCCCGTACAGCGCGGAAAGCTCGTGCTCCATTATGTGGCAAGCGGCGGGGCTGCGTATCCCGTTCTTGAGAAGCCCGTTCAGCGCGAGGGACGACGCCCACATAAGATTAGCCCTCGCTTCAAGGTTGCCGGGCTCCGACAGCGCGACCGGGCCGTAGCGCACCACGGTCCTCGCCACGGCTTCGGCTACCCCGGCAAGTAAATCCATTCTGTCCCCGGGGAGAAAATAGGCGGTATCGATCACGTGGGACAGCGCGTCGGCGCAGCCGCACGCCGTCTGAAAGGCCGGCACCGAACAGGTGAGCGCGGGGTCGAGGAAGGACACCTTGGGGTAAAGCAAATCGCAGGAGAACCCGCGCTTGGCGCGCTTCACCGCGTTGCTGATGACGCAGCTGCAATTCATCTCCGAGCCCGTCCCGGCTACAGTCAGCAGGGTGACAAGAGGAATGGCGGACACCGGCGCCACACGCTTGGTGATAACGCTCCAGCAGTCGGAGGAAGTCGGGGCGGTCACGGAAACCGCCTTGGCGCAGTCTATAACGGAGCCTCCGCCCGCCGCGAGGATGACATCGACGCCATTCTCCCGGCAAATCGCCGCGCCCTCGTCGGCCTTCGTATTGAGAGGGTTGGACGTAACGCCGGGCAGCTCGAATAGCTCCGCGCCCGCCGCTCGGAGCTCTCCTGTAATCTCGCCGTACAGTCCGCTCGCCTTTAGCGACCGCCCGCCGTAAACCAGCAGCACCCTTTTCCCGAAAGAGAGCATCTCGCCGGCTAAAGATTTCCTATATTCGCCGCCGAACAGGACTTTAGTCGGCACGTGGTAGGTGAAGTTATACATTTCCGCCCTCCAAGAGCTTATCCGCCTCTTCCGGGAAAAGCGTGTACCTCTTGTCATCGGGCAGGCGCTCCAACACGCGGCGCACGGCGTCGAAATCCGTGACGCCTTTTCGCGCCAGGTACCACACATAGGCGGGGTTAGTCTCGTACCGCGAGACCAGAAACTGCTCCGGCAGGTAGCCCCACTTGTACTCCTCGCGAATGGGCGCTATCCACCTGTTATAAAGCTCCCAGACGGTGTCGACGTCGTACTTGTCCCCGGCGCGGTTGAGGTAGCTCATAAGCACCTCTGTTTGGGCGTTGCCGGCGCCGCGCCCCATACCGTAAACGGAGCCGTCGACGATGATGTCCCGCCCGGCGGCTTCCTCTATAAAGGTTATCGCGTTGGCGTTAGCCATTTGAAGGTTGTTGTGCGCGTGAATACCGAACAAAATGTCGGGCCGCAGCTCACGGTTCACAAGGCGGTACAGCCGGCGGATATCCTCGGGGTAAAGTGTGCCGAAGCTGTCCACGATATAAAACGCGTAGGGCGCGGCCCCGTTCACACTGTCCACAAGGGAAAGCAGCTCGCGCTCGGAATACTGAAAGGTCGCCATAGTCTGCGCGAAAACCCTGTAGCCCTTGGCAGTAAGATCCCGCAGCGCGGCGGGGGCTTCGTCCGCGTCCGCCTTAAAGAAAGCGTAGCGTACCGCGTCCACGCTCTCCCCCGGAACGCGCTCCGGCACGCTGATTTTCTTGTACTCACCGCCCGTCATCATAACGGTAAACCCCGCGCTCCCGGTTTTCGCGGGCACGGGGATCTCTTCGAGCGAGCGGAACTTGGTCTTAAAGTGGTCGGCGCGGTGTTGGCCCATAATGCCGAGCTCTATATAGTCCGCCCCGGCGCTCTGCAGCCCCGCGCCGAACGCGTCGTAAAGCTCTCTGCCGAACTCCCAGTCGTTTATGTAGCCGCCGTCGCGCAAGGTGCAATCCAACAGGTAAACCGACATTAACTACTCCCCTGTCGTTTCAAGATAAAGCGAATAAAGCTCGGCAAGCCCCTCTTTCAGCGGCACGGAGGGCTGCCAGCCCATCGAGAGCAACCTGCCGTTGTCGCACACCCTCCGGGGCATGCCGTCGGGCTTTGAGGGGTCGGTCAGGATCTCCCCGGTGTAGCCCGTGACCCCGGCTATCGTCCGAGCCAGCTCCAACATAGTGATCTCCTCGCCCGTACCGACATTGACCGGCTCCGGCGCCGAATAATTCTCAAGCAGGAACACGCAGGCCGAGGCTATATCTCGGGTATGGATAAACTCGCGCCGCGCCGCCCCGGTGCCCCACAGCGTAACGGAGCCGCCGTTCTTTACCGCGCTGTGGCATTTCATTATAAGCGCCGGGATCACGTGGCAGTGCTCCGGGTCGAAGCTGTCCCCCGGCCCGTATGCGTTCGCGGGAATAACAGATATGAACTTCGCTCCCCGCTCGCGGTTGAGATACTCGCAGTACTTGAGGCCCGCGATTTTGGCGAGGGCGTAGCCTTCGTTGGTGGTCTCGAGGGCCGACGTGAGCAGGTACTCCTCCTTCATAGGCTGGGGGGCAAGGCGCGGATATATGCAGGACGAACCCAGAAACTCGAACTTCTCCACGCCGGCGAGGTATGCGCTGTGAATGAGGTTCATCTCCATAACCGTGTTATCGTAGAGGAACTCGGCGGGCTCCCTCGCGTTCGCCGCGATCCCGCCAACCTTGGCGGCGGCGTCGATGACGTAGCGGGGGCGCTCCTCGGCGAAAAAACGCTCGACCGCGTCCTGGCGGCACAAATCAAGCTCGGAGTGCGTCCGGGTGACGATATTCCCGTACCCACGGCGGCGAAGCTCCCTCACAATCGCGGAGCCGACCATTCCGGCGTGCCCGGCAACGTAGATTTTGGCGTCTTTATCCATTTTTGTCAACTCCTCGGCTCGGCGGGATAAATGTCCTTGCCCGACGGGGTCTCCACCGGGCGGTCGTACAGCGCGACCAACACGCAGTCCTCCGGAAAACTCATCTCGTGGACGGTGCCGGGAGGAATCTCGAAGAAGTCCCCCGCCCGGAAAGTCGCGTCCTCGCGCCGGGGTCCCTGCCAAAAGGTAAGGTTGACACTGCCGGACACCACGTAGAACGCCTCGCGGCAAATTTTGTGGTAGTGCCCTCCGCGCACCGCGCCTTTGTAGGAGCACAGCACATTGACCTGCTCCCAGCCCCCGCGCACCAACTGCACCAGTTCCCCCCGCTCGTCACGGTGGCGGCAGGTAGGGGAAAGAAGGCGAACGCTCATGCCGCCCGCCTCCCCGCGCTCGCGGCGGGAAGGGTATGTAGGGCACTTAGCCGGCCCCCCCCCCAGGGTATTTTTGATGACATCGATCTCGCGGTCGAGGTCCTCGCGGGTCAAACCGTGGTGGCAACCGATGTAGAAGCCGTTTTGATCGATGTACCGTGCGGCGGGGTAATCCTTCTCTATATCGCCGAAGAGTTCCTTATATACAGGCTGATTCAGCAGCGGCAGCATCGGGCGGGTCTCCACGTTTTGAGACTCCAGCCGCCGGACCAACTCGTCCCGTCCGAGCGGACAGCCGGGAAGCACCAACAGGGGGAACATCATATAGGTATGCTCCACGTAGCCGGGGCAACGCGGCAAACGCAGGTACCGCTCCACCGGGGCGAGACCCTCGATTAGGTACGCGGCGTTTGAGTGCCGGGCGGATAAAATCTCGTCCGCGCGCTCCAGCTGGGCCAACCCCAACGCACCCTCGAGCTCCCCCACGCGGCAGCTGTAGCCCAACCTCACAAAGGTGAACCGCCTGTCAGTCTCGGATTTAAGGCGCTTGGGGCAAACCGCGTCCGCGTCGGAAGCGATGCAGCGCTCGCAGGTGCAAGCCCGCCCGTGCGCCACCAAAGAGCGGCAAATCTCGGCTAACTCCGGGTCGCTCGTGCACATAATGCCGCCCACACCGGTGGTAATGGTATGCGCCACGTAGGTGCTGCACGCCATAATATCGCTAAAGCTGCCCACCACTTTGCCGTGGATTTTCGCGAAATGGGCCTCGGCACAGTCCTCCAAGATCCGCAAACCGTGTTTTTCCGCTATGGCGGCGATTTTCTCCATTTCACAGGGCTGCCCGAAGCAGTGCACGGGAATTATGCAGCGGGTCCTCCCGGTAATGTGCCGCTCCACCTCGGCGGGGTCGATATTGTAGGAATCCAGATCCACGTCCACGAACACGGGGGTAAGCCCCGCGTGGAGCACGGCGTTGGACGTAGCTATAAAAGTTATCGCCGGGACTAAGACCTCGTCGCCGTCCTCCCAGCGGTACTTTTCCTTTAGAGCCAGAAGCGCCAGGTGAAGCGCGGCGGTGCCGCTGTTGCACATCACCCCGTACTTCTGCCCGTGAGCCGTGGCAAACCTCTTCTCGAACGCGGCGACATACTTCCCCTGTGAAAGCCTGCCACCGTCCAGCGCGTCAAGCACGTATTTCTTCTCAAGCTCCGTCACGCTGGCGTAGCCGACGCCTATCTTGTGGGACATCAGCGGCTCCCCGCTTTCATCAGTTTCTCCGCCTTAGCCCGCGCCCTGTCGTGCTCCGCCATAATACGGATTAACTCCTCATAAGGCGTCTTAAGCGGATCCCAGCCGAGAACCGTCCTCGCCTTTGTAGGGTCGCCCAAAAGCGCCACCACATCGGTGGGACGGAAGTATTCCGGGCTAACCGAAACCACGGTTTTGCCCGTAGCCTCGTCTATCCCGCGCTCGCCGACGCCCTCTCCCTCCCAGCGGACGGTAATCCCGTTCGCCGCGAAAGCACGGGTAGCAAAATCCCGCACGCTGTGCTGTGTCCCGGTCGCTATAACGAAATCGTCCGGCTCGTCCCGCTGCATTATCAGCCACATGCACTCGACGTAATCCCGGGCGTAACCCCAGTCGCGCAGGCTGTCGAGATTGCCGAGTTCCAAGCGGTCCTGCAAGCCCTCCGCGATCCTCCCGGCGGCTATGGTAATCTTGCGGGTGACGAAATTCTCCCCGCGCCGCTCGGACTCGTGGTTGAAGAGTATCCCGTTGCACGCGAACATCCCGTACGCCTCGCGGTACTCCCTTGTGATCCAGAAGCCGTACTGCTTCGCCACTGCATAGGGGCTGTAGGGGTGAAAAGGCGTGGCCTCCGACTGCGGGGTCTCCTCCACCTTGCCGTAAAGCTCCGAAGTCGACGCCTGATAGACTTTCGTCTTGCCGGTAAGTCCCAAAATCCGCACGGCTTCAAGCACCCGAAGAGTGCCCAGCGCGTCAACATCCCCGGAATACTCGGGGACATCAAACGACACGCCCACATGGCTCTGCGCGGCTAAATTGTATATCTCGTTCGGCTTAACCTCGCCGATAATCCGTATCAGCGACGAGGAATCCGACAAATCCCCGTCGTGCAGGGTGAGGCGATCCAAAATGTGATCTATCCGCTCGGTATTGGAAAGCGAAGCCCGGCGCACGATCCCGTGAACCTCGTAACCCTTGTCCAAAAGGAACTCCGCCAAGAAGCTCCCGTCCTGCCCGGTAATCCCGGTAATAACAGCCTTTTTCATATTTCCTCCTCCCCACTCTCCCCCGCCGAGCCGGCGCGCGGCGGGCCGGGGGACGGGCGGACGCCCTTGATGCCGCGGTCCAGGACAACCAGCCGCTCAAACTCCCCGCAGAACGCGAGATTGACGAACCGCGCCACGCTGCTGACGTTCGTCAGCCCGCAGACAAGCCCCCGGCACGCCGCGAGGGTGTATATATCCCGCAGGGTCTCAAGCCCCAGCCTGTATCGGTGAAGCGGCCGGTCGCTGGGCGTGGAGTGGGGCCCCACGTCCCCCGACGTGCGGAACACGTCGTCATAATACCTCACGGCGCCGCCGAACTCCGCCCTGAACCGCTCCACCGCGCCCCCGTCGTCGCTCGCGAGGAAAATCCCGTCGTACCGCCCGGAGGAGTACTCCTCCCGCGCGGCGGCTACATACTCGTCAAGCGTGACCGCCACGGGGTGACCGCCGAATCCCCGGTTAAAATCCGTCCCCCGGACGTGGACGCCGAGCACCCTTTTGTTTCCAATTATTGAGGCGGGGGGGGGGGGGGGGGGGGGGGGGTGGGGGGTGGGGGGGGTGGGGGGTGGGGGGGGGGGGGGGGGGGGGGGGGGGGGGGGGG
>CAYOSS010000051.1:12580-12993 GCA_964406705.1 uncultured Eubacteriales bacterium
GTACCGCCCGGGGGTGCCCGCCTAATCCCCGGTTAAAAACCGTCCCCCGGTCGTGGAGGCCGGGCACCTTTTTGTTACCTATTTTAGAGGCGCCCCCCCCCCCCCGATGTATTTTTTTGACGCATCGTTGAGGTGAAAGTACTTCCGGTAAAGCTCCCCGTGCCGGCGGGTGTTCGGGCCGTTGACGGGCTCAATATTATAGTAAGCGTAAAGGCGCTCGGCGCGGAGGTTCCCCACGTTGTAGCAGCCAACTACGTTGCGGCAGTCATTTAAGGATACCCCGCCGGGGAGTGTGAGGGGGTTATAATAATACTCGAAGACGTTTTTCGTGACCCCGTCCATCCCGGGGTCGCGGTACATGCCGCCGTCCCAGGTAATCACGGGGGACGCGCCCAAGATGTCGGCGCAGTCGA
>CAYOSS010000052.1:0-1321 GCA_964406705.1 uncultured Eubacteriales bacterium
AAAGGATGAGAGGCGCTTTTACGAGCCGCAGTATAACCCGGAGGTGGAGGCGGAGCTGGATAAGATCTTCTCTTCCCACACCGGCGCCGAGCCGGAGCGCGACCCGGAGTTGGACAGGATTTTCTCCTCCAACAGCGACGGCGGGCAGGAGTACGACCCGGAGTTGGACAGGATTTTCTCTTCCCATACCGACGGCGAACCTGAGCGCGACCCGGAGGCGGAGGAGGAGCGGGACAAATTTTTTTAGGCGGTCACCCGACGGTGCCGCCTTCAGAAAGGAGATAGCCGGAGAATGCTGGAGGGAATCATAAGCGCGATGGAGGCCGCGGCGAAGAACACCGCCGGGGACGAGAGCGATTACACGGTCGACGGGCTGCTTTACTGCGGGAAGTGCCGCACGCCCAAGCAGTGCCGGATAACCCTTGACGGAATGAATCTGACCCCCTTTTGTCTCTGCAAATGCGAGTCCGACCGCCGCGAGCGCGAGGAGGCGGAGATGAAACGTCGGCGCGAGGAGGAAAAAATCGCGGAGTACCGCAGGGCGGCTTTCCCGACCGAAAATATGCGGAATATGACCTTCTCCGGGGACGACGGCGGGGGAGGGAGGGTCTTCAAAATAGCGAGGAACTACGTCGAGCATTTCCCGGAAATGCTGGAGCGGGGGAAGGGGCTGATCTTTTACGGGAACATCGGCACCGGCAAGACATTCCTCGCGGCCTCGGTTGTGAACGCTCTCGTCGACCGGGGTTACCCCTGCCTGATGACCGATTTCCCGCGGCTCGAGAAGACCCTCTCGTCCCTGCGCGACGGGAGGCAAAGCTACTTAGACGGGCTCGAGCGCTACAAGCTTTTAGTGATAGACGACCTCGCCCGCGAGCGCGACACCGGCTATATGAGCGAGATTGTGGAGGATGTTATCAACACCCGCTATCAGTCGGGTCTGCCGCTGATAGTCACCACGAACCTCACGGCGGAGGACATAAAGAACCCGAAGGACATCTCCAAGCGCCGCCCCTACAGCCGTTTACTCGAAATGTGCCTGCCGTTGGAGCTTACCGGAGACGACAGGCGGCGGGAGAAGCTGAAGCGCAATTACGCGGAGCTTAAGGGGATATTGGGGCTGTAGGCGGGGTATGGGTCCCGCGCCCCGGCTCGGCTTACCGGCACGCGGCGGTCAGTCCGCTGTCTGTACGACGCGCGGCCCCCGCGCCCCGGCTCGGCTTACCGGCACGCGGCGGTCAGTCCGCTGTCTGTACGACGCGCGGCCCCCGCGCCCCGGCTCAGCTTACCGGCACGCCGCGTTTCGCTTTCGCCCTCTTTA
>CAYOSS010000052.1:1421-12923 GCA_964406705.1 uncultured Eubacteriales bacterium
CCCGCGCCCCGGCTCAGCTTACCGGCACGCCGCGTTTCGCTTTCGCCCTCTTTACCGCCCCCCGCGCGCCCGTCTCGGCGAAGAGGTCACCGGCGGGACCCGGTAGGGGTATGGGCCCCGCGCCCCGGCTCAGCTTACCGGCACGCCGCGTTTCGCTTTCGCCCTCTTTACCGCCCCCCGCGCGCCCGTCTCGGCGAAGAGGTCACCGGCGGGACCCGGTAGGGGTATGGGCCCCGCGCCCCGGCTCAGCTTACCGGCACGCCGCGTTTCGCTTTCGCCCTCTTTACCGCCCCCCGCGCGCCCGTCTCGGCGAAGAGGTCACCGGCGGGACCCGGTAGGGGTATGGCCCCCGCGCCACGGCTCGGCTTACCGGCACGCGGCGGTCAGTCCGCCGTCTGTACGACGCGCGGCCCCGCGCCCCGGCTCAGCTTACCGGCACGCGGCGGTCAGTCCGCCGGCTCTACGACGCGCGGTCCCCGCGCCCCGTCTCGGCTTACCGGCACGCGGCGTTTCGCTTTCGCCCTCTTTACCGCCCCCCGCGCGCCCGTCTCGGCGAGGAGGTCACCGGCGGGACCCGATAGGGGTATGGGTCCCGCGCCCCGGCTCAGCTTACCGGCACGCCGCGTTTCGCTTTCGCCCTCTTTACCGCCCCCCGCGCGCCCGTCTCGGCGAAGTAGAAAGCGAGCCCCGCGGCGACCGACACCGCCAGATTAACCGCCAAACGCCCCCACACGGACGGCACCCGGGCGTACATCCCCGGGGCGAAGTTGTAATACACCATTTGGGCGAGGAAAATGTGGTAGCTCGCCCTGCCGAGCAGCTCCAAGGGGGCGAAGCGGAACCGCCTGTTCGGCACCGTCAGCGCCGCCGCCGGGAATATGTACATCGCCGCCCACATAGAGGTCCCCCGCCAGTCCGAGGTCACCGGAGGGACCCAGTAGCGGTACTTCACCTCTATTATGTAGAATATCCCGAGCGCCGCCCCGAGCGAGATTACCGGGAAAGCCCTCCTCACCCCGTCGCGGGGCGTCAGGGCGAGCCAGCACCCGAACGCCACCGGCAGTATGTAGCGGAACACCATCAGCCGGTAGAACTCCGGGCCCATCCCGTACACCTTGTGCAGCAGCTCGTAGAGGAAGTTCATCCCCCCGCAAGCGAGCAGCCCCTTAAAGCGGTATTTCTTAACCGTAAAGTATATCACGGGGAAGAAGAGAGTGAGCTGCACCAGGGCGGGGTAGTAGTAGCTCCCCGGCCCGAAGCCGCCGCGTAAGTACCCCGTAAGAGTGGCCACCGCCCCGTGCCCGGGATAGCCCATTATGTGGAAGAGCAGCTCCCCCACGGCGAAGGCGGCCAAATGCGACACCGCGTACCGGGAAAGCCGGGGGTGTACGGCCCCGGGGGACAGCGCCCGCCCCATAGAGGCGACCCCGTGCCGCTCGTAGGACTTGGCGGAGACGAAGCCGGTGATTATCATAAACATCGGCACCGCCATACCTATCCAGAAGGGGAAGAGGTACCGGCGCTTCTCGGCGGCGGTCCAGTCGTAGTGGTTGACTATCACGAAGAGGATCATAAGCCCCTTCAGCACGTCCGCGCCCCGGTAGCGCTCGGCCCCGTTCAGTGTGCCCGGCACCGCTCATCACCTCCCGACAAAACCCGGGGCCCCGGCTTACAAACGCCCGTAGCCCGGGGAACCGGCTTAGCAAACACCAGCAGCCAGGGGAACCGGCTTAGCAAAAGTCCGGAGCCGGGGAACCCGGCTCAGCAAAAGTCCGGAGCCGGGGAACTCGGTTTAGCAAGCGCCCGTAGTCAGGGGAACCGGCTTAGCAAACGCCCCCGGATAGCAAGAAACGCCGCGAGTGGAGCCTCCCCCGCGGCGGAATGGAGCGGGTGATGGGAATCGAACCCACGTAGCCAGCTTGGAAGGCTGGTATTCTGCCATTGAACTACACCCGCGCGGTATCTCTTGCGGCGGGACGCGCCGCGAGGCGGTCACCCGCTGACTGTATTATATCACATTGATAAGGGGGTTGCAAGGGGTTTTTGGGCAATATCGCGCAACGGCCCGACGGGGTTGCCTTCACTGTTAGAAACCGGAAGTTAGAGGGGGCGCGGCGTTCCGGGCGTCGGGGGCGGGGGCGGCGAACGGGGGCTTCGGGTCCGTCCTGTTACGGGGGTTTCTTCCCGCTGTCACGAGGATAGTTTTCCAGCTATGCTGGGGAACGGTGTCCGCTTTTCTCTCTCGGCCGACGGGCGCGGCTATCCCCGCCGGCTTTTCTCCACTCGTCTTTGGCGGATTTCTTCTCGCTGACGCGAGGGCGGCTTATTTGTTCCCCCAGCTGGGCTGGGGAACGGTGTCCGCTTTTCTTCTCTTCGCCAACGGGCGCGGCTGAAAGAAGAAAAGCGGACAGAAAAGAAGTTCAGCGCGCCGGCTTACTTCTACGCCGAACACTAAGAGGTTAGGGGGTAGCCGCCACCTATACCGCAACTCTTGCGGTCGCTGACGCGGGGGCAGCTCGGGGGTCCCGCCGACGCCGGCTCCGGGACCCCGCTGTATTCATTCAGGGCTTACCGAGCCCGGTACAAAAGGTTCGCAGGTTAGAGTAGGCTCGCCGCTATCGTTCGAGGCCCGGTGTTTCCGGGTAGCTTTTTGCCTGCCGGTCGGGGGAAGTTCGCGGGTGTGCAGGGAGCCATTACCGAGGAGCCCGGAGGTTCGCCGGCGCGAGGGTAGCCCGGCGGCTACCGGTGGATCGCTCGGCTCCGCCCCGTTGCCGGAGACACGGCGGTTCACGGAACAGTTCGGTGGCGACAGGCCGCCCCCACACCTGAAGCGCGGCGGTTCACGGGACAGCCCGGCGGTTATCGGCAGTTCCGGCTCCGCCCTGCTCGCCGGGTGCGCAGCGGTTGCCCCACACGAAGGAGGGAAGCTCTCTGTATATCTGTGAGTCTACCCCGACCGCCGGGCAAAGGCTACCCGGAAGTGCCAAGCCCCGAACGATAGTGGCGAGCTTTCCCGAACCTGCGAGCCTTTTGCATCCTACTCTGCGAGCCCCGAATGAATACGGCAGGGTCCCGGAGCCGGCGCCGGGGGTACCTCCGGGCTTCCCCCGCGTTAGCGACCACAAGAGCAACGGTATAGGTGGCGGCTACCCCCTAACCTCTTAGTGTTCGGCGTAAAAGTAAGCCGGTCCGCCTGAACTTCTTTTCTGTCCGCTTTTCTTCTTTCTGCCGGACCGTTCCGGCACAGAGAAGAAAAGCGGACATCGTTCCCCAGCCCAGCTGGGAAAAATTGGAAAGCTATCCCCGCGTTAGCGAGAAGAAAGCAACGGACCCGGGCGGAGCCAAAGTCCCCACCATCGCAAAGCTACCTTCGCAGCCGGAATCAGCTCCCGGAGCCGGGCGGAGCCAGGTAAGCCAGCGGCGTCACAAAGCCTCCTCGTAACAGCGAGAAGAAGCAAGCGGAATGGGGTAGAGCCGGAGCCTCCGGCATCACAAAGCCCCTCCTCGCAGCGGAGAACCAACCCCCCGCCCCCGGGAGCGGCGCCGAAACCTGCCGGTCGCCGGTCGGCAACCGATTATATTACGGCACGTATTGGAACTCGGTCCCGTAGGCGCGGACGGTGTCGCCCTCCCTGACGCCGGCCTCCCGCAGCGCGTCGATTACTCCGGAGCGCTCCAGCGCCCGCTGGAAGTACCTCATCTGCTCGGCGTCGTTGGGGTTGGTGGACCGCAACAGCGAGCGCAAGGCTTCGCCCTCCACCGTGAACCCGTCCGCCGTCTTAGTGACGCGCACCCCCGTCTCCGGGAGCCTTACCGGCGCGGCTTCGGCTTCGTAGCTCTTGACGGGCGGCAGCGTCGCGAGCAGGCCCCCGAGCGCCGCCATCAGCTCGCCCGTGCCCTTCCCCGCGGGGGCGCAGACGGGGAAGAAGCGGTACCCCATCCGGGCAAACTCCTCCGAGAGGGCGGATACTTTAGCGCCGTCCGCCAAGTCCGTCTTAGTGCCCGCGACCAACATAGGGCGCTCGGGCAGCTCCGGGAGATGGGCCGAGAGTTCCCGGTTGATAAGTCTGAAATCGCCGAGGGGGTCCTCCGCCGAGACGTCCACCACGTGTACGAGCGCCCGGCACCGCTCTATGTGCCTTAAGAAGTCGTGGCCCAGTCCCGCGCCCCCCGCGGCTCCCTCCACGAGCCCCGGTATATCAGCCAAAACAAAAGTCCCGTCGCCGGCGGTCACCGTGCCGAGCACGGGGGAGAGCGTCGTGAACGGGTAGTCGCCGACCTTGGGCCGCGCCTCGCTCACCGCGCGCAGCAGAGAGGATTTTCCGGCGTTCGGCAGCCCCACCAGCCCCGCGTCCGCCAGGAGTTTTACCTCGAGCGCCGCTTCCAACTCCTCGCCCCGAGAGCCGGCCTTGCCGAAGCGGGGGACTTGCCGCGTCGGCGTGGCAAAGCGCGCGTTGCCTTTGCCCCCGGCGCCGCCTTTCGCCACTAAGACGGGCCCCTCGTCCGAGATATCCGCTACCACCCGCCCCGTCCCGGCGTCGCGCACGAGCGTCCCGCGCGGGACTTTGAGGATGAGGTCCTCCCCGGCGCGGCCCGCCCTGCGGTTGCCGGAGCCCGGCTCGCCGTTCCCGGCGCGGAACACCCGCTTGCGGCGGTAATCGGAGAGCGTCGAGACCCGCTCGTCCGCGACGAGGTATATATCTCCTCCGCGCCCGCCGTCGCCCCCGTCGGGACCGCCCGCCGCCACGTATTTTTCCCGGCGGAACGAGACCGCTCCCGCGCCGCCGTCCCCGGCTTTCAGTGTCACTTTCGCTGTATCGGCGAACATCGCCGCGCGCTCCTTTCATAGGCAACGCCCCTCAAGACGCGGGGTCGTATTGCCGATATAATACAGACTCTATTGCCGGCATTTAACAGTTTTTTTCCGCGGACCGAAACTTTTGTTTCTATTCTCCGGCTGCCGGAGGGGAAAAGAAAGCCCGGAGGGACATCTCCGGGCAAAAAGATCCGCGGCGACACCGCCGGTTGAGCGGCCGCGGCTCCGGGTATTATTCGCGGCGTGACTGACGCCGGGGCATCCGCGGCACCGCATTGCGGGGATACCGCTGGCTCACTCGCGACGCCGCTTTGCGGGGACACCGCCGGTGCATTCGCGGTATTGCCTTATGACAGCACCGCGCGGCGGTTACGCTTAAGTCGACCCGTTACTGCAACCGCGCGAGGGTTGCGCTTAAGTCGACCCCTCACGGCACCGCGTGACGGTCCCCCGCGAGGGTTACGCTTAAATCGACCCCTCACGGCACCGCGTGACGCTCCCCGCAAGGGTTACACTTAAATCGACCCGATACTGCAACCGCGCGACAGTCACGCTTACGGCGACCCAGTACTACAGCCGCGCGACGCTCCTCCGCAACGGTTACGACTAAGGCGACCCGTTACTGCAACCGCGCGAGGGTCCCCCGTGAGGGTCGCGCTTACAGTGTTACCGCGCGGCGGACGGCTGCCCGCGTGGCGCGGCGGACCCCGCTACTCCGCGTAGACGCTGACCTTCTTGCGGTCGCGACCCAGCCGCTCGAACTTCACCCGACCGCTCACGAGGGCGTAGAGGGTGTCGTCGGAACCGAGCCCCACGTTCTCGCCCGGATGAATGTGGGTGCCGCGCTGGCGCACTATGATGTTCCCCGCGGGGACGAACTGCCCGTCCGCGCGCTTCACTCCCAGCCGCTTGGACTCGCTGTCGCGCCCGTTCTTGGTGGAGCCCATTCCCTTCTTATGAGCGAAGAGCTGCAGATTTATTTTAAGCATAATATTAGACCTCCGATAACAGCTTAATTCTACCCTTGTATTCTTCCGCCAACTGCTGCATATGCAGCCAAAAGCCCTCCAACACCGCCTGAGACGCCTCCACCCGCGACGTCAGCCGCAGCCGCAGGAAGCCGTCGTCCGCCTCGACCTCGGCGTCCGCGCCCACCACCTCGGTGAGCGTGTTCGCCGTCATATACGCGGCGGAGGAGACGGCGGAGCAGATTATCATCCCCGTCTCGTCCCCGGCGTCGGCGGTGGCGTGCCCGCGCACCTCGAAGCCGGTGATGTCGTCCTCTTCGTAGAAGAACCGGGCGGTGATCATACGCCTGTTATTCGGCGCCGCCGGCGGGCTCGGTCCCGGCTTCCCCGGCGGGCTCAGTCGGCTCGGTCGGTTGGACCGGCTCGGGGGGAGCGGTTTCCAAGTCCCCCGCGTGGCCCACGGCGGTGATCTTCACCTTGCTGTAGGGCTGCCTGTGGCCCTTCTTGCGGGCGCTCCCCTTTTTGGGCTTGTAGGTGAAGACGGTGATCTTTTTGCCCTTGCCGGTTTTAAGAACCTCGGCGGCGACTTCCGCGCCCTCGATGTAAGGAGCACCCACCTCGATCCCGCCGTCGGTCTCGAGAGCCAGGACCTCGCCGAAGGTGACCGTCTCGCCCTCCGAGTAGGGGAGCTTCTCGATGTAAATCTCGTCTCCCGGCCGGACGCGGTACTGTTTACCGCCCGTTGCGAATACTGCGAACATAAGCTTTCTACCACCCTGCAAATAGGACTCGCTGCCGCCGGGCGGGGCTCGGCGCCCGCTTCGAATAAGCCCCCGGCAAGCGGTAAAGTGTATTATACCGCGAGACCGGCGGGTTGTCAAGCATTTTTTGGGGGGCGAGGGGGAGCGCGCCGGGTCCGTGCCGACATCGGGCTATCGTTTAAGCCGGTACCTCCGGGCGAGAGCCTGAGACCGCGCAGCTCGGGATTGCGCTGCCCTCTGACCGTTCAAGACGCTGCTGCCCGCCGCCCGCTGACCGCGCCGCCCGCTGACCGTCAAAGCTTGCGTTGTCTCTCGATCGTGGAAATCCGCGCGGTCCGCCGACCTTTCGGCGTCTTTGCTCGCCGCCCGGCGGCGTTCCCATACTGACTCCGGGTTTCAGTTTAAGCCTTTGCCCGCCGCCCGGGGAGGGGTTCCCGCGCGGGCAGCGGGTCATTGTTTAAGTCGGTATCTTCGGGCGCGCGCCTGAGACCGCGCCGCCCTCCGACCGCGCAGCCCGCCGACCTCTCGGCGTCTTTGCCCTCCGCCCGGGGAGGGGTTCCCGCGTGGGCAGCGGGTCATTGTTTAAGCCGGTACCCCCGTGCGGCTATCTGGGATCGCGCCGTCTGTGATCACGCAGCCCGCTGACCGCGCCGCCCGCTGACCGTCAAAGCCTGCGTTGCCTCTCGATCGTGGAAATCCGCGCGGTCCGCCGACCTTTCGGCGTCTTTGCTCGCCGCCCGGCGGCGTTCCCATACTGACTCCGGGCTATCGTTTAAGCCGGCACCCTCGGGCGACTACTCGGGACTGCGGAGCCCCCTGATTGCCTAAACCCGGTGCCGCCCGCCGTCCTCTGGGCGGTCCTGACTGCCGCCCGGGGAGGGGTTCCCGCGCGGGCACCGGGTCATCGGTTAAGCGTGCGCAGAGTGACCGTCCGGGATTGCGCAGCCCGCTGATCGCTCAAGATACTGCTACCCGACGTCCTCCGACCGCGCCGCCCCCCCAGATTGCTCAAACCGGCGAGCCCACCGTTCTCTCGGTGTTCTTGCCCGCCGCCCGGGGAGGGGTTCCCGCGCGGGCAGCGGGTCATTGTTTAAGCCGGTATCTCCGGGCGCGCGCCTGAGACCGCGCAGCCCGGGATTGCGCAGCCCGGGACCGCGCAGCCCGCTGATCGCTCAAGATACTGCTGCCTGCCGCCCGCTGATTGCGCAGCCCGCTGACCGCTTAAACCCGGCGCCGCTCTCTGACCCCTTGGCGGTCCTGACTGCCGCCCGGAGGCGCACCTTTACGCCTTGGGCGTCTCCGGGGGGAAGAGCCCGCACCCCTCGGCCTTGAAGCGGGCTATCAGCGCCTCAATTTTCTCCTCCGTGACGCCGAAGTAACGCGAGAGGCAGCCGAGGCAGAAGAACTCCGTGACCCCCCGCGAGATCAGCTTGCGGTTCGCGCCGATCTCGTCCCCGGTGAGGAGTCTCCCGCACTCCCGGCAGACGGTCACCGCGCGTCCACGACCTTCGCCCTGTAGAGTTTGCAGGAGTGGGGAGCGAGCCCCGCGAAGGTGGCGACGCCGTTTTTCACGGTGTATTCCTCGCCCGTCCAAAGCTCCGTCATCTTGAGGGTTTTGCCGGTGCTTTCCGGCAGTCCTATAACCTCTAACGAGAGGTGGCACTGGTGGGGGGAGGGGGGGTTATCGCTCAGGTTGAACACCCCGACGGCCAAGTCCCCGCCGTCAAGCAGGCGGACGTAAATCGGGTACTCGGCGTAGTCCGGCTCCCAGGAGTAGGCGAGGTTGGCGTTGTAGGCGAGGTTGTAGGCGGGGTCCTGATTGATGGCGAGAACGTCCTCGTTGGTGAGGATAGCGAGGGACTCCTCGTCGATGTTCCTCACGTCGCAGCCTATCATCAGGGGCGAGCCGAGCAGCGACCAGAGCGAGAAGTGCAGCCGGTACTCGTCGTCGGTGCAGCCGGCTATGCCCACTTTCCCGCCGCCGCGGATGCCCACTATCAGCATATCCATATCCGGGAAGCGGTTGATACCCCCGTAGGCTATGCTCCTCCCCACCTTGTGGGCGAGGGTGCGTATCGACTGCCAGGAGTCCCCGATATCCTCCGAGGTGCGCCACATAGCCGCCCCCACCTGGCCTATCCACTCGCGCGAGGTTTCCGGCTCCACCGAGCAGACGGAGAAGAGGATATCCCTCCCGCAGTTTGCGATGGCCGCCGACATCCTTTTGTAGAGTATATCCGGGGGGATCATCTTTTCGCGGTAGCAGAAGTCGTATTTTAAGAAGTCCACTCCCCATTCGGCGAAGCTCGCGGCGTCGGTGAACTCGTGCTCGTAGCTGCCCGGGAACCCCGCGCAGGTGAGCGTGCCGCCGCAGCTGTATATCCCGAACTTGAGGCCCTTCGAGTGCACGTAATCCGCCAAGTACTTTATCCCGTGGGGGAACTTTTCCGGGTCGGGGACAAGTTTCCCGTCCGCCGAGCGCTCCCTCGAGGCCCAGCAGTCGTCTATCACAAGGGTGTCGTAGCCGTGGGCTGACAGTCCTTTCGAGACCATCGCGTCCGCGGACTGCATTATAAGCTCCTCGTTTATGGAGCCGGTGAACGTGTTCCAGGTGTTCCAACCCATCGGGGGTTTTAACGCTACCATAATATACCGCTCCTTTCTTGGGGGGGGGCGCCGCGCTTGCCGGAGTTTGCCGCCCGCCCCCGCTTATAGCCTGCCGCCTGAGAATGCCGCGCGATGAGCGGAACCGTTTACGGCGCCGCCCCGCTTTTCCGCCTTTACGCGTCCACGACCTTCGCCCTGTAGAGTTTGCAGGAGTGGGGAGCGAGCCCCCCGAAGAGCATAATCCCGTTCTTTACGGTGAACTCCTCGCCCGTCCAAAGCTCCTTGGCGCGGAGCGTCTTGCCGGTGCTTTCGGGCAGCCCGATGCGCTCCAAGGGCAGGTTCGACTGGAAGGAGTTCAGCTCCTGGTCGCGGAAGTTGAACGCGCCAATGGCAAAGTCCCCGTTATCGAGGAGCCGGACGTAGACCGGGTTCAGATCCGTGTCCTTCTCCCAGGGGTCGGGGAAGTTGGCGTCGTAGGGGAGCCAGTAGGCCGGATCCTGATTTACGGCGATAACGTCCTTGTTGGTGAGAATGGCGCGCGAGGCGTCGTCCATCTCGCGTATGTCGCAGCCTATCATCAGGGGCGAGCCGAGCAGGGACCAGAGGGAGAAGTGCAGCCGGTACTCGTCGTCGGTGCAGCCCGCGACCCCCACGTGCCCGTTGCCGTGCATACCCACTATAAGCATATCCATATCGGGGAAGCGGTTGATCCCCCCGAAGGCAATGTTCTTCTTAGCCTCCATAGAGAGGTCGAACAGCGACTTCCAGGAGTCAACTATGTCCCCCGTGGTGCGCCACATAGTCGCCCCAGTCTGGCCTATCCACTCGCGCGTGTTGTCCGCGCCCCAGGAGCAGGCGGAGAAGAGGATATCCCGCCCGCAGTTGGCGAGGGCGTTCGCCATTCTCTTATAAAGGATGTCCCCGGGGATAAACTTGGTGCGGTAGCAGAAGTCGTATTTTAGGAAGTCGACGCCCCACTCCGCGAAGCTCGCCGCGTCGGTGAACTCGTGATCGTAGCTGCTGGGGTAGCCCGCGCAGGTGAGCATCCCCGCGCAGCTGTACATCCCGAATTTAAGCCCTTTGGAGTGCACGTAATCCGCGACGTACTTCATCCCGTGGGGGAACTTTTCCGGGTCGGGGACAAGCTTACCCTCGGGCGAGCGCTCACGGAGCGCCCAGCAGTCGTCTATCACCACGGTGTCGTAGCCGTACCCGACAAGCCCCGAGTCGACCAAGACGTCCGCCGAGCGCGTTATCAGCTCCTCGTTGATGTTCTCTCCGAACGTGTTCCAGGTGTTCCAGCCCATCGGGGGTTTTAACGCTACCATAAAATCAGCCCTCTCAACAGTGATTGTCCCGCGCCGCCGGGGAAACTCTTTACCCGCTTATTATACCAATCCCGCCCGGCGTAGTCAAGGGGTTTCGGTAGGAAAATATCGGCGGGGCGCGTCCCCCCTAAACAGCGTTCAGCCCCGCCGGGGGACCGACGGGGCCGAGCTTCGGTTGCAGAGTGCCGCTACGCGGCGAGACCGGGTTTAACCCACTTGTCTTTCGGCTTCGCGCCGTCTATCGTGATATTGGCGTTGTAGGCATACTTACCCGCGAAGAGATAATATTTTCCGCTGTAGCTTTCCTTCGCATATTCGGAGTTAAATTTGTCCCCTGTCGAGGTGAATGTCAAATTCTGCTTCTCAAAAGTGACATACGAATAGCCCTCAAAGGTATTACCTTTAGAAATCCAGTTTGTATATGCCGCGATTTTACATTTGACGGTGCAATTTTCCATTAAGACGCCTTGACCGATTACCGGAACCGAAGCGGAACCGCCTCCGATCATAATTCCTATTGAGGAAGCTTGGAAATCGCACCCGCGCAGGGTAACGTGTCCGTCTACGGTGCCGTTCGTTAAGCTAATCGGTACATCCACGTCGGCGCCGAATGTGCAGTCTTCAATAAGGAGTTCGCCGGTAATTCCTTTGCCTGTGCTGTATATTCCGTTCCCGGATATGAAATCGCAGCCGCGAACGGTCGCGCTTCCCTCAACCGTAACATTCTTCAGATTGCCCCCCGTCGAGCGGGCGTCCGCAAACTCGCAGTTTTCAACCGTCGCGCCATTGGAGAGCTTAACTTGCGGCGGAGTTGGGGCAGATATATCTTTGTAGTCCACTTTCTCGAACTTCAAGTCGGATAAAGTCCCGCCGGAGGAGGAAACGGCTTTATCCGCGACGTCGATCACCGTCTCGAGACCGCCGTCCTCGCCGCGCTTGCCCTGCACATCCACACCGGACTGCAGCCCCGAAAAGTCGTCGGCGTCGTAGCTGCCGGGCAGCATATCGATCAGGTCGCCCTC
>CAYOSS010000053.1:0-12770 GCA_964406705.1 uncultured Eubacteriales bacterium
CTCATTCCACTGCTCCTCCTCTCCCCACGATGCCTTACGGCGCCGCGGGGGCCCCTTATGAAAAGCGGACAGAAAAGAAGTTCGGGCGGGCCGAAGGGCTCGCAGGTTATCTTGAGGTTACTCCTACGAGGCAACACGAGTGGTGAGGGGGTAGCCGCCACCTTTGGCGCAGCCCTTGTGGTTCGCTTCGCGTGGCAACCCCGTGGGTACCGCCGGCGCCGTCTCCTGAACCTCGCCGGGGTCATTCAGGGTTTACCGAGCCCGGTACAAAAGCCTCGCCGGTTAGGGTAAACTCGCCGCAATCATTTTCTGCTCGGATCCGCGGGATAGCCCTTGCCTGCCGGTTGGGGTGGGAGGCTCGCGGGTGCACAGCAAACCTTCCTTTCCCGCGCCGACAAGCCGCCGCGCCGCCGGCTGTGAAGCGACCGGCTCACTGGAAGCCCGACCCGCGCCGCTCATCCACCGGCCTACTTCTTGGGCGAATCCTTCATCTCGAACAGGGTGCTGGCGAGACCCGCCAGGCCTTGTATCTCGGAGGGGATGATTATCTTCGTCGCCTTGCCGTCGGCGGCGGCGGTGAACGCCTCGAGAGCCTTGAGATTCAGCACCGCGCCGGACGGGTTAGCCCGGTTTAGCATTTCCAAGCCTTCCGCCGTGGCCTGCTGGATCTTAAGTATGGCCTCGGCCTCGCCCGCGGCCTCGCGGATCTTCGCCTCGCGCACCGCGTCCGCCCGCAGAATGGCGGACTCCTTCTCCGCCTCGGCGCGCAGAATGGCGGACTCCTTCTCGCCCTCCGCCACCAACACCGCTGACTTCTTCTCGCCCTCGGCCTGGAGGATCTTCTCGCGGCGCTCGCGCTCGGCCTTCATCTGCTTCTCCATCGAATCCTGGATCTCGCGCGGAGGCATAATGTTCTTCAACTCCACGCGGTTGATCTTGATCCCCCAGGCGTCGGTCGCCTCGTCTAACACCTCGGTGATCTTGGAGTTGATCACGTCGCGGGAGGTGAGCGTCGCGTCAAGCTCCAACTCGCCTATAATATTGCGCAGCGTCGTCGCGGTGAGGTTCTCGATGGCCACCATCGGCCGCTCCACCCCGTAGGTGTAGAGCTTGGGGTCGATTATGCGGTAGAAGACCACCGTATCAATCTGCATCGTGACGTTATCTTTAGTGATAACGGGCTGCGGGGGGAAGTCCACCACGGCTTCCTTAAGGCTGACCTTGCGGACCACCTTATCGAGCGCGGGCAGCTTCACATGGAGCCCCGTCTCCCAGGTGGTGCGGTACGCGCCCAGCCGCTCGATCACGAACGCGTATGCCTGGGGCACGACCTTCACGTTGGACGCTATGAGGATGAACACCACGACCGCGATCACGATTATTATGACAGCCAACATCATACAAACCTCCCCTATCGCTTACGTCGGACGGTGAGCGTGGTTCCGCTCACGCCCTCGATCACCACGCGCTCCCCCGCGGGGACGGGCTCGGGCGCCACCGCGTTCCAGTAGACGTCGCCCACAAGCACGCGCCCGCCGTCTTCCGAGACAGCGTCCTCCACCGTCGCCGTCTTGCCGACCAGCCTGTCCCGCTCCTCGGAGGGCTGAGCTTTATGCTTCTTGTACAGCCGGCGGAACACGAGCAGGAACGCGAACGACAGCGCGAGAAAAATCAGCACCTGCGCGGCGAAATTGTGCCAGAACAGCGAGAGCACCGCGACAATCACCGCGCTCGGCACGAACCACACCGACACCATCGCCGCCGTGCCAAGCTCGACCAGCAGGAATACCACTCCCGCGACCAGCCAGAATATCCACGCGTTCGCCAAAAATGCCTCCATAGCCCGCCCCTTTCCGCGTTTGTGCTCTTATTATACCACAAACGGTACGGGCGGCGCAAGGGGGTGAGGAAAATATTTTGAGGGAGGCAAACGGCGCTTAAAAGGGGGGGCTTTACCCACGCGAAACCGGGCGCGATCGTCTCGGCGGGCAGTGTGATATGAACGGAGCATCGGGTAAAAAGCCGCGCGGGTCGCGAGGGCTCGGGCGATAGCGTTTGGGGTTTATTTATGCTGATTGATTAATACTTTTGTGTCCCGAATGGTATCAAGTCGGTTATTCTCGTGCATCTGTTCCAGCGTACCCCGCACTCTTAATCTGTCCGGCGCAAAAGAGCCCGTCAGCTCATTTCCTTTTTTACAGTCAACATACTTAACCCGACGGAATCCGCAAATGTCAAATTTTTTCAGTGTATCATATACTTCTGGAACATTATCTATGATTTCTGCCAGATAATATTCATCTTTCATCGGATGTTTTACCCATACGAGGTCTCCCTTTTGCATTCTTTCCAAATTTCCCACGGCAGAGAGATACCCGTTATTGTCACAGTATAACTGATCCGCCTTATCACGATACTCGTCCCAAGTGTGAACCGTATCCGGAATGCACCAACCAATCGCGATGATGGACTTTTCCTTGCACAGCCGGAACTTCAATTCCTCATCCTTATTACGGTCTTGTACACTGCGATTGTCCTTCAAATTCATACACCAAATTTTCATAAATTTTACACATCCTTATCTGTTACGATTTTAATGAACTGTACTCGTATTTTTTGCGACAACATCGGGGAATGTGTTCAGAAAAGGCATAGTTTTTTCATAATTTTTAATCGCTGTAGCGTTTGACTGTATGGCTCTCTCGATATTATCAATTTCACTGCTGATAACGGGCTTTTTCTTACTGGTCGTTTTCTTAACAATAGGCCAACCGATAAAGCTACCAAGTGCACCTACACCGCATACAACCCAGACGAGAATCAGTGCTCCCACATGCAGTGAAAATGCATACCACCATGCACCAACCAATATTATAACGCTTATAACAAGCATAAACATTGATATGGTCAACACCCATGTTGGCAAGCTTGATTGTTTTTTAAGTTTTTCGTTTAATGCCTCCTTCTTATCTGTAAGTTGTTCATTTTCTTTGCGCAAATTTTCAATTTCAGTCTTTTGCTTTTCTTTCTCGTCTTGTTCCCGCTCCATCTCTTGAACACATTCGGCAATTTTGTCCTCGGAATCTCTATATCCGTTTAGTTGCTCAAAAAGGTTTTTCGCTGATTGATAATTATGATCATGCAAAATACTCATTGCATAGTTATATTTGCAAGAATTATCGTATTCCTCAAGTTTTGCCCTTAATTCATCGGAACCAAATAACATAATTTTGCCGTAATTGTTGCTGTGCTCTATTGTGCCAGTCTGATTGCCGATATCCGTTTCTTTCCTCACCTGCATTTCCGCCATTAATTTGTATAGGTATGCTTCGGCGCATTCGGCATCGATATCCAATACTTTTTCACAATACGCATTCGCGTTTTCCCAATCCCCGTCCATTAAAAACAGAGAAGCTCTTCTTAAAAAGGACGCTTTTTCGGCACTGTCGCTTTGTCCGATTTCCCTGACGGCATTCCTTGGTTCGTCGACACATAAGATTTTTTTGACGCCCCTGATTAAATCCTGCATAAACCCGAGCTTGCTCATATCCTGCGCCTGAAGGTGGGAGAACTCCTCCGGCAGATCGTAGGGGTCCATATCCCGGTAGGCGGGAATGAGGACCTTCTTCCCGCCCGACCGCTTGACGAGCGCGAGGAAGCGGCTCCACTCGTTCTTCACCCAAACGGCGTTGAAGTATTCCGGCTTGGTGCCGAGGACGATCATCACCTTAGCGGAGTTCAGCGCCGCGAATATGTACGGCTCGTACGCCGTGCCGAGCTTGTCCTCGAGAGTTATGCGCGAGAAGAAAACCTTAAAGCCCTCCCCGGTGAGCTGGTGGTAGATGTCGTTCGCGAGGACGCTGTCCCGGGTGCGCCTCCCGCTGCTGTCGGTCTCCTTGTAGCATATAAAGACGTCGAACGGCTCCTCCTCCCGCGATATGGCGAGGATCCCTTTCTGGATCTCGTCGATGGCCCGCGCCTCCTCCTCGTACAGCGAGCGCTGGTAGCCGTCGGCGTATTTTAGGGCGGATTTGTAGTCCTCGTCCGCCAAGATTGACGTGTACTGCGCGCGGTTGACGGTGGGAACGCGCCCGTGCGTGGCGGGGTCCTCCACATACTCTATTCCGTAGCGGCAGAGCACCAGAGACCAGTACGCCTCGGCGTCGGTGCTGTCCTCGGAGAGAATTTGCTCGTAAATAGCCGCGGCTTTGTCGTATTCGTTGCCGCGTCTTAAGTGGTTGGCCCTGTCGTAGAGGTTCGCCTTCTTCTCGTCGTCCAGGCGCGGCAAAGTCTGCCTCGTGCCGCAGCTGTCGCACACCCCGACGCTCGCCCCCGGCTCGAACTCCACCGTGCCCCCGCACATTTTGCACTTAAATACAGCCATAGAAATTAACCCTCCCTGCTATATTTTCACTCTAACCGGCTACTTCAGCAGCTTGCACCTGGCGCTACGCTCGCGCAGCAGCGATATAAGCTCGCACGACAAACGGTCGGCGGTCTCCCCGTTTGACGAGCCCACGGCGGCGGAGAACTCGCGGAATTTGCCGGCAATCTCCGTCTCAAGCCCGCTCAGCTCCGGGGAGGACACGGGGTCGCTGTAGCGGACGGCCTCGAGGACCTCCTTAGCCGCCTTTGCCGCGTCTCCGCCTGCCGACCGCGCGAGAGCTTCCGCGTCCGCCGTAAGAGAGCGGATGAAGAAGGTCCTCTCCCCCCACACCGGCGTCAATTTCCGCGACCCGCTCCCCCGCGGCGCCCGCCTTTACCACGGCGATCGCGGCAAACCCCAACGCGAGGGCGGCGGCCACGACCGCCACCCAGTAGGGCAGGGCGGGGACCGCCATACAAAGCGAGCCGATTATCAGCGTCACGATCAGCCCCGCGTAGCTGACGGTAATTAACGGGACCCTGTAGAAGAACCTCCGCCCGTTCCCCTCCGCGAGCGCCTTTGCCGCGCAGCCCAACTGCCCCGCGAACGCGACGGTCACGGCGGCGTAGGCTATCCAGAAGGGCGCGGTGAACTTACCCGCCCCCGGCACGGCGAACACTACCGTGTTAAACACCGCGAGCACGACGGCCCAGGCGGCGAGGTAATACTTCATACGCTTGCTCATTATTGCTCGCTCCTTTTAACCCCGCAGCGGGGGCAAAACTTGCCGGGCCGGCGGAAGATATAGCCGCAGTTCGCGCACCTGCCGTCCGCGGGGACGGGAGCGCCGCATTCGTCGCAAAACGCCGAGCCGGGAGGCAGTTCCGCGCCGCAGTTCTCGCAGAAAAGCTTTGTCTCCGTGATTTGTCTCGCCGCCGGCGGCTGGCTTACGCTCTCCGCCGCCCCGTTTACCGCGGTACCGACCAGCCCCCCGACCGCTCCTCCGACGCCCGCCATCGTGCCCAGCCCTACGCCCATATTGGTGAACTGTCCGACAGCCTCGTTCTTCGCGACGTCCCGCGCCACGTCGAAGCCGCGTTCCTGCTGGTAGGTGTACCCTTCGGTGGCGCGCTTGCGGGCGAGCGCCTCGGACTCGATCACGGTTTGCCGCGCCCTGGTCTCGGCGTCTATGACGGAAGTCTGCTGGCGGAGTTTCGCCTCGGCTATATCGGCGTACTGCCTGAAATGCAGGCTCTTGAACTCCTCGTACTGCCTGTCCCCGTCCGGCTTTACCACCTGCGTCACGAAGAACCGCTCCAGCGCGACCCCGTAGTCCGCGAAATCCGGGACCAGTCGCTCCCGCAGCGCGTCGGAAAAGGCGGTTAAGTGCTCGTCAATCTCAAAAATGCTGACGGCGTTCTCCCTCATATACCGCGCTATGTAGGTCTTGACGCGGGTCATCAGAAACGCGCGGAAGAAGGACACGAGCTTCTGCTGCCCGAGATCCTTCTCCGTCCCCACGAGCTTCAGGAGCAGCTTACGGCTGTCCTCCGCGCGCAGCGACATCTCCCCCGACGCGCCCACGGCTATGGGGAAGCCGTAGGTCGGCTCGATGTAGGTGACCTTGCTGTCCGTGCCCCACTTAATAGCCATTTGCTCGGTCTTGTTGACGAAGTACACCTCGCAGTGGAAGGGCGACCCGTCCCCCGTGGCGCGGTTCAGGGCCTTCCCGATCTTGGGGATATTCTGGGTTTCGAGGGTGTAGCGCCCCGGCCCGAACAGGTCGAGTGCCTGCCCGTTCATAAAGAAAATGGCCTCCTGGCTCTCGTGGACGACCAACTGAGTCAGGCTGTTAAAATCCTCCGACGGGTGCTTCCAGATGAAGGTGCCGTTATCCCCCTCGTATTTGATGACCTCGGCTATCTGTGCCATACTCGCCCTCCCGCTGTTTTCTCGGCGGCTTTTCGCGGGGAAGAATGCCGGCGCCGCCCGCCGTCCGCGCGGCTGCTCCGGCTGAAGGGCGTCCGCGCGTGTTCGACCCCGCCGCCGTCCGCGCGGCAGACTCCGTCGCCGTCCGCGCGGCGGAAACCGCCGTAGCGCATCCTCGCGATTGACCCCGTCGCCATCGGCGAAACGGATCCGCCCGCGCTGCATCGTCGCGGCAAAACCCGACGCGCCGCATTGTCACAGCAAAATCCGTCGTACTGTCGTTCGAGTGTCAGACCCCGTCGCGCTACATCGGCGCCGGAGGCCCCGCCGCGTCCTGATCGCGCCCCTCCGCCGGACCGCCAGGCCCACGCCCCATTCTCCCTTTTAGAAAAGCCATCCTCCTCTAATTATAGTCGGGGGGGGGGGGGCAAAAGTCAAGGGATATTTGAAAAATTTTTGCCGTGTGGGGGCTTCGCGCCGGGACGTTCCGCCGAGCTTTCGCGGGGTCGGTAGGGGTAGCGAGGGGTTACGGAGGGCGGAGGGTGATGAACGAGGACGGCGGACGGTGTGGACGGAGAACCCCTAAATAGATGGGAAATGTTGGCGGCTGCGGTTGGGGGATGGTCGCGCTTCGCGGGGGAGGGGCACCTCGGCGATGATCGGCAGTTCCCACGCCGGGAACATGGGGGGGGGGTTGTGGTATATAGCCCGGCAGATGCCGGCAGCCCCTTTATCAGGGCGTAGCGGTTCGCCGGATAGCTTGATGGCGACAGGCGGCTCGCCGTGGCTTCGCTCGTCTCCCGTTGTTTTCTTCTCGCTGCGCGAGGGCAATCTTCTAATTTTCCCCAGCTGGGCTGGGGAACGTTGTCCGCTTTTCTTCTCTGCACTGCTCCGGCACGGCGGGCCCCCTGCCTTTGGATCCACCCGGCGCCGGGGGCTGCTTCTCGCTGCGTGAGGTTGCCTTTCAAATTCTCCCAGCTATGCTGGGGAACGGTGTCCGCTTTTCTTCTCTGTGCCGGAACGGTCCGGCAGAAAGAAGAAAAGCGGACAGAAAAGAAGTTCAGGCGGACCGGCTTGCTCCTACGCCGGACACTGAGCGGTCTGAGGGTAGCCGCCACCTATACCACTGCTCTTGCGGTCGCTGACGCGGGGGTAGCCCGGATGTGCCTCCGGCGCCGGCTCCGGGACCCCGCCGTATTCATTCCAGTCTCGCAGAGACGGATGTAAAAGGCTCGCAGGTTCGGGCAAGCTCGCCGCTATCGTTCGGGGCTCGGCGCTTGTGGGGTGGCTTTTGCCTGGCGGTTCGGGGACGGCTCGCGGGTGTACGGCGGGCCCGTGCTGGGGGAGCTTGGAAGCTCGCCGACGCGAGGGAAGGCCGGAGGTCCCGCCGGCGCCGGTTCGGCAGCCTCGCCGTATTCATTCCTGTCTCGCAGAGTCGGATGCAAAAGGCTCGCAGGTTCGGGGGCGGCTCGCCGCTGTCGATTTGGGCTCGGCGCTTCCGGGAAACCTTTGCCCGCCGACCGGGGACGGCTCGCGGGTGTGCGGGGAGCCACTGCCGGGGGAGCCCGGAGGTTCGCCGGCGCGAAGGGGTAGCCCGGGGGTACTGGCAACCCCCACCCCGGAAGCGTGGCGGGTTATAGAATAGTCTGACAGCGTCGGGGCTCCGGCTCCGCTTCGCCCACCGGGAACGCGCTGGCTCGCCCCATACGGGGGGGAAGCTCCCTGCATATCTGCGAGCCCCCTCCGACCGGCAAGCAAAAAGCTACCCCGCAAGAGCCGAGCCCTAATCGATAGCGGCGAGCTGCCCCCAAACCTGCGAGCCTTTTGTACCGGGCTCGGCGAGCCCCGAATGACCTCGGCAGGGTCCCGGAGCCGGCGTCGGCGGGATTTCCGGGTCTTCCTCGCGAAGCGAGCGCAAGAGCAGCCGTACAGGTGGCGGCTGCCCCCAAACCACTAAGTGTTCGGCGTTGGAGCAAGCCGGTCCGCCTGAACTTCTTTTCTGTCCGCTTTTCTTCTTTCTGCCGGACCGTTCCGGCACAGAGAAGAAAAGCGGACATCGTTCCCCAGCCGCGCTGGGGAAAAAATTGGCTACCCTCGCGCAGCGAGAAGAAATCCCCGGGGACAGGGCGAAGCTAAAGGCAGGTGGACAGCCGGACCGTTCCGGCTCAGAGAAGAAAAGCGGACAACATTCCCCGGCATAGCTGGGAAAAAGAGAAAACCAACCTCGCGACAGCGAGAGGAAGTCCCCGGCGCCGGGAGGAGCCAAGTCCCCGGCCCCGCAAAGCCTTTGCCCACCTTGCGGTGCCCGGCTCGTCGCACACCCCCGCGCGGCGACTTGCCGACCGCTGCCGGGATGAAGCCTTCGCTGTTTCGTCCACCGGACGCGCTCGACTTCATTCCCGCGCAGCGAGCAGAAGCCCCCGGCGCCGGGCGGACCCGGAGCCACCAGCACCACCATGCCCCACGCAGCAAGAAGAAGCCCCGGACCCGGTCTGCCCCAAATCGCGCCGCCCGGCACCGCCCCGCTGCCCCGCGAGGTGAGCTAATCCCCCCGGCCGCGGAGCCGCCAATCACCCGCCCGCAAACTAATAGCTAAAAACTCTTGCAATCCCATTCAAAATGTTGTATAATGTGGGAACACTGGCTACTTGGATCGGTCGCGGCAAAGGCAGGTGGGCTATGCGGCTTAAGAGGGGGATGTTCGGAAGAGTTACGACGAGCGCGGTCTTCGGGATTTTGGCGGCGGGGTACGCGGCGGTAGCGTGCTTCGCCCCGGGCGGCTACTTTACCACGGCGCCGTCCTCCGAGAGCGGAGAGCCGTCCGACTCGTCCTCATATTACGGCGAAGCGTCGGGCGGGAGCTCTTCTTACGACTACCCGGACGGGTTGGGCTATGTCATTCCGCCGGAGCTGTTGCCCGACGTACTGGGCAGCGAGGAGTATTTGCCCACCCCCGAGGACAACGCGACGGACCCGGGGGCCCTTCCCCCGCCGGCGGAGGAGGAGGCCGTCCCACCGGAAAATACTCCTCCCGCCGGAGAGCAGGGGGGCGCTCCTCCCGCCTCCGCCCCGCAGGAGACCGTCCCGCAGGACACCGTTCCCCCGGCGGACAGCGTCACCCCCACCGAGCCTTATGTCGTTCGGGTTGACGTAGACCCCGACAGTCACCTCAACCTGCGCTCCTCTATGGAGTTGCTTGACGGCAACATCGTGGCCAAGGCCGGGCGGGGCGAAAGGCTCCTCTGCGACGCCGACTGCATAGCGGCGGACGGGTCCCGGTGGCGGAGAGTGGCATACGGCGGAGCGAGCCTGTTCGCCTCCGCCGAGTTTACCGTTCCGACGGGCGAGGATCCCGGCGCGTTGAACCAGCCCCCCGCTCCGGCGCCGCCAAATACGGGGTCGGGCGACGGTTGGCGCGAGGTTGACGGCAAGACATACTACTATGTAAACGGGGCTCCCGTCACCGGCTGGCAGGTGATAGCGGGAGTGCGTCACCTGTTCGACGAAAACGGGGTTAAAATCAGCAAAACGGGGATCGACGTCTCCCGCTACCAGTTGGATATAGACTGGCAGGCGGTCAAGGAGGCGGGCATCGACTTCGCCATAATCCGGGTGGGCTACCGGGGCTACGGGACGGGCAAGATCGTCTTAGACGACTATTTTAAGAAGAATATGGACGGCGCGGCCGCGGTCGGCATCCCGGTGGGGGTGTACTTCTACTCCACGGCGATAAACACCGCCGAGGCCGTAGAGGAGGCGGACTTCGTCTTGGCCGCCGTTAAGGATTATAGCCTTCAGTACCCGGTGATGTTCGACATAGAGCACCACACCGACCGCTGCGCGGGGGTCTCGCGCGAGCAGTTCACGGATAACACGATAGCGTTCCTGGAGAGGATTAAGAGCGCGGGGTACAAGGCTATGTACTACACCTACAAGAGCTACCTGCAAAACTTCCTCGACTACGATCGGCTGCGGGGCTACGACCTGTGGCTCGCGACCTATGTGAGCCTCGGCGTTACGGACGACTCGCCCGTAAGCGCGTTCGATTACAAAATTTGGCAGTACAGCAGTGACGGCTCCGTCCCCGGGGTGCCGGGGCGGGTGGATATGAATATACAAACAGAGCCTGTGTAAAGGAAGTGCCGGTGAATGGGTTTTCACGCTACGTTGGTTGTGATGGCGGCGGGAATGGGGAGCCGCTTCGGGGGGTTAAAGCAGGTCGAGCCGATAGGGCCCCGGGGCGAGTCTCTGGTAGATTTTTCCATATATGACGCGGTGGCGGCGGGCTTCGATAAGGTCGTGTTCGTCATCAAACACTCCATAGACGGGGTTTTCCGCGAGACTGTGGGACGGCGCACCGAGGAGCGCGTGGCGGTGGAGTATGTTTATCAGGAGTTAGACCGTCTGCCGGAGGGGTTCTCCGTCCCGGCGGGCAGGGAGAAGCCCTGGGGGACGGGCCACGCCATACTCTGCTGCGAAGACGCGGTCCGGGAGCCATTCGCCGTGATAAACGCGGACGACTTCTACGGGGCGTCCGGCTACGGGGAGATTTACCGCCATTTACGGGATAAAAACAGCTACTGTATGGTGGGTTTCCGCCTGGGCGACACCGTCACCGAGAACGGCACGGTCTCGCGGGGGGTCTGCTCCACCGAAAACGGGCTCCTTCGCGGGATCACGGAGCACACCAAAATAGACGGGCGCTGCCGCTCGACTGCGCCGGACGGCACCGTGAGGCAGCTTTCGCCCGACACGGTGGTCTCTATGAATATGTGGGGATTTACGCCGAGCATTTTCCCGGTGCTGCAAGGCGCTTTCCGGGAGTTTTTGGCGGAGAACGGGGACAGCCTCAAGGCGGAGTTCTTCTTCAACACGGTGCTGGACGGGCTTATTCACACGGGCGAGCAAACCGTGACGGTGCTCCCCGGGAGCGACAAGTGGTACGGGGTCACCTACCGCGAGGATAAGGAGCCGGTCGTCGCCGCCATCAGGGCGCTGATTGACGCGGGGCGCTACCCGGGGATGTAGCGAAAAGCCGCTCCGCGCGAAGGGGAGCGGCTCGCTTTTTGAGAGCGGGAATGCCGGGCGACAGCGTGGGAAACCGCCGGACGGTCCTCGGCGGTATTACTGTGGGACCGGGAACGCCGGGCGCCGTCGCGTAAAGCGGCCGGACGGTCACCCGGTGGCTTGCCTTAGGGTTAAGAGCACCGGGCGGCGACGGGGCGACCGGCCGTGATCGCCGCTTTCGGGAACCCGGTTCGCCGCAGGGGGCCTATTGAGGTTAAACGGGAGCTGCCGCGCCGGAAGCGGGCGGCGTTAAACGGGAGTAACCGCGCCGGGGGCGAGCAGGGCTAACCGGAGGCGGCAACGCCGGGAGCGGGCGAAGTTAGGTAAGAACAGCCGCGCCGGGACCGATTGGGGCTAAATAGGGGCGAGCGTACCGGAAATGCGCGGTGTTAAACGGGAATGGTCACGCCGGAGCAAGCAGTGTTAAACGGGAACAACCGCGCCGGGAGCGAACATCGCTAAACGAAAGTAGCTGCGCCGGGGCGAACATCGCTAAACGGGAGTAACCGCGCCGGGTCAAACAGAGCTAAACGAGAGCGAACGGAACCAGATAAAACCGCCCGTCGCCGGGGCGAGCGACGTTAAATTAGGAGTGATCTCTTGGTAATATTGGCGGTGGACGCGGGCGAGGCGCGGACGGGGCTTGCCGCGTCGGACGAGGATGAACGTTTGGCGCTCCCCGTCGCGACCGTCCACGAGCGGGACAGGGCGCGACTCGTGGCCGCCGTCGCGAGCGAGGCCAAGTCGCGCGGGGCGGGGCTTGTGGTCGTCGGGTACCCGCTAAATATGGACGGCAGCGAGGGGTTCAAAGCGAAGGAGTGCGCCGAGCTCGCCCGGGAAATCGAGACGGCGGCGGGCGTTCCCGTCACCCTTTGGGACGAGCGCTGCACCACCCTCCTCGCGAGCCGGGAGATGAGGGCCGCCGGCACCCGCGGCCGGAAGCAGCGTGACAACGTGGACTCCCTTGCGGCAGCGCTTATTTTGGAGAGCTTTCTTCAGGCGAGGAAGAATCGGAGCGGCCCCGAGTAGGCGGGGCCGCGGGGTAGGCGGGGGCTCCGTTTTCCGGGAGAGTTGGCTCACTGCGTGGGATAGCTCGGCGGTGCAGGCGGATTAGCGCCGCCCGGCGCCGGGGATTCTTTTCGCTGCGCAGGGTATGCCGCGATGACTGAGGGCTTTCAGCTTTGGAGGGCCTTTTGCCCACCTTGCGGTGCCCGGCTCGTCGCTCGCCCCCGGCGCGGCGCCTCGCCGACCGCTGCCGGGATGAAGCCTTCGCTGTTTCGTCCACCGGACGCGCTCGGCTTCATTCCCAGCTGGGCTGGGGAACGATGTCCGCTTTTCTTCTCTTCGCCGACGGGCGCGGCTTCGTCGTCGCAAGTTCCATATCGCTCGTTTCCGCGCTAAAGCGTGA
>CAYOSS010000054.1:0-12765 GCA_964406705.1 uncultured Eubacteriales bacterium
CTCGCTATCGTTCCAGTCGTAGTTTTCCTTTTTGGCGTTCATAATCTGTGAGTATGTGGTTGTTCCGATTGTAATCGATGAGTTTACCCTGCCGCTGTTCACGCGAATAGTTTCTACCGTGTCCCCGGCGGAGGGCGAAGAGGATCCGAAGCCGAACTGGTACGGGCAGTCGGGGAAAGTGAACATATTCCCGGATTTGGTCGGCTCACCGAAGGTGTCCTCCAACACGGAGTAGCGCGTGCCATAGTATGTGTCGGCGGGGTTTACGACCGGCTTCGGGCGCGAGGACACGGTGGAGCTGTCATCGGAGCTGTCGGAAGAGGAGGTTTCCGATGAGCTGCTTGACTTTGAGCTGGAGGACTGCGGCTCGGACGAGGGGATCCTGGAAGGAGTCGCGAATTCCGGTTCCGAGAACTGCCCGTTATACGAGCCGTGGTTGCCGGTGGGGAAGGATCGCTGGCCGGAGCTGTCCCCGCTCATCGATATAATGCTTCGTACAATGATAAAGATTATCAGCAGCATAGCAACGGCGATCGCCGCGATACTACCGTAAAATAGCACCTTTTTCTTATCAACTTTTTTGCCTTCCCGCCCGTCATCGCCCTTTTTGGGGAGCTTAACGGGCGGCTCGGGCGGCTCCCCTTCAGGACCCGTCTCGTCCGTCACGGGGCGCATCACGCGCGTGGGCTCGGAGGACGCGGGCGGATCGGTGCTGTCCACCGGGATATTACAGAACAGGCAATATGTCGCGCCGTACGGAAGCTCTCTCCCGCAATTAGGACACACCATAGCAAAACCTCCCGTATCAGTTGCCGCCGCGCGGCGGTGTTACCGTTAGTGTTTGACGCATAATATAATAGCATACCGAGCGGGGGTTTGTCAACGTTTAAGCGCGAAACAGCGGGGAGTCGGGTCGTCTTGGCAGGCTCTGACGTCGCCCGGCGCGCCGCGGGAGCTTGACAAAACCGCCTTTTTGGCGTAAAATAGGGTTTGTATCAAGGGGGTCTTACGATGGCGGAATATTTGGCCGGGATAGACGTTGGCTCTACCACGGTGAAAATAGTTATAACCGATTTGTCGGGCAACATAGTGTACGAGGATTATTCGCGGCACCACGCCGAGACCAGGCGGCAGCTTTCGAGGCTGCTTACCGGCGCCCGGGAGCGGTTGGGCAATATAGAAGCGAGGGTCGGGATCACCGGGTCGGGCTCCATACAGCTTGCCAAAGCCTTGGAAGTGCCCTTCGTGCAGGAAGTTGTCGCGGTCGCTACGGCAGTGCAGCGCGAGGCCCCCGGCACGGATGTCGCCATAGAGCTCGGAGGCGAGGACGCTAAAATCATATACTTCGCGGGCGGTTTGGACGAGAGAATGAACGGCATCTGCGCCGGGGGGACCGGGTCCTTCATAGATCAAATGGCGTCCCTGTTGCAGACGGACGCGGCGGGCCTGAACGAGGCTGCGTCGCGCAGCAAGGTTATATACCCCATAGCGGCGAGGTGCGGAGTATTCGCCAAATCCGACATCCAGCCGCTGATAAACGAGGGCGCTACCACCCCCGACCTCGCGGCGTCCATTTTTGCCGCCGTGGTAAATCAGACGGTATCGGGCCTCGCCTGCGGCAAGCCCATAAGGGGGAAGGTCGCGTTTCTGGGCGGTCCTCTGCACTTTCTCCCGGAGCTGAAGAAGGCGTTTGTCCGTACTCTCGGGCTTACCCCGGAAAACACGGTTGACCCGCCGAATTCTCATCTTTTCGCCGCGCTGGGAGCCGCTCTCTCGTCGGCCGAGGAAAAGCCGGTATCTTTACAGTCGCTGTTAGACAAACTTGATAGCGGCGTTTACGAGGAGACGGGCTCAAAGTACTTAGAGCCGCTGTTCGAGAGCGAGGAGGACTACGCCGCGTTCCGTGAGCGGCATTCGCGCGACAGGGTGAAACGCGCGCCTATAGAGGACTGCTCCGGGGACTGCTTTTTAGGGATAGACGCCGGCTCCACCACGACCAAAGCCGCGCTCGTAGACGGCGAGGGGAACCTGCTCTATTCTTTTTATAAGAACAACGGCGGCGACCCCGTAGCGACTGCCAAGGAAGCCTTCGCCGAGATGGAGCGGCTGTTACCCGAAAAAGCCCGGATAGCCCGCTCCTGCGCCACGGGGTACGGGGAGGACCTGATGAAGACCGCCTTCGGGCTGGACGAGGGCGAAGTGGAAACCGTCGCTCACTGCACCGCGGCGACGTTTTTTGACCCGGCGGCGGACTGTGTGCTTGACATCGGCGGACAGGATATGAAGTGCGTCAAGCTCCGCGACGGGTGCGTCGATAACGTGCTGCTGAACGAGGCCTGCTCCTCCGGGTGCGGCTCGTTTTTGGAAAACTTCGCCAACTCTTTGGGGCTCAGCAGCGAAGAGTTCGCGAAACGGGCGATTTTGGCGCGCCACCCGCTGGATCTCGGGACGCGGTGCACCGTGTTTATGAATTCCAACGTCAAACAGGCGCAAAAGGAGGGCGCCCCAGTGGAGGACATCTCGGCGGGACTCGCCTACTCCGTGATCAAGAACGCGCTCTTCAAGGTTATTCGTATGACCGACGCGGCGGAGCTCGGCAGCCGTATTGTCGCGCAGGGCGGGACGTTCCGCAACGAGGCTGTGCTCCGGGTCTTGGAGAAGATCGCCGGGCGGGAGGTTGTCTGCCCCGATATATCCGGGATAATGGGCGCTTTCGGCGCAGCGCTGCTCGCGAGGGACCGCTATACGGGGCAGCCCACCACTACGCTCTCCTTCCGCGACGCCGCGGCGCTCACCCACGAGACTAAAACGACCCGCTGCGGAGGGTGCGCCAACAACTGTATGCTCACGGTAAACATCTTCCCCGGCGGCAAGCGACGGATCAGCGGCAACCGCTGTGAGAAGCCTTTGGGCAACTCCTCCGCCGTTAAGAAGGGTGAGAATCTCGTGGAGTACAAGCGGCGGCGGATTTTTAACTACCGGTCTCTCTCCCCCGCCGACGCCCCGCGCGGGGTTATCGGGATTCCCAGAGTGCTCAACATCTACGAGAATTACCCGTTTTGGGCGACGTTCTTCAAGACATTGGGCTTCTCCGTGGTCCTTTCGCCCTTCGCTGACAGGAAGATTTACTCCGCCGGGATGGAAAGCATACCCTCCGAGTCGGAATGCTATCCCGCGAAGCTGGCGCACGGTGCGATACGCTGGCTGATCGACAGCGGCGTCAAGACCGTATTCCACCCGAGCGTTTTTTACGAGCATAAGGAGTACGACGCGGCGCAGAACCGCTTTAACTGCCCAATGGTGATAGGCACCCCCGAGAACATCCGCAACAACGTGGAGGATATAGCGGGCGGCAAGGTGAAAATCCTCCACCCGTTCCTCGCGATGACGAGTGAAAAGGCCGCGGCGGACGAGTTGGCCAAGTTTTGCGAGAAGGAGTGGGGCATTCAGCCGTCCGAGACCAGAGCGGCGGTCGCGGCGGCCTGGAGAGAGCAGCAGAAGGCAAAGGCGGATATACGCGCCGAGGGCGAACGCGCCCTGCTTCAAATGGAGAAAGAGGGCGGTCGGGGCATCGTCCTCGCGGGAAGACCCTATCACATCGACCCGGAAATCAACCACGGCATCCCGGAGATGATTGCCGGGTACGGACTGTACGTGTTTACCGAGGACAGCGTTCCCGCCGATTACGCCTCACCGCGCTCGCTGCGGGTGGTGGATCAGTGGGTGTACCACTCCCGACTGTACGGGGCGGCGGAGTTTGTCGGCGGGCGGGACGACTTGGAGTTAGTTCAGCTGAACTCTTTCGGCTGCGGGCTGGACGCGGTCACGACGGACCAGACGAGGGAGATTTTGGAGCGCAGCGGCAAGCTCTACACGGTGCTGAAGATAGACGAGGTGAGCAACCTCGGCGCCGCGAGAATACGCGTGAGGAGCCTGCTCGCCGCCTCCAAGATGCGCGAACGGAAGGGGCTCGCCTGCGCCAAACAGACCCCGGCGTACCGGCGGGTGGAGTTCACTGACGAGATGCGCCGGGAGGGATACACCATTCTCGCGCCGGAGCTGAGCCGTATTCACTTCGAGATCTTGGGGCCGGTGCTGCGCGCTTACGGGATCAACGCGGTAATATTGGAGGGCGGCACTCACAGTGCCGTGGAGACGGGGCTACGCTATGTGAACAACGACGCCTGTATGCCCTCGGTCACTATGGTGGGACAGATAATGGAGGCGGTACTCTCCGGGAAATACGACACCCACCGCCTCGCGATCCTTATGACACAGACTGGCGGGTGCTGCCGCGCGAGCAACTACATAGGCTTTATCAGGCGGGCGCTGGAGAAGGCGAACCTCTCGTATATCCCCGTCATATCGCTGAATTTTAACGGTATGGAGAAGAACAGCGGTTTCAAGGTCACTCCAAAAGCCCTGCTCGCGGCTGTGAGGGCTATATGCTGCGGAGATCTGC
Organism: uncultured Eubacteriales bacterium; assembly: GCA_964406705.1. GTDB lineage: Bacteria > Bacillota > Clostridia > Oscillospirales > Acutalibacteraceae > CAZRRV01. The sequence continues at coordinate 4,463 of CAYOSS010000054.1, forward strand.
TGATGCGCTGCCTCTACCGGGTGCGCCCCTACGAGGCGGTGCCTGGCAGCGCGAACGAACTGTACAAAAAGTGGGTCGCCCGGTGCGTCGGGGACCTCACGGGGCAGACCCGCGATTACGGTTACAAGGGCCTGTGCGAGGGGATCGTGGACGATTTCGCCGCGTTCCGGATTGACGACACATTAGAGAAGCCCCGCGTCGGCATTGTGGGGGAAATCTTAGTAAAGTATATGGAGGTAGCGAATAACCACTTGGTGGATTTGCTCGAAAGCGAGGGGGCGGAGGTCACCGTGCCGGACTTCTTCGGCTTTCTTGATTACTGCATGTACAACGCACGCTTCAAGGCGGATCACTTAGGGACGAGCAAAACAGTGGCAGCTCTCTCCGGCGCCGCGCTGAAGTTCCTGCAAAACGTTCGGCGTCCCGCGGTAAGCGCCCTTAAGAACTGCGGAAAGTTCGGCGTACCCGCGTCGATAGACGAGTTGGCGGAGCTTGCCGAGCCGTTCCTCTCAAAGGGCAACCAGTACGGCGAGGGTTGGATGCTCACCGGAGAAATGGCTGAGCTGATTCGCTCCGGGGTAAATAACATCATATGCGCGCAGCCCTTCGCCTGCCTGCCCAACCACATTGTCGGCAAGGGCGTTATGGGGAGAATGAAGGTCGCCTACCCCGGGGCGCACATCGTCGCGGTGGATTACGACCCCAGCGCGAGCGAGGTCAACCAGCTAAACAGAATTAAGCTGCTCCTCGCCGAGGCTAAACGTGAAACGAGAAAGGCGTCCGGGAATTGACGATGAAATATTCGCATAAGGTGCAGTACTACGAGACGGACAAGATGGGCGTCGTCCACCATTCCAATTACATACGCTGGATGGAGGAGGCGAGGACCGCGCTGCTCGAGGAGATCGGCTTCAGCTACACCGAGTTTGAAAAGATGGGGTGCGGCTCCCCGGTGATAAGCGTTTCCTGCAGATACATAAGTCCCGCGAGGTACGGCGACACCGTCGCGGTGGAGCTTGCCGTCACCGGCTACACCGGGGCGCGGGTGGCGATATCCTACACGATGACGAACGCCGCCACGGGTGAGCGCCTCGCCACGGGAGAGTCGCAAAACTGCTTTGTGGACACCTCGGGCAGACCCTTTTCCCTGCGAAAGCGTTACCCTGAGTTTGACAAGGCTCTCTGGGACGCGCTCCGCCCGGCTCAATAACCCGTCAGCCATTAGACGATACGCGGCACCGTTACCAAAAGACCGCATCACCGTGTGACCGCCTGACGGTTTTGTCCGTCATTTGCGGTATTATCATAAAATAAGAGCCGGGGTACTCTCCTCGGCTCTTTATTTGCCCTCGCTGGCGGGGCCGCTATTTTGTGAAACGCAGCACCGCCGTCGTCCAGGCGGGGATTTTCGGCAATGTGAACCGTCTCCCCCGCCCCAGAGACGTCCACTCCAAGTCCGGGGTCTGGAACTCGCCGCAGTACTCGCCGTCCAGCGTCAGCACGGCGTCGACGGCATCGTCGAAGTCTGTGTTGTAAAGCACGACTACCCGCTCAGCCGCGTCCCCGCTGTCCCACGCGGAAACGCCCATTTTGCAGTCGGTATCCACCCGGACGGGCATAGCGCCGCCGCACAGCCAGTCGAGGGTATTCTTGATTTGCTCGGATTTGGCGACGCTTAGAATATCCTCACCCCAAGCGCCCCTGTCGAATACCGCGTTTCGCCCGCCGTAGGGGTTCTCGTACACCGCCGTGCCCACTATTCCCTCCGCCGCCTCGTCGTCGAAGAGGCTGTAAGCGAGTACATCCGCTCCGGCGGACTCGACGCAGGCCGTGCCCACCTCCGCCATAAACCAGGTATCCGCGCGGGAAAATCCGGCGTGCTCCTTGTTTAGTGGGTGAGAGGTGAACTTTTCTCCGAGACCGAAAGCGTGAAGAGCCTCGTGCTCGCGGGGGAAGTGTTTAACGCCGGTCGGCGTGCCGCCCAATACGCGGTTTATCTCCATAGCGGAGGTGCCGTCCGCGTAGACCCCGCGCGACATCCAGCGCTCAAGCTCCTCGCGGGGCATGGCGCGGACCGTTTTGCCGCTGAAGAGTATGGTTTTGGCGCCAGCCTCCCTGAAAGTGAACGGGATCCCGAGGTAGAACAAGTTCAGCCAGTCCATAGAGCCGAGATCGTTCATCCCGGAGAGGGTGTCCTTCCTGTCGTTGTACACCCACAGATCCGGCGAGAAGTAGGGGTAAATCCCCACCTGAGTCTTGCCCTTTAAGAGCCCGCGCAGAGTAGAGAGATACGGGTACTGCCTGTGCATTTCCGCGACGATTGATTTGGGACCCAACTGCTCCAACAGGTTGGGCTTTATCGCCTCGTCCGTAATGCCGTCCGCGCCGGCGACCCCCAAGTTCATCACGGCCTCCATCACGGTGACGCGCATTGATTTCTGCCGCTTTGTGTAGGGGCAGGTGACCTCCTCCGTGACGTTGACCACACCCTCGCCCTCCGTCATAGCGCAAAGGCGGCCTATCGAGACGTTCTTGGCTATTATCTCGGCGATGTCCGAGTCCCCGTAAGCTCCGCTGCCGTGGCGGAACCACACGGTGCCGTTCTTGCCCTTCATAGCCCGGACAAAATCGTCGTACCGCGGGCAGCCGTAAATGGTAAAATCCGGGTTTACCTGCATCAGGCCCATGGAGATATCCGGGCTCACCTCGTGGACCGCGTCGGTGATAACCCGCAGCACGTTGGTCATAGCCGCGCGGTTGTAGGAAAGCCAGTCGGCGCGCGTGTTCCCCTCGCCGGACGTCAGCGCCGCGACAAGCGTCTCTCTATCATAAGAATAACCGTATTCGCGGTTAAAGCGGGCGACGCAGCTGTCGCAGAAGCACCCGAAGGAGATCGGTTTGTGGTGGCAGATGCGGAAATCGTCGTCAATCCAGAGCACCTTGGGGTAAAGTTCCGCGTACTTCCGCGAGAGAAGCACCATTTGCCGCAGGAAGCGCTCCGAGCGAGGGCAGGCTATCGTTGCGGTATCGGTGCCGTCATCCCCCACCATAGTGTCGTAGGGGACGCGCTTTTCCTTGCCCCAGGCGTCTATATGCCCTATCGTGGTCCCCAGACCGATTTGGCAGTCGTAGCCGAGTGCGTTTATGTCCCGCATAAACTTCTTCTGGTTTTGGTAGCTCTCCTCCGGCGGAAGGCCGGTGAAGTTCGGGTTATACGCCCCCACAATCACCCCGCCTTTATGCGCCCCGGGATAGTCCTCAAGGGATTTTAACAGCGCCGCTCTGCCCTCCGGACTCACGTGGTGGTCAACACGCTGAATGCATACATAATCGTGCATGGCAGTCCCTCCAGCTTTTTTGGGTATTATAGCATTACCACAAGGTATAATCAAGAATTTTTACAATACCACTTGAAAAATCGGGCACATTACGGTATAATAAGCTTATCAAAATTTTAGGGGGATTGGCAAAATGGTAAAAGTCGCAATCAACGGGTTCGGGCGCATTGGGCGTCTGGCGTTTCGCCAGATGTTCGGAGCTGAAGGGTACGAGATCGTCGCGATTAACGATCTTACAAGCCCCGCGATGTTGGCACATCTGCTGAAGTACGACTCCGCGCAGGGTCGCTACTCTCTTGCGGACACCGTCTCCGCTGGCGAGGACAGCATCACCGTAAACGGCAAGACCATTAAGATTTACGCGGAGAAGAACGCCGCCGACCTGCCTTGGGAAGAGATAGGCGTCGATGTGGTGCTCGAGTGCACCGGTTTCTACTGCTCCAAGGAGAAATCCCAGGCGCACATCGACGCTGGCGCGAAGAAGGTCGTTATTTCCGCCCCGGCGGGCAAGGATCTGCCCACCATTGTGTACGGCGTCAACGAGAAGACTCTCACCAAAGAGGACACCATCATCTCCGCCGCTTCCTGCACGACGAACTGCCTCGCCCCCATGGCGAAGGCCCTCAACGATTACGCGCCCATCCAAAGCGGGATTATGACCACGGTTCACGCCTTCACCGGCGACCAGATGGTGCTTGACGGGCCCCACCGCAAGGGTGACCTGCGCCGCGCCCGTGCCGCTTCCGTGAACATCGTGCCGAACTCCACCGGCGCGGCGAAGGCCATCGGTCTCGTGATCCCCGAGCTGAACGGCAAACTGATAGGCTCCGCCCAGCGCGTTCCCGTGCCTACCGGCTCCACCACGATCCTCGTAGCCGTGGTTAAGGGCAAGGACATTACCCCCGCCAGCATCAACGCTGCTATGAAGGTCGCCAGCAGCGAGTCCTTCGGATACACCGAGGAGCAGTTGGTGTCCTCCGACATAATCGGGATCACCTGCGGCTCTCTCTTCGACGCCACTCAGACCATGGTGCAGAAGTTGGACGATGATACCTACCAGGTGCAGGTCGTCTCCTGGTACGACAACGAGAACAGCTACACGAGCCAGATGGTCCGCACCATCAAGTATTTCGCGGAGATATAAGCCGGGCTAAGTCGGGGATGCCGGCCTAATCGACTATGCCGGGCTAAGCCGGCTAAGATTGGTGAACCTTTTAAGCCGGCCGATTCAGTCAAGTAGGCGTGGACACGTCGCGTCGACTTCCCCGTCGGCGGGGTGACATATGCGCGAACCCCCGTGAGGAACGAAACCTCGCGGGGGCTTTTTTCTTGCCGTTAAACAGCTGCTCTGCGCTATCGGCTACTTTGCGCTATCGGCTACTCTACGCCGAGGCAGCGGCGCATCTCGTCTATATAAATCTCCCCCATTTTGGAGAGATTGAAGCCCCGTTTCACTATGTAGCCTATCTCCATACGGCTGTTGGGGTGCTGCTCGTCCGCCTCGAACGGGACGCAGAGGAAGTCGTCGCCGTTCAGCTCCTCGCAGATAATCCCGGAGCAGAGGGTGTAACCGTTCAGCCCCACCATCAGGTTGAGGATTGAGGCACGGTCGTTAGCCTTGATCGTGCGGGGGTACTCGTTGGTGCTGAGTATCTCCTCGGCGAAGTAGTACCCCTCGTTCCCCTGCTCGAATGACAGACAGGGGTATTCCGCCAACTCCTCGAAGCGGATCGACTTGTTCCCGGCGAGGGGGTGCCCCTTCCATAGGTAGACATAGGCGTCGCACTCGATCAGCTTATGGAAATCGAGCTCGTCGGAGCGGAGAATCCCGCCTAAAACCTTGCGGTTAAAGTCGCAAAGGTATATGACGCCGATCTCGCTTTTGAGGGTGGCCACGTCGTCTATGACTTCTCGGGTTTTCGTCTCGCGAATGGCGAACTCGTACTCGTCCGTGCCGAAATGCTTCACCATTTCGACGAAACTCTTCAGCGCGAAGGAGTAATGCTGCGTGGAGATGCCGAATTTCTTCTTGCGTTTGCCGCCCATCCCGTAGCGTTCGAGTAAGAAATCGTATTGGTTCACCACCTGGCGGGCGTAGGCCAAGAACTCCGCGCCGTCGTTGGTAGGGGTCATCCCCTTGCCGCCGCGGTGGAATATTGGGAAACCTATCTCGTCCTCTAACTCCCGCACCGCGCCGGAGAGGGAGGGCTGAGTCACATAAAGCTCCTGTGCCGTGCGGCTGAGCGACCCACTCTCCGCCACGGCTATGACGTATTGAAGCTGCCGCAGTGTCATATCAGAAAAGCCCCGTTATCCTGCCGTCCCCGTCCACGTCGATCCTCTCGGCGGCGGGATGAGGCGGGAGCCCCGGCATAGTCATAATATCGCCCGTGTATACCACGATAAACCCTGCCCCGGCGGAGATTTTCGCGTCCTTCACGGTGACGGTGAAGCCCTCCGGCGCGCCCAATTTCGCCGGGTCGTCGGAGAAGCTGTACTGCGTTTTAGCGACGCAAACGGGCAGTTTCCTAAAGCCCAGCGCCTCGAACCGCGCGAGGCTTTTCTCGGCGGCGGGGGCAAAGCGCACTTCACCCGCTCCGTAAACGGTCTTGGCGAGGGTGGTCACTTTGTCTTTCAGCGGGAGAGACAGGTCGTAAGCGAAGCGCAGTGTGCTCTTTTCCGCCGCGAGCCTTACCACTTCGCGCGCCAATTCCTCCCCGCCCGCTCCTCCGTCCGCCCAGACCGTGGAGGGAATGGCTTTTACCCCCAACTCGGCGCACGCGTCAACCACCGCTTGGATCTCGGCGTCGGTATCCGTCGGGAAGCGGTTCACCGCCACCACCGAGGGCAGCCCGAACACGTCGCGAATGTTGCGGACGTGGCGCAGCAGGTTCGGCATACCAGCTTTGACCGCCGAGATATTCTCCTCCGAAAGAGCGGTTTTCGCGACGCCGCCGTGCGTCTTCAGGGCACGCACGGTCGCGACCACAACAACGGCGACCGGCTTCAGCTTTGCGAGGCGGCATTTTATATCGAGGAACTTCTCCGCGCCAAGGTCCGCCCCGAAGCCGGCCTCTGTCACGGCGTAATCCCCGAGGCGCAGCGCCATTTTTGTCGCGAGGACGGAATTGCATCCGTGCGCAATATTCGCGAACGGGCCCCCGTGCACGAAGGCGGGTGTTCCCTCCAACGTTTGCACAAGATTGGGCTTAAGAGCGTCCTTCAAGAGCGCCGTCATAGCCCCCGCCGCGTGTAACTGCCCGCAGGTGACGGGCTTATCCTCGTATGTATAGCCCACAATTATGCGCTCGAGGCGGCTTTTAAGGTCGCTAAGGGAGTCCGAGAGGCAGAGCACCGCCATAATCTCCGACGCGACGGTGATGTCGTACCCGTCCTCGCGGGGGACGCCGTTCGCCTTTCCTCCCAGCCCGTCCACGATGAAGCGGAGCTGCCTGTCGTTCATATCCACGGCCCGCTTCCAGGTGACGCGGCGGGGGTCTATGCGAAGTTCGTTACCCTGGTGGATGTGGTTATCTATCATCGCGGCGAGAAGGTTGTTTGCCGCGCCTATGGCGTGAAAATCCCCGGTGAAGTGGAGGTTGATATCCTCCATAGGCACCACTTGGGCGTACCCGCCGCCCGCGGCGCCGCCCTTCACCCCGAATACCGGGCCGAGGGAGGGCTCTCTCAGCGCCACAACCGCGTGTTTGCCGATGCGGCGGAGCGCGTCCGCGAGACCCACCGTCGTTGTGGTTTTCCCCTCCCCGGCGGGAGTAGGCGTCATCGCGGTGACGAGGATCAGCTTCCCGTCCCTGCGCTGCATTCTCTCCAAAAGCGAGAGGTCGATTTTCGCCTTGTACTTCCCGTACGGCTCGACTAAATCTTCCGGAATACCCGTAGCGCGGGCGAGCTTCGCGATGGGGCGCATCTCACACGCCTGCGCGATTTCTATGTCGGTGGGCTGCATTTTTGCCTCCTTACTTGGGGTCGGACGTGTTCTTCAGCGTGACATCGTGGTAGCCGCCCTCCACAATGCTGGTTGAGGACACAAGGGTGAGTTTGGCGTTTTTCTGGAGCGAGGGAATATCCGTGACGCCGCAGTTGCACATCGTGGATTTAACCTTGTAGAGGCTCTTTTCCACATTGTCGTGAAGACTTCCGGCGTAGGTCACATAGGAGTCTACACCCTCCTCGAAGGAAAGCCCGGACTTCCCGCGCAGGTCGTACCTCTGCCAGTTGCGGGCGCGGTTGGAGCCCTCTCCCCAGTACTCCTTGACGTAAGCGCCGTTTACCATCAGCTTGTTGGTAGGGCTCTCGTCGAACCTGGCAAAATACCGGCCCAGCATCAGGAAATCCGCGCCCATGGCGAGCGCCAGGGTCATATGATAATCGTGGACTATGCCGCCGTCGGAGCAAATGGGCACATAAACCCCTGTTTTGGTGAAGTACTCGTCCCGCGCGGCGGCGACTTCTATCAGAGCGGTGGCCTGCCCGCGCCCGATGCCTTTCGTCTCCCGGGTGATGCAGATGGAGCCGCCCCCGATCCCGACCTTCACGAAATCCGCGCCCGCCTCCGCGAGAAATAGGAACCCGTCGCGGTCGACCACGTTCCCCGCGCCGACTTTCACGCTGTCGCCGTAGCGCGAGCGGATGAAGTCAAGCGTCTTCTTTTGCCAGCATGAGTAGCCTTCCGAGGAGTCAATGCATAGCACGTCCGCGCCCGCGTTCACTAAAGCCGGAACACGCTCCTCGTAGTCGGTCGTGTTTATCCCCGCGCCGACGGTGTAGCTCTTGTTGCTGTCCAACAGCTCCAACGGGTTGTTCTTATGCTCCGCGTAGTCCTTGCGGAAGACGAAGTACTTTAACCGTCCCTCGCCGTCAACGATGGGCAGCGAGTTCAGCTTGTGGTCCCAGATGATGTCGTTCGCCTCTTTGAGGGTGGTGCCCTCCGGCGCGGTGACAAGC
>CAYOSS010000055.1:0-8612 GCA_964406705.1 uncultured Eubacteriales bacterium
TCCCGAACCTGCGAGCCTTTTGCATCCGACTCTGCGAGACAGGAATGAATACGGCGGGGTCCCGGAACCGGCGCCGGCGGAACCTCCGGGCTTCTCCCGCGTCAGCGACCGCAAGAGTTGCGGTATAGGTGGCGACTACCCCATAACCTCTCAGTGTTCGGCGTTGGAGTAAGCCGGTCCGCCTGAACTTCTTTTCTGTCCGCTTTTCATAAGGGGCCCCCGCGGCGCCGTAAGGCGTCGTGGGGAGAGGAGGAGCAGTGGAATGAGCGAGCTTTTCACGCTTTAGCGTGGAAACGAGCGATATGGAACTTGCGACGACGAAGCCGCGCCGGAGCGGCGCAGAGAAGAAAAGCGGACATCGTTCCCCAGCCCAAGCTGGGAAAAATTAGAAAGCTAACTTCGCGTTAGCGGGAAGAAGCCAACGGGAACGGGTGAAGCAAAGTTAGCGGGAACAGCCGCGCCCGTCGGCCGAGAGAGAAAAGCGGACAACGTTCCCCAGCCCAGCTGGGGGAATAAATAAGCCGCCCTCGCGTCAGTGAGAAGAAGCCAACGGGGACGGGCGAAGCCAGTGCCCCCGGCACCACCGACCTCCCCCGCGAAGCGGGACAATTTCGCCATAACGGGCGCAGCCAAGCCGTGAGCGCGGCCCGCTACAGCAAAAGAAAATAGACCACTGCGGGGTGGGAGATCCTGTCGGCGAGGTCCGGGTTGCGGCGTTTGTCGTAGCGGAGCGTGACGCCGAGGTGCCCTCCCGCGCCGCTCGCCGGGGGGCCCGCCGTGAGCTTGCACTGCCCGGAGGCGAGCCCTTTCAGGTAATTGAAAACCTCGTTCGCGCGGGACATATCGCCGAGTTCCAAGTACAGCGAGGCGGCGCTGTTCTTCTTGCGCTCGAAGAGGGAGAGCACCGTCAGCGTCGCGACGACTATGAGCGTCACCACGAGTACGCCTATGTAGTACCCGTAGCCGAGAGCCACGCCTATGGCCCCCGTGACCCATATCCCGGCGGCCGTGGTAAGCCCCGTGACGGTGCTGTCGTTGCGGACAATTATCATCCCCGCGCCGAGGAAGCCTATTCCGGAGATGACCTGCGCCGATATGCGGAACACGTCCCCCGCCACGCCCGCCTGGTAAACGAACATACTCGTCATCGAGGTCATACACGCGCCGAGGCACACCAAAATGTGCGTCCTGGGGCCCGCCGCCCGCCCGTGCGCGGACCGCTCGCTGCCTATCACCCAGCCTATCAGCACCGCCGCCACGGTGCGGATTATGATCTCGGTTAACGAGAGCAGCGAGTTGTTGGGTGAGGAGGTCATAGCGAGGGTTCCCGCTCGCACGCCGCCTCGCGGGAGAGTATCGGGCGGATTTCCTCGGGCGGGAATTTGGGCTCGCGGGAGTAGGTGTACAGCCCGTTTTGCTCCTGCTCCACGTCGGTCAGCTGCGTGTAGCAGTAGGCGAACACGCGGGGGTTGTCGAGAAGCGCGTCAGTAAGGCCCTTTAACCTCGCCAAAAACTCCTCGCGGGTCTTGGGCGCGTTGCCGTAACCCCAGCCGGCGCTGTCTTCGGTCCAGCGGATCCCGCCGTACTCGCTGACGAAGAAGGGCAGTTTCCCGTCGTATTGCTGCCTTTTCGCGTGAGAGGGCGGCTCCACCACTTTGCCCTCGCGGAGCGGCTCGTAATGAGAAGCGAACACCGCCGGGTCCTGCTCATAATCGTGCACATCGTATATATCCGTCACCACGTGGAAGTTGCCGCTGGTGTCTATGCAGGGGCGCGAGGGGTCGGCGGCCTTAGTCGCGGCGTAGACGAGGGAGAGCAGGGGGTCGTACTGTTTCCTGCCGTCCTGGTCCCAGGTCTCGTTAAACGGCGCCCAGCCCACTATGGCGGGGTGATTGCGGTCGCGCTCTATCTCCTCCAACCATTCCGGGAGAATGGAGTACACCGCGTCGGGGTAGGAGTGGTCCAGCCCCCAGTTGGGGTACTCCCCCCACACGAGGTAGCCTTTTTTATCGCAGTAGTAGAGGAAGCGCTCCTCGAATATTTTCTCGTGCAGCCGCGCCCCGTTAAAGCCCATCGCCACGGAGCGGTCTATATCGCCCTCCAAATCCGCGTCGGTGGGAGCGGTGTATATCCCGTCGGGGTAGAAGCCCTGATCCAGCACCAGCCGCTGGAACACGGGGCGGCCGTTCAGCAGAAAACGGTAATCCCGGTACTCTATGTCCCGCAGCCCGAAGTAGCTGTGGACGGTGTCGTCCCCGAACGTCAGCTCCAAGTCGTATAAGCCGCCGACGCCCACTTCCCAGAGGTGCTTTTCTTTAAGCGGAACGGTGAGGGTGACCTCGCCACCGACGCTCTTTACCGCCGCCGCGCCCTGGTCCGCGCCCTCAAAGCTCGCCGATACGGAGAAATCCCCCGTGCCCTGCAGCTCGGCGGTGACGGTGAGCGTAGCGGACGCGGCGTCCGGGGTGTAGCGCGCGCTCTTGATGTAGCTTGACGGGGTGAACTCCAGCCAGACCGTCTGCCAGATCCCGGTGGTACGGGTGTAGTAGCAGCTGTAGGAGGAGTAGCGGGAGCTCTGTTTCCCGCCCGGGACGCGCCGGCAGCGTTCGTCGTCCTGCGCACGAACGGTGAGAGTGTTCTCCCCGGGGCGCAGGTGCTCGGTTATATCCACCGCGAAGGAGACGTACCCCCCGGTATGCTCCCCGGCGCGCTCGCCGTTGACGTAGACGGTAGCCTTATAATCCACCGCGCCGAAGTGCAAGAACACCCGCCCGGCCAGTTCCTCCCCGCTGATGTTCACCGTTCTGCGGTACCACACCGCCCGCATAAAGTCCTTGTTCCCTACGCCGGAAAGCCGGCTTTGCGGGCAAAACGGGACGGTGATGACCCCCTCGAACCGGGGGTAGGCGGGGTCTTGCATACCCCGCGCCTCGCCGCTGTCGGAGTTGTCAATCTCAAACTCCCACTCCCCGTTAAGGTTGCGCCACCTGTCGCGGCGGAACTGCGGCTTCGGATGCTCGGATCTGTACATACGATTACCTGCTTTCTATTTTTCGGCGATATGCCGAGTTATGATAACTGATGTTATAGGAAAGCTTGCACCGCTTCGCAAGTTAGCTTTCTAATTTTTCCCAGCGCGGCTGCGCAGCGTGTCCGCTTTCTCTCTTCACGAGAGGGTAGCCCGGCGGTACCGGGGGCTCGCTCTGACTTGCCTGTTAAGGCAGATTTCTTCTCGCTAACGCGAGGGTGGCTTGTTTATTTCTCCAGCGCGGCTGCGCAGCGTGTCCGCTTTCTCTCTTCGCGAGAGGGTAGCCCGGCGGTACCGGGGGCTCGCTCTGACTTGCCTGTTAAGGCAGATTTCTTCTCGCTGACGCGAGGTTACGTTTCTTGTTTTTCCAGCTGGGCTGGGGAACGATGTCCGCTTTTCTTCTCTGCGCCGACGGGCGCGGCTGAAAGAAGAAAAGCGGACAGAAAAGAAGTTCAGCGCGCCGGCTTACTTCTACGCCGAACACCGAGTGGTTATGGGGTAGCCGCCTCTTCTCCGCCGCTCTTGTGCCTTCGAGGTTGGTGCAGTGGTCCCGCCGACGCCGGCTCCGGGGTCCCGCCGTATTCATTCCGGGCTTGCCGAGCCCGGTACAAAAGGCTCGCAGGTTAGGGTAAGCTCGCCGATATCGATTGGGGCTCGGTTCTCGTGGGGTAGCTTTTTGCTTACCGGTCGGGGTAGGCTCGCAGATATATAGGGAACCTCGCTCCCCTGTATGGGGTAGTCACTGAGCCTCCCGGTAGGCGGGTCGGAGCCGGAATTGCCGATAACCGCCGGGCTTCCCCGTGAGCCGCAGTGCTTCCGGGGTTGGGGGTTGCCAGTACCTCCGGGCTACCCCCTCGCGCCGGCGAGCTTCCGGGCTCTCCCGGTAGGGGCTCCCTGCATACCCACGAGCCGCCCTGACCGGCAGACAAAAGCTACCCGGAAGCGCCGAGCCCCGAACGATAGCGGCGAGCTTGCCTTAACCGGCGAGGCTTTTGTACCGGGCTCGGTAGGCTTCGAATGAACACAGCGGGATTCCGGAGCCGGCGTTGGCGGGACCTCCGGGCTATCTACGCGTCAGCGACCGCAAGAGCCGCCGTGCAGGTGGCGGCTTCCCCTAAACCTCTCAGCGTTCGGCGTTGGAGTAAGCCGGTCCGCCTGAACTTCTTTTCCGTCCGCTTTTCTTCTTTCAAGCCGGACCGTTCCGGCGCAGAGAAGAAAAGCGGACATCGTTCCCCAGCCGAGCTGGGAAAGATTAGAAAGGCTACCTCGCGTAGTGAGAAGAAAGCTACAGATAAGAACGGAGCCGGAGCTAACGGCACCACAAAGCTCTCCTGCGAAGCGGGAAAAGCCCCCGGACCCGGGCGGAGCCAAAGCCTGCCGCCGCCCGGCTCACTTCACTACCAGTTTGACGTGATCGTCGCCGAGAAGGGCTCTCAGCGCGGCGAGGTCGACGGTGCCGGAGTCGACGTAGATGGGATTGTCCCGCTTGATGATGCGCCGCCCCGGAAGGGCGAAGGTGACCGGCGTGTTCCCGGGGGAGCGGCGCAAGATCTGTTCCGCCTTGCGGTACTCCGTCCCCCCCGCCTCCGGGACCAAAAGGTAGAGCGTCGCTCGGGGCCCCGCCTGCCCGCCGGTCATTGAGCTGCCCGCCGGTGATCCGCTCGCCGCAGAGCCACCCGTCGCGCCCGCCGCGGAGCCGTTCGCCGGAGAGCCGCTCACCGTTCCCGCCGGGGGGACGGGCTCCACCGTCTCGACTATCAGGGCCGTGTCCCGCTCGCGGCCCTCGCCGACGGACACCCGCCCGGTGACGTCCACCACCGCGCCGTTCGAGAGCAGAGCCGCGTAACCCTTGAGCGTCCTGGGGAAGATGAGGCAGCGCACGCCGGCGTACATATCCTCCAAGTCCGCCGTCATCATAAGCTCCTTTTGTTTGGTGGCTTTCCGCTTGATATCGCTCAGTATCCCCACCACGCGGACTCTTTTGCCGTCGTAGGACGGGGCGGAGTCGGGATCGGTGAGCTCGCTGACGCGCGTCGCCCCCCGGCTCCTCGAGTAGGCTTCGTATTCAGTTAGGGGGTGCCCCGAGAGGTACAGCCCGGTGACCTCCTTCTCGGCTCTGAGCAGCTCCTCGCGGGGGTACTCGCCGAGCTTCGGCATTGTGAAGGGGGTGTCCTCCTTCGTCTCGCCCTGGTCGAAAAGGCAGATTTGCCCGTGCTTAGTGTAGCGGGTCTTGGATTCGGCGTTTTTGAGGATGGTATCGAGCGAGGTTTTCATCTCGAGACGGGTGTTGCCGAAGCTGTCGAACGCCCCGCTGAATATCAGGTTCTCAATGGCGCGGCGGTTGAACTGCGCTCCCGCGAGCCGCTCGCAGAAGTTGTACAGCGAGGTGAACCGCCCGTTCGCCTCCCGGTCGCGCATAAGGGCGTTAATGGACTCCACGCCCAACGCCTTTACCGCCGACAGCCCGAAGCGTATTCCGCCCTCCGTCGCCTTGAAGCCCGCGTCGCTCTCGTTCACGTCCGGCGGGAGGACGTTTATTCCCAGCCGCCCGCACTCCTCTATGTACGCCGCGACGGTGGCGAACCTGTCCTGAAAGGCGGTGAGAAGGCTCGACATATACTCTCTGGGGTAGTGGAACTTGAGGTAGGCGGTCTCGTAGGCGACCCTCGCGTACGCCGCCGCGTGGGACTTGTTGAAAGCGTATTCGCTGAACTTGTAGAGCTTGTCGAAAATCCTCTCCGCCGTCTTTTCGGGGATCCCGTTCGCGACACACCCCGCGCACCCCGCCGAGCCGTCGGGGTTCTTTTCCCCGTATATGAAGGCGGCGCGCTCCTTTTCCATTACGCTTTGCTTCTTTTTGGACATCGCCCTGCGGACTATATCCGCCCGCCCCAGCGAGTACCCCGCCAAGTCCCGGAATATCTGCATAACCTGCTCCTGGTAGACCACGCACCCGTAGGTCACGTCCAAAATGGGGCGGAGCTTCTCGGTTTCGTAGCGGATATTCTCGGGGTGGGCGTGGTTGCGGACGAACTCGCCGATGGAGTCCATCGGTCCCGGGCGGTAGAGGGCGATTATGGCGATGAGGTCCTCTATTGTGCGGGGCGACACGTCCTGAAGCACCCCCCTCATCCCGCCGGACTCGAACTGGAACACCCCCGCCGTCTGCCCCTCGGCGAGCATTTTCATCGTGGCCTCGTCGTTGTCGGGGATTGTCGCGGCGGTGATGTCCACCCCCCTCGCCCGCAGTTGCCTCACAGTGTCGTCTATGACGGTGATGTTCCGCAGCCCCAGGAAATCCATCTTGAGGAGCCCCAACTCCTCGAGGGTGGTCATAGTGAACTGGGTGACAACGGCGCCGTCGTTGGTGGCGAGGGGGACGTACTCCCACACCGGACGGTCGGAGATCACCACGCCGGCGGCGTGAGTGGAGGCGTGCCGGGGCATTCCCTCTATCTTCCGCGAGGTGTCGATGAGCCGTCTCACGCTCTCGTCCGTCTTGTACGATTCCGCGAGCTCGGGGGACTGGCGCAGCGCCTTCTCTATGGTCATACCCGCGCCGGGAGCCGAGGGGATGAGTTTCGCCACCTTGTCGCAGAAGTTGTAGGGCATACCGAGGGCCCTTCCCGCGTCGCGTATGGAGGCTCTCGCCGCCATAGTCCCGAAGGTGATTATCTGGGAGACGTGGTCCTCCCCGTACTTGCGTATTACGTAGTCTATAACCTCCTGCCGGCGGCGGTGGCAGATGTCTATATCGAAGTCGGGCATCGAGACCCGCTCCGGGTTGAGGAACCGCTCGAACAGCAGGTTGTACTTAAGAGGATCAATCTCGGTGATCCCGACGCAGTAGGCGGCGAGGCTCCCCGCTCCCGAGCCCCTGCCGGGCCCCACCGGGATCCCCCGGGATTTGGCGTAATTCACAAAGTCCTGCACTATGAGGTAGTAGTCCACGTAGCCCATTGAGTTTATCACGCCGAGCTCGTAGTTAAGGCGGCTTACTGCCTCCTCGGGCGGGTTATCCCCGTAGTGCCGGCGCAGCCCCGCCTCGCACATCTCTTTTAGGTAGGCGAAGTGGTCCCTGTCCCCTATATCGAATACGGGGAGCTTAATTTTGCCGAAAGCGAACTCCACGTTGCAGCGCTCGGCTATCGCCGCGGTGCGCTCCACCGCCTCTTTTTCGAAGCGGTTTAGCATCTCCTCCTCGGTCTTGAGGTAAAACTCGTCCGAGCCGAAGGACAGGGGGCTTTCCTCCTCCACCGTGTGGCCCGTCCCTATGCAGATGAGCACCCGCTGGGTGAGGGCGTCTTCCTTCTCGATATAGTGAACGTCGTTTGTGGCGACGGTGGGGATCCCCGTCTCCTCCGAGAGCCGCCGCAGCCCGGCGTTGACTCTAAGCTGCTCCGGCAGCCCGTGATCCTGAAGCTCCAAGAAGAAGTTGTCCTCTCCGAAAATCTCCCGGAAACGCAGCGCGGCGTTTTTCGCCCCCTCGTAGTCCCCCTCGGAGAGCCGGTGGGGAATATCCCCCGCGAGGCACGCTGAAAGGGCTATCAGCCCCTCGTGGTGACGGCTGAGCAGCTCCATATCCACCCGGGGCTTGGAGTAGAACCCCTCGGTAAAGCCCTTCGAGACCATATAGATGAGGTTCTGGTAGCCGGTGTTGTTCTTGCAGAGGAGGATTAAGTGGCGGTACTCGGCGTCGCGGTCCTTGTCCCGCCCGAAGCGGCTGCCCGGGGCGACGTATACCTCGCAGCCGATTATGGGCTTTATCCCCGCCGCCTTAGCAGCTTTGTAGAACTCCACCGCGCCGTACATCGCCCCGTGGTCGGTTATCGCGAGAGCGGTCTGGCCCTTCCTCGCCGCCGCCGCGACCAGGTCGCCCACCCGGCACGCCCCGTCGAGGAGGCTGTATTCCGTGTGCACGTGCAAATGTGTAAACGCCATTTATCGCTCCTTTAGGTTGAGGTCGCCCCTCAGGGCGGGGGCCGGTTTTCGGATTGCCCGTCGTTCCGCGCTCGGGTCGCCCCGACGCTTTGCCTGTATGGTTCCTACTCACCGGGGGTTCCCTGTCGGCTACGGGTTTGGCTCGGCGGTCGGCTCTTCCCGGGGGGGCTCTTCAGCTTGCCCGCTGCTCCGCGCTCGGGTCGTCCCGTCGGCTTGTTAGAGAACCTCACCGAATTGCCCACTACTCCGCGCCCGGATTGCTGCTCGGGTTGTCCGGCGGCTTTGCGGTCTCGGCTTGCCGTCCGGGTTGCCTGCTAAACTCTTGCCCCGGCTTGCCCGTTAGGCTCCGACTTGTTGCGGAAGCCCGGCGGCGGTTCGCCGGGGGAGCTCGCCGGATTGGTCGGCGGCACTCTGCCCGGGTCGTTCTGTCGGCTCGCCTGTATGGTTCCCGCTCGGCGGTTCCCTGCCGGCTACGGGGGCCGGCTTGGCGGTCAGATCCTCGCAGGGGGGCTCTTCAGCTTGCCCGCTATTCCGCGCCCGGGTCGTCCCGTCGGCTTGTTAGAGAACCTCACCGAATCGCCCGCTACTCCGCGCCCGGATTGCTGCTCGGGTTGTCCGGCGGCTTTGCGGTCTCGGCTTGCCG
>CAYOSS010000055.1:8712-12260 GCA_964406705.1 uncultured Eubacteriales bacterium
CCGCGCCCGGATTGCTGCTCGGGTTGTCCGGCGGCTTTGCGGTCTCGGCTTGCCGCCCGGGTCGCCTGTCAGATTCCCGGCTTAGTTTGCCCGTTAAGTTCCCGCTCACCGGGGGTTCCCTGTTGGTTACGGGGGTCGGCTTGGCGGTAGCTCTCAGCCCGGATACTCTTAGCTGCCCGCTTACTCGCCGCTTGGCGCGGCTCCCGGTTCGCCAAAAGCCCTTCGACAGCGGGGTTAGTCCGGCTCGCCCGCGGACGGCTTACCGGGGAAGGTCGCCGACGGCTCACCGCGGAAGCCCGCCGGCGGCTCATCGGGGACACCTCCCGCCTCGTCCGCCGGCTCTCCGCTTTTCGGCGCTCCCGCCGGCTTTTCGCCCGTCAGCTGACCCGCCAACTCGGTAAGCCGGCGCAGCCTCCGGCTGAGAGTGACCTTGGTCACGGGGGAGGGGGACTTATCGCAAAGCTCCCTCAGCGGAGCCTCGGGGTTGGCGAGCCGCAGGGTTGCCGCCTCGCGGAGCTCCGGGGAAAGGGAGTCCAGCCGCCCCGCCGCTACGATGGCGCCAATCGCGGCGGTCTCGCGCGTGGCGGCGTTGACGGTCTTGGTGATGTTCGCGTCGTCGCAGTTGCGCTGCCGGTTGGATTTGTTGAGCATATCCCTGTAGATTTTCTGCCCCATAATTTCCAGAGCCGCGTCGGGGGCGCCTATACAGGTGAGGAAGTCCTCAATCTCGCGGCTTTCCCTGAAGTACAGCACCTCGCGGCCCCGGCGGGTCTCGGTTTTGGGGGGGAGCCCCGCGCCGCGAAGCAGGTCGGCGAGCTCCTCCGCCCCCGATTTCGGGGCGAACTCCAGCCTGTAGCCCTTTTCCGGGGAATTGAGGTACCCCGCCGCGAGGAACGCCCCCCGCAGCGCCGCGATCTTGCAGCAATCCCCGGCTTTCTCCGCCTGCAGTCTCGCTAAAATCCGCCGCCTGTCCCCCGCGCCGGGGACGGCGAGGGTCACTCCGCCGCCCGCCGGGGCGACCTCGGCGTAAACGTCAAAATCCCGGCGCAGGAACCCCTTCGCCCGCTCGGCAGTCGACGCGCTCCCCCGAAAGCTCATCTCCTCGGGGCTGAATACCCCGCCGAAGAGGAAGATCGCCCGCGTCTCGCGAAGGCGGCAGCAGGGCTTGGCCGGGGCGGAGCAGAGCGCCCGCTTTACTTCAGCCGAAAAGGACATCTCCCGCCTCCGCTCCACGACCTATAAAGCGGATCTCCGGCTCGAGGGTGACCCCCGTGCGGGCCGCCACCGTCTCCCGGACGTGCCGCATAACCGCCACCACGTCGCCCGCCGTCGCGCCGCCCAAATTCACCACGAACCCGGCGTGCTTTTCGCTCACCGCCGCGCCGCCCACGCGGTAGCCCTTAAGCCCGCATTCTTCTATGAACGTCCCCGCGTAGCCGCCCGGAGGACGCTTGAAGGCGCTGCCCGCGCTGGGATATTCGAGGGGCTGTTTTTCCCGGCGAAGTCTCAGGTATTCTCTTGATTTCGCGGCTATTTCCTCGGGGTCGCCCGGCGTCAGGCTGAAGGTGACCGACACCGCTATATCCCCCGTTTCCTGCAGGGCGCTGTGCCGGTAGGAGAAACCGAGCTCCTCCCGGGTAAGGAGTTTCGCCTCAAGATTCGGGGTGATGACGAACGCCGACTCCACCGCGTCGCCCGTCTCTCCGCCGTAGGCCCCGGCGTTCATATACACCGCGCCCCCCGCCGTCCCGGGTATCCCCCCGGCGAACTCCAAGCCGCTAAGCCCGGAAGTTTCCGCTTCCCGGCAAACGGCCGAGAACGGCACCCCCGCGCCGTAGGTAACCGTGTCCCCGTCGCGGGCGACGCCGCGCAGCGCGCAAAGCGAGACTACCGCCCCCTCCACGCCCCCGTCCGAGACCAGAAGGTTGGATCCGCCGCCGATGACGGTCACGGGGGTAGCCGTGTCCGCGGCCGCCCGCAGGACGAGGCGCAGCTCCTCCACGCTCCGGGGCGCGGCAAACACGTCCGCGGGCCCGCCCACGCGGAAGGTGGTGTGCCGCGACATGGGCTCGTTCACCCTGTAAGACGTTCCCGCCGATGAAAGCCGCCCGCAAAAATCCCGCCGCTCGTTCAAGACCGCGCTACTCGCCTAACGTATGGAGGAACGCCGCGCCTATGATCCCCGCGTCGTTGCCCAGCGCCGCCGCCTTGATTTCCGTCTGGCGGGGGTTGTTTTTGGAGTAGGTGACGTGGCTCACGTATTCGCGGACCGGAGCGAGTAAAGTCTCGCCCTCGTTGGCGATACCCCCTCCCACGCAGAGGACTTCCGGCTGGAAAATATTTATGACGTTCGCCACGCCCTCCGCCACGTATACCGTATAGCGGTTGACCACGTCGGTCCCGGTCGGGTCGCCCGCCCTCATAGCGTCGAACGCGGTGCGCCCGGAGACCTTGCCGCCGCTCTCCGCCGAAAGCTTCCACATAACGCTCTCCGGGTGAGCCTCCATAGCCCGGCGGGTCTGGGCTATCAGGGCGGTGGCCGAGGCGTACGCCTCCCAGCAGCCGCGCCGCCCGCAGGGGCAAAGCTCCCCGTCCATCTCGATGGTCATATGCCCCAACTCTCCCCCGGCGTAGTTGCTGCCGGTCAGCATCCTGTTATGCATTATAACCCCGCCGCCCACGCCCGTCCCGAGCGTTATGGCGACAAAATCCCTGGTGCCCCGCCCCGCCCCGGCGAGCATCTCGCCGAGCGCCGCGCTGTTGGCGTCGTTATGCACGAGGACGGGGAGGCCGAGCCGCTCCTCCATCATACTTTTGAGAGGGACGTTCTCGAAGCGCAGGTTGCTCGCGACGTAGACCATGCCCGTGTCCGTGTTGACGCTGCCCGGGGAGCCGATGCCGCAGCTTGTGATGTCGGAAAGCCTCAGCCCCGCCGCTGCCGCCGCGTCGCGGGCCGCTGCCGCCATATCGTCGGCGATTGCCACCGCTGGGCGGGGGATGTTCGTCTTGCGGGAACCCCGCCCGACAATCCCGAAGCCCTCGTCCACCACCGCCGCCGCGATGTTCGTCCCGCCGAGGTCGATACCAAGATAATACATAGTCATCCCGCCTTTTTATGATTAGTTGACAGCTGTCAGCTGTCGGGAAGATTTATTCCGCCGCACGGGGTAGCCATGCGGGGCCGGGGGCTTGCTCCGGCTCAGCGCGGCGCCGGGGATTGCTTCTTACTGCGGGGGTAGCCCGGTGGTGCCGGGGGCTCCGGACAACCCTGTTTGGCGGATCTCTTCTCGCTTCGCGAGGTTAGCCTTCTAATTTTTCCCAGCTGGGCTGGGGAACGATGTCCGCTTTTCTTCTCTGCGCCGGAAGGCGCGGCGATCCCCCCTGCCTTTGGCTCCGCCCCTTTTTTTGACAGATTTCTTCTCGCTACGCGAGGGTAGCTTGCTTTTTCCCCAGCTGGGCTGGGGGAACGTTGTCCGCTTTTCTTCTCTGAGCTGGAACGGTCCGGCATCGTCGTCGCAAGTTCCATATCGCTCGTTTCCACGCTAAAG
>CAYOSS010000056.1:0-12143 GCA_964406705.1 uncultured Eubacteriales bacterium
GGTCGGCGAGGAGCCGCGCCGGGGGCGAGCGACGAGCCGGGCACCGCAAGGTGGGCAGAACCTCCCCAAAGCTGAAAGCCCTCAGTCATCGCAGCCTACCCCGCGCAGCGAGAAGAAGCCCCCGGAATCGGGCGGAGCCAAATCTCCCGCCACCGCAAAGCTTCCCCGCGCGGCGAGGACACCCCCCTAAAAACGCGTGAAGCCGGGAGAGAGCCCCCCCCCGGCTTCATCAAGCTATATTCAGCGCCGGCGAACCGCCCGGCCCGCCCGAATATCGGCCGACAGCCGCCGGCGAGCCTTCTTACGACGTGTAGGAGTACCCGGACGACGCCGTTTCCGGCATCTCGAAGCCCGACGCCTCGTAGACGAACCTGTAGTAGTCGTTGTCCAGGATCCCGGAGGAGAGCGTCATAATCTGCTTGACCGCCTGTATGTGGTCCTTCAGGTAATTCTTGGGGAGGGTGTTCTTGGGGACCAGATACGTGGCCTCGTTGGAGCCGGAGTCGAACTTGACCTCGTCGGTGATGAAGCTCTGCGAGCTGAGGATTGCCATATGCTCCCTGTTATCCGCGAAAATGTCCGTGCCCGCCAACATCCGCGAGTCGAACTCGAAGCCGAAGAGGTTGAGCAGCGTCGGCAGGACGTCCTGCGTGGAGCAGGGGGTGTCCACCGTGACGGGATCCATCGCGCTGTTGTAGCAGATGAGGGTGCTCTCGAACTTCTCGAACTTGGTGTCCACGGTGTGGCCCGCGAGCTCGTTGTACTGGTTGAAGTTAAGCCCGTAGGGGTAATGGTCCCCCGCCAAGACTATGACGGTCTTGTCCAAGACCCCCGCGTCCTCCAAGCGGCCCATCAGGTAGGTGAGCGCCTTTTCAAGCTCCAAATTGCAGGCGTAGTAGGCGACTATGGGTTCCGAGTACCCGCGGCCCTCCAAAAGCTGTTCCGCCAACTCCTTGTTGCGCCGGCACATCGGGTTCGCGACGAAGCTGTAGCGGTAATGCCCGCTGAAGGTCATATAATAGGCGTGGAAGCGGTCCTCGTTGATGTAATCGTCCACCGACTGCTCCATCATCTCGAGGTCGGAGGTGGGCCAGGAGGTGGTGAAGGTCATACCGTCGTCCATAAACTTCATCGTGTAGCCCATATTGGGGTGACTGGTGCGCCGGGAGTAGTAGGTCCCCCGGTAGTTGTGGTAGCCGTGCGCCGCCACGCCCTCCGTCGCGAACATATTCCCCATACAGAAGGGCACCAAGTTGGAGCTGGAGGCCTTGAAGCTCCCGTCCTTCTTGTTGCGGGAGAGGTCCGGGAAAAGCCCCATACAGTAGGTGTACTCGCCGTTTGTGGTGACGGATTGGTAGCTGTTGTAGTAATTGTTAAAGACGAACCCCCCGTTCGCGAGCTTGTAGAGGGTGGGGGTCACGACGGGATCGATCAGGTAGGGGCAGAAGGACTCCGCGCAAAGGGAGATGAGGTTGTACCCCTTGAATATCCCGGTGTACTCGTTTTTGGCGGAGGGGACGACGCTGCTGAAGTAGCGGTTGAGGGTCTTGATGTTCTCGTCGTCGGTGGCGTCGTCGAGAGCGGCGAAGTCAATATCCAACATATTGTACTCGTCGGGGTTGTATTTTGAGAGGTCCACGGGCGGCTTCTGTTCCACCTGCGAGGAGGTCTCGCCGCCGGAGAGCGTGTCGCCTATATCCCCCTGCCGGCTGGAGCCGGCGAGCTCCAACATCATAGTGGAGAGCGCGCCCAGGGTGTTGAGGGAGAACTCGGTAGTGGTGTCGGAGTTAAAGTACGCGTCGTAGGGGGAGTAGCTGCCAGTTCCCCCGAAAAACAGCGTCGCTATGCTTACCAAATACGCGGGGATCAGCGCGCCGTACGCCACCAACTGCTGCTTGACGGTGCGCCGGTGAAAGTCGAAGTGGATGTGCGGCTTGAATATCACTATCAGCCCGTAGAGGAGCATAGGGATCGCCATCACGAGGAGCGGGCGCCAGTTGACGACGGTGGCGGTGTGGACCTCGGGCCAGAAGTTCTTAATCGCCTGTCCGCCCATTCTCATCAGAGAAAAGGAAATGTAGGAGCCGAAGATTTTGTAGTAGACCAACTGAGCGCCTATAAATAAGTACGCCGCTAACATCACGGCCCAGGAGAGCAGGTAGTTGAGCCACGTTCGGAAGGTGGACGTCAGCGCGGCGGCGAGCACCGCGAGCGGCAGGGAGAGGATCACGGGGTAGATGAATTTCCAGGTGAAGTTCCCGATCGTGACAAAGTGGAGTATGAACTCGAAGTAGGAGAATACGAACCAGAACAGCAGGGTCTTGTACACCATCCGAAGCACGAGTTGTTTCCGGGTGAGCTTGGGCGGGTTCTTGTCCAACATTATGAAGGCGAACACGTGGCGTGCGCCTTTTAACAGCGTGGCGCCGAACTTCTTTAGCCCTTCTACCATCGCGAAATGTAACCTCCGTTTCACGGGATAAGACTGTGACAAAGTGTTAGAAAGCGCGGTTTTCAGCGCCTTTTTATAAAACCAATAGATCATTATACCACGGCGCGCCCTAAAAGTCCATAATTTTTTTATTAAGCTTTTGTGAACGGGAGGGGAGGTGAACTTTTTTGACCGGTATGCAACTTTGTTGACCGGGGTATTAAACTATCTTTAATGGGGGTATTAAACAAAGTTGACCTAATAATAAAGATATATAGTAAAGGAGATAGTAAAGAAATATATACAATAGACGTTCCTTCTTTATACGACGCGGGAAAATTCGTTAAAGCCCTTGCAATCGGGAGGAGAAATGTGGTATAATTAAAGTAGAGGGATATATTAATGAGCGGGACTGTTGCAATGAGTACAAGGAAATTTGCCGCCGTGTCGGCGGGGTTCGTGGCGGCGCTCGTGGGCCTGCGGATTGTTGACATGGCGGTATTCACCGAGATCGAGACCGGCTTCTACCGGGGCGGGTTCCGGGGGCTTACCCTGCCGCTGCTGTTGACGGCGGCGTGCTTCGTTATATTCGCGGCGAGGTTCGTCCGCCTGCGGAGCGCGGAATACTTCGCCTGGCGGGTGACCCCCCCGCCCGTAGCGGCGGGCGCGGCGCTGGCTCTCGTCGGGTTTCTATGTTTCTTTGCCGCGGGGGCGGCGAGGGGGTCCGTAACCCCCGGCTCGGCGCTGTTCTTCCTGTTGGCGGCGGCGTACTTCGCGCTGACGGTGGGGTTCGCGCTCGTCGGCAAACCCCTGCCCGTCGCGGTCAATTTTCTCCCCGTCGCGTACTGGGTTTACAAGCTTATCCGCTTCTTTACCAACATCAGCGACATCGCCGTAATTTCGGAGAACCTCTACCGCCTCGCCTCCGTGATCTTCACCCTCGTGGCGTACACTCTCTTAGCAAAAGTAGTCTGCGGGGTCGGTACCGCGCGCAACGGGAGGATTTTTACGGTGGAGGCCCTTCTCGCGGCGCTGTCGGTCGCGGTGTCGGAGGTCGCGCCGTTTATATTGGCGGCGGCGAGGGGGTCGGTCACCCTCAACGGGAGGACCCCGGATCCGGAGCTTGTCTTCTCGGCGGTTTACTTGTGCGTCTGCGTATTCGCTCTTAACAGTTCCCGCGTGTGGTCGCGAAATGCTTCAACCGGGCCTCTGGGCGCGGAGGACGCGGAGAGCGCTGAAGTCCCTCCCACCAACGTGGACGCGGAAATCCCCTCCGTTATTGGGGACGGGGAAGCTCCTCTCACCGGCATGGATGCGGAGGTCCCTCCTGCCATTGGGGGCGGGGAAACCACTCCTGCCGGTTCAAGCGCGGAAATCCCTCTTGCCGGCACGGGCGCCGAGGGGCCGGAGAGCTCGGATGTTTATCTCATCGGCGCGGACGGGGAAGCCCTATTCACCGGCCCGGAGGGTTCGGAAGTCCCTTCCGCCGGTGCGGACGGGGAAGCCCCGCCCGAGGAGCCCTCGATTGAATCCCCCGACTGGGATAATATGGAAGCCCCGACGGACTTCCCCCCAACCGCTGGCGCGGAGTAGCCGGCTTTCTTCGGAAAAAAGGGCGGGGACGGGCCTATCCCTCCCGGTGAGGCGGGTGCACCCTCTGTCGGCGCGGCTGGCGCGGACAACCCGGTTCCCCCGACAGAGCGGGCACGGGCGGCGAGAGCGGCTGGTGCTTTCAACTCCGGTTACCCTGGCAAACGGGGCACACTCGATCTAGGCGGCTCGATTTCCTCCGCCGGTACTGGTGACCCGGTTCCCCTCGTTGACACTGGCAACCCCAGCTTCCCCGGCAGAGCGGGCACGGGCGGCGAGAGCGGCTGAAGTGGGCGACCCGTCCTTTCCCGGAGAGTTGGGTGCACCCTCTGTCGGCGCGGCTGGCGCTGTCAACTCCGGTTCCCCCGACAAGCGGGGTACACCCGACCCCGTCGACCCGGTTTCCCCTGTTGACTCCGGCGACCTCTGCTCCTCCGCCGAAGCGGGCACGGGCGGCGAAAGCGGCTGGCGCGGGCGACCCTGTTCCCCCTTTCAGTGAGCGGGGCGCGGGGGATCCTGTTTCTCTTGATAAGCGGGGCACACCCGACCCCTGCGACCCGGTTTCCACCGTTGACACTGGCGATCCCGGTTCCCCCGACAAAGCGGGCACCGAAAGCGACACCCCGGGCGGCGGGCCCGGTGACCCCGCCGGGCGGCGGTAAATAGCGCGAAAGCGAGGACAAAATATGGAAAACGCGAGAAAACCTTTTACCTACGAGGGCGAGTACGGCAGGGAAATCAGCTTTCCCTTAGGCGGCATCGGAGCGGGGTGCGTGGGCCTCGGCGGTAACGGGCGGCTCACCGACTGGGAGATTGCGGGGCGGCCCAACAAGGGCGGCGGCAACGGCTACACCCACATAGCGGTGAGGGCCGTCCGCGACGGCAAGCTCCTCTCCGCCTTAGTGCTGAACGGCGACAACGTGGCCGAGTACCCCGGCACGAGGGGGGCCACGCGGGGCAACGTGTTCGGCGAGGGGATGCGCCGCGACAGTTTGGCGGGCTTCCCGCACTTTGAAAATTCCGTGTTTACGGGCGAGTTCCCCTTAGCGAGGGTGGATTTCAGCGATAAACGTTTCCCGGGGGAGGCGTCGCTGTCGGCGTTCGGCTCGTTTATCCCCGGCGATTCGGAAAACTCCGGGCTGCCGGCGGCGTTCTTCACCGTAGCTCTTAAGAATACCGACACCCTGCCCGCCGACTTCACCGTGGCTTTTACCCTTCATAACCCGTTTGACCACGCCGGGCTGATGCGCCGCGTGCCGGGCGGGGACGGGGTGACCCTCGCGCTCACCGATACCCCGGAGGACGATTTATCCTACGGCAACCTGACGCTGCTCACCGACGCGCCCGCCCCCGGAGTGCAGGAGGCGTGGTACAGGGGCGGCTGGTTCGACAATCAGACGGTGTTCTGGCGGGAATTCGCCTCGCCGAACCCCCTGCCCGACCGCTCGTACGAGACCCCCGACAGGAACGACCACGCGACGGTCCACGCTACCTTCCGCCTGGAGCCGGGCGAGGAAAAATCGGTCCGCTTCGTGCTTTCCTGGTACGTCCCCAACCGCGAGAACGACTGGAACCCTCCGCCGGAGGGCGAGCCGCGCCGCTGGAAGACCTACTACGCTACGCGCTTCGCCGGCTCGTATGAGGTCGCCCGCTACGCTATGGACAACTTCACCGGGCTTTGCTCCCGCACCGCGGCGTTCCACGACGCGCTGTTCTCCTCCACGCTGCCCCGCGCGGCGCTGGACGCGGTGTCCGCCAACCTCTCCATACTGGTAAGCCCCACGGTGCTCCGCCTGGAGGACGGCACCTTTTACGGCTGGGAAGGGGTCTGGGAGCACACGGGCAGCTGCGAGGGCAGCTGCAACCACGTGTGGAATTTCGCCTACGCGCTGCCGTTTCTCTTCCCCGATTTGGAGAGGAGTATGCGCGAGGCGGATTACAAGTACAACAGCTGGGAGAGCGGGAGGATGTCCTTCCGGGTGCAGTTGCCGTTAGGGCGCGACCCCAACACCTTCTTCCCCTGCGCGGACGGGCAGTTCGGGGGCGTGGTCAAGACCTACCGCGACTGGAAAATCAGCGGGGACACCGACTGGCTGCGCTCCGTCTGGCCCGCGGTCAAGAAGTCTCTGGATTACGCCTTCAGCCCGGATAACGAGTACCGTTGGGACGCCGACCGCGACGGGGTCCTGGAGGGCAGGCAGCACGACACGCTGGATATGGAGCTGTTCGGCCCCTCATCCTGGCTGGAGGGATTTTACCTCGCCGCGCTCAAGGCGGGCGCGGAGATGGCGGACACGCTGGGCGATACGGCCTCGGCCGAGGAATACCGCGAGCTTTACGCCAAGGGCGCCGCGTGGTCGGACGAAAACCTCTGGAACGGGGAGTACTTCACCCAGAAAATCGACCTGCGTGACAAGTCCGTCCTCACCCCCTACGGCGAGGACACGGAGCGTACCTACTGGAACGCCGAGGCGGGGGAGCTTAAGTACCAGATAGGCGAGGGCTGCTTTGTGGACCAGCTGTTGGGACAGTGGCACGCGAGGCTCGCGGGTCTGGGCTACGTGTTCAGCCGGGACAAGACGAAAACAGCGCTGCGGAGCATTTACCGCTACAATTTCCGGGAGTGTATGCGCGAGTTTTGCAACTCCTGCCGCGTTTACGCGGTGAACGACGAGGCCGGCACCGTGCTCTGCGTCTACCCCGAGGGTAAGGAGAGACCCGCGATATCCGTGCCCTATTCCGACGAGTGCTGGTCGGGGTGCGAGTACGCTTTCGCCGCCCAGCTTGCGATGGAGGGCTTGACCGACGAGGCTGAGCGCGTTGTCGGCGCGGTGAGGGCGCGCTACGACGGCAAGCGCCGCAACCCCTGGAACGAGATGGAGTGCGGGAGCAACTACGCCCGCTCGATGGCGAGCTACTCTCTCATCCCGGCGTACGGCGGCTTCTCGTTCGATATGACGACGGGGCATATAGGCTTCGCCCCCAAAGTTTACGAGGACGGGTTATTCCGCTCGCTGTGGGCGGTGGCGGGGGCTTACGGCACGGTGGAAATCACCCCCGCCGGGGTTACGCTTACCGTGATTGAGGGCGAGCTGCCGCTGCGCTCCATATCCCTGCCCAAAACCGACCGCTCCGCCACGGTCACCGCGGACGGCTCGCCCGTCGCGTGTATAGCGGAGGAGGGCGAGTACCGCTTCACGGGCGGGGCGACGGTCCGCGCCGAGCTTAAGATTAAATACGGCAAGTAAGGAGCGCTGAGAATGCACTTATCGTTAAACTTAAAGAGAATAGCGGCGATGCCCTATTCCACGCTGAAATTTTACATCTCGAAACCGGTAAACAAGATCCGCTGCCGGGGGGACGCGGCCCGCTTCCGCTCGGAAAACTGGATCCAGTACCAGCGGTACAGGACGGCGGTGCTGCGCAAACTTCGTCGGAAGTACTCTCCACTCGCCGCGAGCCTCGCCCCCGGGATCCTGCGGGAGGCGAACGCCGAGGAGCGCGAAAGTTCCGGCAACGTGTGGATTTACTGGGCGCAGGGGTTCGCGAACGCGCCGGATTTGGTGATGCTCTGCGCCGCCTCCGCTAAAAAACAACTCGGGGGGGGGGGGGAGCAGGTCAGTTATATTGCTTGACGACGGCAATATAGCGGATTACGTCACGATGCCCCCGGAAATCCTGGAGGGCTACAAAAGCGGGAAGCTCCCCCGGGTGTTCTTCTCCGACCTGCTGCGGCTGGAGCTGCTGCTGCGGCGCGGCGGCACCTGGCTGGACTCCACGGTGTACTGCTCCGGCGCCCCGGTCCCGCCCTATATGCTGGATTCCGACCTCTTCACCGTGCAGACCACGCCGCTCGAGAACCACATAGTGCCGACCAGGACCGAGAACTTTTTTATCACCGCCCGCCCCGGCAACCCGGTGCTGCGCCTTTGCCGGGAGCTTATATACGCCTACTTAAAGGACTACGATTTCCTGTTGGATTATTACCTCTTCTACCACTGCCTGGAGATAGCCATAGAGACTATGCCGGACGAGTGGAGGCGGACCGTATACGAGCCCCGGGCGGACATTTTCGCCCTCGCGGACGAGGTTTACGGGCCGATGTCTCCCGAGAAGCTGCGGTACCGGCTGGAGGGCTACCCGTTCCACAAGCTCAGCTACAAGGAGAGCTACACCCCCGACAGCGCGCTGAGCGGGATGCTGGAAAGAGGTCTTGCCGCCGCCGAGGCCGCGCTGGCGTAGGGTCCGCGCCGGCTCGCGGAGGACGCCGGTCCGGCCGGCCGTGAAGCGGGCCGCTTACGGGTGGACCGCGCCGGCTCACGGGGGGCACGGGGGCACGCCGGCTCACCAAGTCGCCGGTCCGGGCGACCGTGAAGCCCGATTGCCCGCGGGGAGAGCGTCGGCTCACGGGTCCGTGAAGCCGGGCCGCTCGCCGGAGCGGGCCCGCTCCGAGCCGGGCGGTAGTGAAGTGGGGCGGTCACGCGGACAGGCCCGCCCCCGAGCCGGGCTGTCAGCGAAGCCCCGTCCGCCCGGGGTGGGGTCCCCGCGAAGTCGGGCTCGCCCCGGGCCGGGAGGTCGCGGAGCGGGGTGCCCGCAAAGCCGGGTGCCCGTGAAAACTGCTTCATATTAAACAAGGGAGGAGCGTGGGAGTATGCCGAGAGGAAGCGGCGGTTCGCCGTCGTCGCACGGGGGAGGGTCCTCGCGTATGCACTCTTCGGGCGGGGGAAGGTCATCCCGGGGCTACTCCGGGGGCTCCGGTTACTCGCGAAGCGGGCGCGGTGCCGGCTACTCGCGGAGCGGCGGAAGTTCCGGCTACGGCTCCGGGAGATCCGCCCGTCGAGTGGGCTACGTACCCCCTCCCCCCGTGGTTGGGGGGCGCTACTACGGGAGGCGCCGCTACGGGACGCCGTTCTTCCGCGTGGGGTGCGTCCCCTGGGCGGTTACGGTGGTGATATTCCTCACGGTAATGCTCATCGCGGGGGTGAACTCCTGCGGGTCGCGGTCGGAAGAGCCCGCCCCGGGGAGCGAAATCAGCCAGTCCACAATGGAGCGCGAGAAGATTTCCGGGACGAAGAGCGTCGGGGTCTGGTACGAGGAGCACACGAGCGAGCGCTGGATACACAACACCTCCACATTGAAAGACGGACTTCAGTATTTCTACAGCAAGACCGGCGTCCAGCCCTATGTGGTGATAACCGAGTCCGTCCCCGGGGTGACGGGCACGCCCACCGACACCGAGTTCACCGATTACCTGCGCGGGGTGTACGACGGGGTTATGCCGGACGGCGGGCACATCGTGGTGGGGGTCTACAGCGACGAGTACACGGACGACTACGGCATAGGCTGCTACGCGGGCAGCGCCGCCGAAGCCGTTATGGACCCGGAAGCCCAAGATATCCTCATTGACTACCTCGAATACTACTACGAGAGGGAGGACTACGGCAACGAGGAGTTTTTGTCCGCCGCGTTCCGGGACACCGCCGATAAGATTATGACGGTGGACAAAGTGAAACGCTCCGCCACGGCGAAGATTGTGGTGGCCGTGTGCGCGGTGGTGCTGGTAGCGGTGGTGCTGGCGTTTATCCTCCGCTACAGGAAGCTGAAGGCCCGCGAGGCGGCGGAGAACGCGAGGATACTGGAGTCCGATATCGACGCGCCCGACGACCCGCTCAAGGAAAAGTACGGCGTGGACGACGACGTACCGAGATAGAGTAATTTAACCCTTAAGAGGGGAAAGGAGTTAGGCACAATGGCAACAATTTTCGAACGCATTTCGCTCATCTGCCGCTCGAAGGTGAACTCGCTTCTCGACAGGTTTGAGGACCCGGAGAAGTTGGTGAACCAGACCATCATTGACGCCAAGAAGGAGTACGCCGAGAGCCTCAAAGCCGCGACGGAGGTGTTCGCCGCCGAGAAAAAGGCCCTCGAGGACTTAAAGGAGGTCAAGAGCGAGAAGGCCCAGTTCGAGCTCGTAGCGGAAAGAGCCGTCGCCGCCGGGAACGACGACGACGCCCGCGCCGCACTCACCAAGGCGTCGGAGCTTGAGACCCGCGTCTCCAAGGCGGACGCGCGATATCTCACTATGCGCAAGAACGCCGACGATCTGCGCCGGAAGCTGCGCGAGCTGAAGGACGGCATCGAGGGTATGGAGGCCAAGGCCGAGGAGATTAAGGCGGACCTCGCCATTGCGGACGCGACCCGCAAGACCTCCAAGATTTCGGGGGAGATTTCAACCAACGCGTTCGAGGCGTTCGACCGTATGGCGGAGAAGGCCGAGAAGGAGCGGCTCACCGCCGAGGCAATGGCGGATTACGAGAGCAGCGAGCTGAAGGACGAGGACGACGAGCTGTTAAAGAAGTACGCCGCCTCCCCCTCCGACCCCACCGTCGAGGACAGGCTGAAGGAGCTGAAAGCCAAGCTCGGGAAGGAGTAGCGGGCCCGCCTGCGCCGGGAGGCTCGCTCGTAGTTGACGGGCCCCGCGCGGTCCCCGGGGGAGGGGGGCTTCTTCCCGCTGCGCGGGGCAGCTTGGAGGTGCCGGGGACTGTTTCCCACTGCGCGAGGGGAGCTCGGTGGTGCCGGGGGCTCCGGCTCCGCTCTGTTGGGGTGAGCAGTCCCACATCTCACGGTGGCTTCGTGTCCCTATTTTTTGGTTGAGCCGGGCGAGCCCCCCCTTTTCGGATGAGCGGACCGGGAGTCCCGGGGGCGGGGGCGCGGCTTCACCCTATTTGGCGGATTGCTTCCCGCTGCGCAAGGGTGGCTTTCCAGTTATTCCCAGCTGGACTGGGGGAGCGATGTCCGCTTTTCTTCTCTTCGCCGTAGGGCGCGGCGGGCCCCGCTAACTTTGGCTCCGCCCCGCTAAGAGTGAATTGCCCGCCTTGTGGGGCAGTCCGGCGGTGCCGGGGACTTTCTTCTGCCCGACTCCGAAGGTCACTTCTCGCTTCGCGAGGGTAGCCAATTTATTCCCCCAGCTGGGCTGGGGAACGATGTCCGCTTTTCTTCTCTTCGCCGTAGGGCGCGGCGGGCCCCGCTAACTTTGGCTCCGCCCCGCTAAGAGTGAATTGCCCGCCTTGTGGGGCAGTCCGGCGGTGCCGGGGACTTTCTTCTGCCCGACTCCGAAGGTCACTTCTCGCTTCGCGAGGGTAGCCAATTTATTCCTCCAGCTATGCTGGGGAACGTGTCCGCTTTTCTTCTCCCGACCAGCAGGCGCGGCGGGTCCCGCTAACTTTGCTCCGCCCGTCCCCGGGGGTTTCTTCTCGCTACGCGAGGTAGCCTTTCTAATCTTTCCCAGCTGGGCTGGGGAACGATGTCCGCTTTTCTTCTCTGCGCCGACGGGCGCGGCTGAAAGAAGAAAAGCGGACAGAAAAGAAGTTCAGCGCGCCGGCCTACTTCAGCGCCGGACACAGGGAGGTTATGGGGTAGCCGCCACCTGTACCGTTGCCCCTGTGGTCGCTGACGCGGGGATAGCCCGGAGATGCCGTGGGCGCCGGCTCCGGAATCCCGCCGTATTCATTCAGAGTTTGCCGAGCCCGGTACAAAAGGCTCGCAGGTTCGGGCAAGCTTGCCGCTATCGTTCGGAGCTCGGCGTTTCCGGGTAGCTTTTGCCCGCCGGTCGGGGTAGGCTCGCAGATATGCAGGGAACCTCCCTCTCCGTATAGGGTAGCTGCCACGCTACCCGGTAGGCAGAGCGGAGCCGAACGAGCTGCTTGTCGCCGCCGGACTATCCCATAAATCGCCGTGCTTCCGGTATGGGGGCAACCTGCCGCCGCTGGGCTACCCTTCGCGCCGGCGGACCTCCGGGTCCCCTCGGCGGGGGTCCCCTGCACACCCGCGAGCCTACCCGAACCGGTAGGCAAAAGCTACCCGGAAGCGCCGAGCCCCGAACGATAGCGGCGAGCCTACCTTAACCAGCAAGCCTTTTGCATCCTACTCTGCGAGGCGGGAATGAATACGGCGAGACTGCCGAACCGGTGCCGGGGGTACATCCGGGCTTTCTCCGCGTCAGCGACCGTAAGAACCGCCGCACAGGTGGCGGCTACCCCGTAACCTCTCAGTGTTCGGCGTAGGAGCAAGCCGGTCCGCCTGAACTTCTTTTCTGTCCGCTTTTCTTCTTTCAGCCGGACCG
>CAYOSS010000057.1:0-12121 GCA_964406705.1 uncultured Eubacteriales bacterium
GCCGGGCACCGCAAGGTGGGCAAAAGGCTTCCTAAAGCTGAAAGCTCTCTGTCATTATAGCCTAGCCTGCGCAGCAAGATAAAGCCCCGGACCCGCGCGGAGCCAAAAGAAGGAGATCTGCCGCGCCGCCGCAGGGATATGCCGCCCGGAAAGGGCAAACCCGCCCCTCACCCGCGAAAATAGGAGTACAGCGCCGTGGGGAGCATCCCGTTGTAAAGCTTTCGGCGGCGGTCGGCGGGACGGGAAAAGTGTTCCTCAAAATCGGGGTCGGCGGAGAGGATAAAGTATTTTGCCCCCGGGCGCCGGGCGAACTTCTCCCCCATCAGCCGCGAGAGGTCCGCGGCGGCAGCCGGGTCGAGCATTCTCTCGCCGTAGGGCGGGTTGGTGACAAGGGTGAACCGCTCCTCGGGAGGGATAAACTCCGCGAAATCGCGCACCGACGCCGCGACCTTGTCCCCGACACCCGCCGCGTTCGCGTTGGCGAAGGTCAGCTCAACGGCGGAGGGGTCTATGTCATACCCGGCAGCGCTGAAATCCGGGGCCGGGGTCCGCGCGGCCCTCGCCGCCTCGCGCTCGCGCTTCCAGACGGCGGGCGGCAGGAAGGGGTAACTTTCCCCCGCGAAACGCCGGCGCAGCCCCGGGGCGACATTCTCCGCCATCATAGCGCCCTCGATGAGCAGCGTCCCGGAGCCGCAAAAGGGGTCAATAAGCCGGGTGTCGGGGTAAATCCTCGCGAGGGAGCAGACGGCGGCGGCCAGGGTCTCCTTCAGCGGAGCGGCGTTGGCGTTCTTACGGTAACCGCGCTTGTGGAGCGGCTCGCCGGAGGTCTCGATGACCAGCGTAGCCTCATCCTTCAACAGGGTGAAACGGATCTTGCGCGTGCCCCCGTCTTCCGGGAGCACCGAGCGGCGGTAGGCGGCGCGGAGCCTCTCCACCACGGCTTTCTTAATAATGCGCTGGCAGTCGGGGACGCTGCGCAGAGCGGAATTTACCGAGTGCCCCGTCACGGGAAAGGCGTCCCGCCAACCTATAAATTCCTCCCAAGGGAGATCCCGCGCCCCGTCAAACAGCTCCGTGAACGTTGCCGCCGGGAACCTCCCCGCGACAATGCCCACCCGCTCGGCGAGCCGGGAGCGGACATTGGCCCGCGCGACCATTTCCGCGCCGCCGGAGAAGAACACCCTCCCGTTTTCCGCCGCGACGTCGCCCGCGCCCATCTCCCGCAGCTCCCCGGCGAGTAAGCCCTCCACGCCGAACACGCAGGGCGCGACCAGCCTGTAGCCCGCTCCGCTCATAATACCGTGGAGGCGTGACGGTTCACGTGGCAGCCCACATTCACCGCGACGGGCAGGCCCGCAATGTGCGTGGGCGCGGTCTCTATGTTCACGGCGAGAGCCGTAGTCCGCCCGCCGAAGCCCTGCGGACCTATCCCGAGCGCGTTTATCTCGCCCAAAAGCGTCTCCTCCAACTCGCGGTAAAAGGAGTCGGGGTGGCGGGTGTCGAGAGGGCGGCAGAGGGCCTTTTTCGCGAGCAGGGCGCAGTACTCGAAGTCCCCGCCGATACCCACTCCCGCGACGATGGGCGGACAGGGGTTGCTCCCGGCGGCGCGGACTATATCCAACACGGCGGACTTAACCCCGTCCACCCCGGCGGACGGGGTGAGCATCCTGACGCCGCTCATATTCTCGCTCCCGAAACCCTTGGGGCAGACGGTCACGCGCACCGCGTCGCCCGGGACTATTTCGGTGTGGAGCACCGCCGGGGTGTTGTCCCCCGTGTTTTCACGGCGAAGGGGGTCGCGCACCACGGAGCGGCGCAGGTACCCCTCGCGGTAGCCCCTCCGCACGCCCTCGTCCACCGCGAGGCGAACCTCCCCCCCGGTAAAGTGGACGTCCTGCCCCACCTCGAGGAATACCACGGCAAGCCCGGTATCCTGGCAGACGGGGATCCCCCGCTCCCCGGCAATCTTCACGTTCTCCCGGAGCATCGCGAGCACGGACGAGGGCAGGCCCGGCTCCTCCCGCTCGGCGGCCTCCTCCACGCGGCGCGCGACGTCGCCCGGCAGACGCATATTAGCCTCGACGCAAAGCCCCGCCACCGCGTCGGTCAGCGCGCCGCAATCAATTTCCCGCATAAGCGCCTCTCGCCTTTCTCACGGTAAAAATATCGGGAGCAGGAACCCTGCCCCCGGGATCGGTATATAGCCGAGCGAGCGCCGCTACCTCGGCATCCCGCCGCGCTTGGCGCGCCGCATATCGCTGTTCTTGCGCTTAAGATCTGATATCTTATCCTCGCTGTTTTGCTTAAAGCGGCTCATCATCTCCTCGAAAGCGGGGGAGCCGCTCTTCTGCACGGTCGCCTCGTACCCCGGGATGGTCTCCTGCTGGGGGGCGGCGGGCTTGTGCGCCGGGGGGGCGCTGTGCTGCGGTCTGCTCTGCGGGGGTTTAGCGCCCGAGGGCTTGCCCTGAGGCGGGCGGCTCCCTCGAAAACCCTGCCCTCCCTGCGGCTTGCCGGAGCGGAACTGCCCCTGCGGGCGCTGCGGCTCCAACGCCCGGCGGACGCTGAGAGCTATCTTGCCGTCGTCCCCCACATTCATAACCTTAACCTTGACCGTGTCACCCACAGAGAGGTGGTCGTGAATATCCGTGACGTAGGCCGTCGAAATCTCGGATATGTGCACCATCCCGGTCTTACCCCCGCCGAGGTCCACAAACGCCCCGAACCCGGTGATCCCGGTGACCTTTCCCTCTACAATCTGCCCTGCCGCGAGATCCATATACCGAATAATCCCTCCAAAATATATATTGCGGCTTGTCGCCGTATTTGCTAATTCCCTGACAGGTCGATGTAGACCTTCTCGCCGGGGTAGACGTAGCCCAGCCGCTCGCGGGCGGCGCGCTCGATGAACTCCCGCTCCGTGCCGTCGTCGAGCAGGGTGACAAGCTCCGCCACGCGCTGGGTTTTCTCTTCCTTCTCGCGGTTGAGCCGGGCGAGCTCGCGCCGGCCGCTCAAAAGCTGCGCCTGCAGGCTGCCGATGGACACCATCGCGTACACGCAAAACACGAGCAGCGCGACGCGCAGGACTATCCAGCGCCCGCCGCGCTTCGGCTTACCGCTCTTTTTGCTCCGGCTCATAGATACCTCCCGCTCCGCTGCTCTACTGAGGTTATTATACAACAAACCTTTTCGCGTTTGCAAGTGTTTTTTTGAAGATTTTCGCGGAATTTTCCGGGATTTTTCTCCCTCGCCGTAAACGCCAAAAGAGGGGCGGCGGACCGCCCCCCCTTGGATAGAGGATTGATTATGGCACATAGTAGCTAAAATTAGCCGGAGCTACTATCCTATCTTTGTGTCCCAAAGCAGTTTGAACTGTCCCTCACCGCAAGGCACGCCGTTATCGAGGATAACATTGTCGGCAAGCAGACCCTCGATACCGCCGTTCAGGATCCCGTCGAGGATTTCCTTGGCCTTTGTCTCGTCGCTCGGGAGAAGGTCATCTTCGTCAGTCATATCCTCCACGAAAATGTGGGCGTTCGCCTTATACGGGTTGTCCCATTTTCTCTCAATCGCGCAATGCTCGAATGTAACGGAATCCGCGGCCAAAGTGCTGTCAAGCCTAATAACACCGTCGTTATCGCGATTTTTATCGTGCTGATTATACCCGATGAGGTGGCTGTTCTTAACAGTGACCTTCGAACCGTTTCTGACCTGCAAAGCGACATACGCAGTTACGGTGCAGTTTTCAATGGTGACATTCGCGCCGCCCTTAATAACGATGCCGTGAAGCCCTTCGCCTTCGCAGCTGACATCGGCGGTCACGTTCCTGATAATCACGGTCCCGCCGGTCACGCTTATGGCCGACGTCGCTCCGCCGTCCGACCCCTCGATAACGAGGTTCTCGATAACGGTCGGGTCCGTTTCCGATCCGCCGTTAACCATAATCCCGGCCCTCGAGGAAAGAGTGAGCGTATACCCGTTCCCGTTCAGCTCCTGCCCCGGGCTCATAGACAATCCGGAGGGCCCGCCGTTCGTGATATCGCCGCCCATACTTACGTCGGACGCCCCGTTATTAAGAGCGTCTCTTAAGTCGCCCGCCTCGGTGACATTATCGACTATAATGCCGTCGTCGTACATATTCCCGAAGCTGTCGCTCTCGTAGGTCGCCTGCGTGGCGAAGACGTCGAGGGAGAAGGTGGCGGAAAGCGAGCCTTCCTGCCCGTTGTTGATGTTGTACTTGTTGTCGGGGTTGACCGACGGGTCGACGGCGGTGCTGTCGGTCGGCTCCCAGTAAAGCACTACCTGAAGGGCGTCGGTCTTCTCGTTAAACTCGTTAGCGCCGAGCTCCTCTTCGCCCTTGGTGTTGCCCGTCGGGTAAATCACACCCTCGTGCGCCAGGACCTCGCCGGTGATGGAATTCCAGTACTCGCGGCGCTGCTCTTGGGTCGCCTCGGGAGCTTCGGGGGCGGGGGTGGTGTCCTTCTTAGTATTGACAACCTTCATTTGGACAACGTCGCTGAGCTTTAAGACGCTCCCGTCATCCAACTGGACGGTCTCGCCATCCTCGATATTCATCTTTAGCAGGAACTTGAGCGCTAAGTTGCCCTTGTTCGAGACGACAAACTCCTTGCTCGCGAACATCGCGCCGGGCTCCCAAAGGAAGCTATCGAGGACCTCGTCAAAAATCGAAACTCCATTGAGGCTCTCGCCCTGCGGGGTCTCGATATCGACGTCGAGGTTCCCCGCCGTAATGGTGGTCTCGGCGGTCTTCGCCTCGTCG
Source organism: uncultured Eubacteriales bacterium (assembly GCA_964406705.1). Lineage (GTDB taxonomy): Bacteria > Bacillota > Clostridia > Oscillospirales > Acutalibacteraceae > CAZRRV01. Next base: position 4,778 of record CAYOSS010000057.1, read on the forward strand.
CTGAACCACGCGAAGGTGGTGCCGACCAACAGCCCGAGGCAGAGTACCGCGCAGAGCACGCTGCGCACCAGCGAGACCTTTAGTGACTTGCGTTGTGCCATAAATACCAGTCCTCCTGTTCGAATATTTGAAGCCGCAGACGGACCCGCGAGCACGCTTCCGGCGCGGCGCGCCGCCGCCCGTCCGTCTTCGTTCATTATAATACCACCGCGCCCCCCCCCCCTTGTCAAGTATTTTTTCAAAATTTTCGGGAAATTTTCAGGGGCCTCTCGCCGGCCCCCGAAAAAGCTTGACAAAACGGGGGTTTGGGGGTAAAATATAGCCCGTGTCCTCGTGTGTTTAGGGCAAGAAAAATCAAACTTCGGGCGGTGCGCAAATGATAAATCCCGTAAGGCTTATGTGGAGCTGGGCGTGCAGGCTCGGCAGGCGCGTACGGACTGTAGCGGCGCGGCGGTACTGGACCGACGAACGCATTCACCGCTCCGGGATGAAGCTGATTGACCGGATTTGCGAGAGGCGCCCGACGGGGTCGACCGTGGTATTCGCGGGGCCCAATATGGGGGACGTCCTCTATATGATGGCGTTCGTGGAGGAGTACCGCCGGCAAAACCCCGGCAAGCGGATAATCGTCGCGACGATAAAATCCTACGCGAGGGCGTATCTCCCCCGCTACGGCGGCTACGACGAAGTGGCGATCATTTCCCACCACGCTTGGACGCGGTTCGCCAAGCTCGGTTCGGACTTCGAGGTGAGCCGCTACGGCTACAGCCGCGACGTGAAGTTTATGCAGGTGCTGCGCGGCTTCTCGGAGGAGTACGTCTCCGTGATGAGCAGGCTGCGCAACATCGTGTTCGGCGTGGGCGACGGCGCGCCTATACGTTATCATCAAACACCCCCCCCCCCAGGTGTTACGGCTATTGAAAATTTCGACGAGGTTTGCGCTCGCGTTGTAGTGATCAACCCCTACTCGCGCTCGATGCACTTTAGGAAAAGCGATTTCCCGCTGCTGTCGTCCTTAGCGGAAAAGCTGAGCCGGCGGGGATACTTGGTCTACACCAACACCGTGGGCGACCAACTGCCGGTCAAGGGTACCAAAGAGCTTCGCTGCTCGCTGCCGGAGCTGTACGCCATAGCGGGGAAGATCCCGCTTGTAGTCTCCACCCGGAGCGGGGTGTTAGACTACATAGTGGGCTCGGGGGTTAATATTTACGCCGTATACTTCGGCGGCGACCTCAACATCGACGCCTTTTGCCTACGCGACTGGGAGTGCTCCGGGTTAATACGCGAGGTAAACTCCGAGGAGTTCTTAGCGGACACGGAGCACAAGGGTGTGTTGGGCTTCTTGGACGAGATTAACCGTGCTAAAGGCCCCGCCGGGGGCGGGCAGGCGGCTCCCTCACCCGCAAGGGAAGCTTAAAGGGCGGCGCGGAGCGAAAAGATAGCAAACATAAAGCGGACGGGGTGAAGAAACCGTGTTTAACGGTATAAAGGGTTTTCTCCGCCGGCACGCGAAAAACATAGCGCACAAGCGGATATACCCCGCCGTGCTGCGGCGCGTGTGGAGACGGATTAAAGCCGAAAGGGGCAGGGACACCCTGATATTCATCCCCGGCTGCGGTATGGGCGACACGCTGTACTGTATGGCGTACCTCGGGGAAATAAAGCGGCGGTACCCCGAGAAGAAGATTGTAGTCGTCTCCTTTGAGCGGCGCCGCTTTTTGGTGGAGACTTTTAGCTCATACGACCAAGTAGTTTTTGTCCCCGACCGCGGCAGGCGCTGGCTCGAGCTTATGAGCCTGGCGGGGAGCATAGACTGCTCCGATAAGCTGTTCCGCGACGGGATAATCGTCTCCCCCTTCGGCTTTACCGCGATGAACCCGGATTTTTACAAACAAAGGCTCGATCTCCTCGGTGGGGCGCGCCGGGTGTTCCGCCTCGGCCCCGACGCCCGGTCGGAATATCATCATTTGACAAGCACCCCCCCCCGGGGGTCGTTCGCGCGTGAGCTTACCGAGCGCGGCGATCACATTGCAGTCCTGAACCCCTACTCCAAATCCATGAGTCTGGACGACGTGGCGGCGGCGTTCTTCGAGCGGGTATGCGCCCTGCTGCGGGAGAGCGGCTACTCGGTCTACACCAACGTGGTAGGGAGTCAGAAACCGGTCAGGGGGAGCCTGCCGCTGAAGTGCTCAATGGCTGAAATGATGTACGTCGCCGAGCGGGTGCCGCTGGTCGTGTCGGTGCGCAGCGGGTTTTTGGACGTGCTCGCGCCGACGAGGGTAAATATGTTCGTACTGTACAACGTGCCGTGGAGGATCGTCTGGTACACGCTGAAGGGCTGGCCGCGCGACGCCGCCACTCGGGAAGTTTTCTACTTCCCCGGCGACCTCGCCGTCACGGATAAGTTGGTCGCGGCGTTCCGCGAGTTTTTAGGAGACATCACACCCTTCCGGGAGGACAAAAGCATTGAGCGGGAATAGCAAACGGGAAATAGAGTACATCATAGTGCAGGCGGGCGGCAAGGGGACTCGCCTCGGGCCCCTCACCCGCAACAAGCCCAAAGCCTTAGTGCCCGTGGGCAACCGCCCGATGCTGTTCCACCTGTTCGAGAGGTTCCCGGATAAGAAGTTTATAATCATCACCGACTACAAGGGCGGGGTGATGAGGCGCTACTTGGAGGCGTTCGCGCCCGTGGCTTACCTCACGGTGGACGCCGCCGGGAAAACCGGCACCGCGGCGGGGATTAACGCGGCGCTGAAGGCCGTCCCCCGGGGTGAGCCTTTCGCGCTGATATGGTCCGACCTCGTGCTGCCGGAGGGGTTCGCCCTCCCCGACGGAAACGCCGACACGGTGGGGCTCTCGCGCGGGTTCACCTGCCGCTGGAGGTACGAAAACGGGGTGTTCGAGGAGATACCGTCGGATTCGACGGGGGTCGCGGGGTTCTTCACCTTCCGGGATAAGACCTGCCTTGACGGGCTGCCGGACGGTGGCGAGTTCGTCAGGTGGCTGCAGAGTAAAAATTACCGGTTCCGCGAGGTCGCCCTCACGCGAACAAGAGAGTACGGAGTGCCGGGCGCGTTCGAGGGGGAGGACGGCTCCCCGGGGCGGTGCAGACCGTTCAACAGCATTACGGAAGAGGACGGGCGGCTCGTCAAGCGCGGGGTCGACGAGCAGGGCAGGGCCCTCGCGGTGAGAGAGCGCGCCTGGTACAGGTACGTCCGCGAGAGGGGCTACGGTAAAATCCCCGAGATCTACGCCTACGAGCCCCTCGTGATGGAAAAAGTGCCGGGTAAGAACGTCTTTCTCCTCGATTTGACGCCTGCAGAGAAAGAGGCGGCGCTCCGCAAAATCGTGGCGGCGCTGCGGGAGCTGCACTCACTGGGCGGCGCCCCCGCCGACCGCTTCAGCCTCTACGACGCCTACCCGGGGAAAACCTTCCGCAGACTCGGCAAGGTGCGGGACCTGATCCCCTTCGCCGACCGCCCGGAGATAATGATTAACGGCGAGCGCTGCCCCAACGCGTTTTACTGCCGGGACGAGATAGAGAGGGCGTTCACGGAATACGACTGCCCCCGCTTCGCGCTCTTACACGGGGACTGCACCTTCTCCAATATAATACTCCGCGACGGCGGCGAGCCGGTGCTGATCGACCCGAGGGGGTACTTCGGCACTACGGAGCTTTTTGGCGACCCCGCCTACGACTGGGCCAAGCTCTACTACTCCGTAGCGGGCAACTACGATATGTTCAACCGAAAGCGGTTCTCGCTTGACATCGGGGAAGAGGGGGTCACCCTCGAAATTGAGTCCTCCGGGTGGGAGGACCTCGCCCCGCTGCTGCTGCGGCTCGTGGCGGACGAGGCGGACGAGAGGAGCGTAAAGCTCATTCACGCGATAATATGGCTCTCCCTTACGACCTACGCCTGGGAGGACTACGACAGCATATGCGGGGCGTTCTACAACGGGTGCCGCTACCTGAGGGACGCGCTCGGGGAGGATCAGAAGATTGATATTCGACGATAACTTAGCGATAATCAAGGACGCGCTCGACTCCGTGGACGAGACCGTCTTCGCGCGGCTCACCGACGAGTGCGAGGCGGCCTTGCGCGCCGGGGGAAAGATTATAGCCTCGGGCCTCGGCAAGAACGTGCCCATATGCGATAAGTTCGTGGGGAGTATGCAGTCGTTGGGGCTCGCGGCGAATTTCCTGCACACAAACTCCGCCGTACACGGGGATATGGGTATGGTGCGGCCCGGGGACCTCGTGATAATACTCACGAAAAGCGGCGAGACGGCGGAATCCGTCTACCTGTACGACCTGTTGGAGCGGCGCGCCGGGGTGACCCTCTGGCTGATGACGTTTATGCGTGAGAGCGCCCTGGGGCGGCGCACCGACCGCAAAATAGTGATGAGCCTCTCCCACGAGGGCGACCCCTGGAACATTATGCCGAACAACTCCACGACGGTCAACCTTATAGTCCTGCAAACCCTCGTGATGACGCTGGCGAAACGGCTGGGGCTGGACCTCGAGCGCGACTTCAAGCCCAATCACCCCGGCGGGGCGATAGGCAAGACCTTACGCCGGGAGGACGGCGAGACGGATACTGGCGAATCGGGCGGCTCCGGCGGCGCGCCGGGCGATACGGTACCGGCTCCCCGCGTCTCGGGGAACTACGCCGACCTCGCCGCCCCGCGCCCCGACGCGGTGCTCTCCCCTCTCCCGCACACCTGGGTGCTGGACCTTGACGGAACGTTAGTACGGCACAACGGGTACCTCGCCGACGGGCACGACGAGCTGCTCCCCGGCGCGGCGGAGTTTATGGCGAGCATTCCCCCTCAAGACTACGTGATAATCCTCACCTCGCGGGACGAGCGGTACCGCGACGCTACGGAGGCTTTTCTACGTGGGAACGGCATTCGCTGCGACGAGCTGCTGTTCGGCGCCCCCGTGGGAGAGCGGATCCTTCTCAACGACCGCAAGCCCTCGGGGCTTACGACGGCTTACGCTTTCGGCAAAACGCGCGACTCCGGCGAGTTCCCCGTGGTCGCGATCGACGGGAACAGGTAAAAGCGGCGTGTATTTCTTTAGGGTTATCAGAAACGCCTGCTGCCGCCTCGCCCGGCGGGTGAAGTTGGAAGCGGCGCACAGGCGCGGGAGCGCGGAGAAGTTGGCGGCCCGGAACGCCTACGTCCTACGCGAAATAGACCGGCTGAGGCCCCCCGACACGGCGGTAATATTCACCGGGGAGTATATAGGCGACTCGCTCTATATGTTAGCCTACGCCGAGGAGTACGCCAAGGCGAACCCGGATAAGAAGCTTTTAATCGCGACACGCCCGTTTGTGGCGCGGAACATTCTCCCCGGCTACCGGGGGTACTCTGTCGTGGAGGTGCTGAGCCGCCGGCGCTACAGGCTCTTGGCGGGGCTGGGGTGCAACCCGCGCTACAGGGAAATGGCGCGGCGCAGAGCGGTGTTCTTCCTCCCGTTTATGGACGAGCCCGCCACCGGGTACCCCACGCTGCTCGGAAAATTATGCCACGAAACGTTTTGCCTCCGGGACGCGCAAATACACTATCACGCCAACACCCCCCCCCCCCAGCAACTTCTTGCTACTGAAAACTTCGACCGAACGGTGGTACTGAACCCCTACTCCAACTCCACCCACTACCCCGCCGAAAAGCGGCGTGTCTTGGAAAACCTCGCCGCCAAGCTGCGGGAATTGGGCTACACCGTTTACACAAACACCGTTAAGGACCAGCTGCCCGTGAGGGGGACAAGGGAGCTACGCTGCTCCCTCGCGCAGATGTACGACTTGGCGGGGCGGATCCCGCTTGTAATCTCGGTGAGGAGCGGGCTGCTCGACTACCTCGTGCCCTCGGGCGCGAATATCTACGCGATATACTTTAAGAACGGGATCACCCCGGCGCTGTTTAACCTCGCCGCGTGGGGCTGCTCCGGGAAAATCCGGGAGGTGACGGACGAGGAGTTCTTCGCCGACGGGGAGTTTACCGGAGTGGCTGAGTTTTTGCGGGAAATAGCAGCGGACCGCGCCGAACAATGATGATGGAGGAAGCATATGAGCAGACTTTACTACAAACTTCGCCACGCGCTGAGCCGCGTCGTGAACGCCGTGCTTAACCCGGCGGGGAAGAAGCGCCAGCACGTCGAACGGATGCTCCGGGACATCGAGGGCAGGCTCGCGCCGGGAGAAGTCGCGGTGATGACCGGCAGCGGGTACGGGGATATGCTGTACAATATGGCTTTTATAGATAAGTTTATTATAGGGCACAGACCCCCCCCAGCATGTGCTGATCGTCGCGCCGAAGCGGCAAAAGGAGGTCATCCGAACGTTCGGGGACTACAATTTCCTCTGGATTCCCCGGTTTAAGCTGCACGTTTACAGTTTACTGCTCTACGACCCCGAGCTACGGGATTTAGGCGAGGGCTACCCCGACATCCTCTGCGGGACAATCTACAGCAAGCGGATGGTGGAGAGCCCCGGCCGAAATCTCATAGAGAAAACCCGCTCCTTCTACGGGCTCCCGGCGACTACACCGATAAAATTCCACGGTACCCCGCCGCGCCGGGTGACGGCTATCCCCGACTTCTACAGCCACCCCGAGAAAGTGGTGCTGCTCAACACCCACTCCAACTCCTATTGGCCGAGTGGGGAGACGCTCCGCCGGTTCGAGGCGATAGCGAGAGGGCTTGCCGGCGCGGGCTACCGGGTCTACTCCAACGTGGTGCGCGACCAGCCGCCGCTGCCCGGCACGGCGGAGCTGCGCTGCTCCCTCCCGGAGCTGCTCGAGATAGCGGCGCATATCCCCTTTATAGTCTCGGTGAGGAGCGGGGTACTGGACTTCCTCGTCAAAACAGACGTGCCGATGTTCGCGGTCTACAGCGGGGACGAGGGGCGGGATATGTACACCCTTACCGCCTGGGGAAGAAGCGGCACCCTCGCGGAGCTCACCGAGGAGGAGTTCTTGGGCGACACGGAATACCGCGCCTTCCGGGATTTCTACGAAAAAGCCGCGCCGCAGCAAAATTTTCAAAAAACCTGTTGACAACCGGCGGACTATATGGTAAACTAAGTGATGTTGTCAGTGTGGAGAGCGGGGGCATATGCCCATCACGCGGGAGCATAGCTCAGCTGGGAGAGCATCTGCCTTACAAGCAGGGGGTCACAGGTTCGAGCCCTGTTGTTCCCACCAGGCACGGCCCGGTAGTTCAGCCGGTTAGAACGCTAGCCTGTCACGCTAGAGGTCGTGGGTTCGATTCCCATCCGGGTCGCCATATTTGCCTCTGTAGCTCAGTCGGTAGAGCAGAGGACTGAAAATCCTCGTGTC
>CAYOSS010000058.1:0-11607 GCA_964406705.1 uncultured Eubacteriales bacterium
GCGCCCGTCGGCGCAGAGAAGAAAAGCGGACATCGTTCCCCAGCCGCGCTGGGAATGAAGCCGAGCGCGTCCAGTGGACGAAACAGCGAAGGCTTCATCCCGGCAGCGGTCGGCAAGTCGCCGCGCGGGGGTGTGCGACGAGCCGGGCACCGCAAGGTGGGCAAAGGCTCTCCAAACCTGAGAGGTTCCAATCGTCGCAGCCTACCCTCGCGCCAGCGAGAAGAAAGCAACGGGGACGGACGGAGCCGGGGACCTCCTGGCAAGGTAAACCTCCCCAATGCCAGCTATGAGCTGCCGGCTAACGGCTATCAGCTCTTGCCTACCTTATCAAGGTTCTTCTCATAAATAATCCTCAGCCCGTCCGGCACCAGGGTGTCGTCCACGGTGATGGCTCGGCGGCAGTGGGGGATAATCTCGCCCGCGAGACCCCCCGTCGCCACTACGAACGCCTCCTCGCCGAGTTCCTCCTCGAAGCGGGCTATCATGCCGTCGAGCATAGATGCCGCGCCGAATATCAGCCCCGACCTCATACTCTCGGCTGTGTTGCGCCCTATGGCGCGGGCGGGAGCCTCTATTCCCACAAGCGGCAGCTGGGCGGTGTTCTTGGTGAGGGCCTCGAGGGTGAGCGAGATCCCGGCGGCGATCGCCCCGCCCAAGAACTCCCCACGCCGCCCCACCGCGCAAATTGTGGTCGCGGTGCCGAGGTCGATCACAACGGCGGGCAGCGGGTACTTCTCCACCGCCGCGACGGCCCCCGCCGCGAGGTCCGCGCCAAGCTGGGCGGGGTTGTCGATCTTGATGTTGAGTCCGGTTTTGACGCCGGGCCCCAGTACCAGCGGGGTAATTCCGCACAGCTTCTTCACCGCGGCGGTGAACGCCCCTGTGAGCGGCGGCACCACGGAGGAGATCATAGCCCCGTCCACCTCGGCGGCGCCGTGCCCGTTCAGCCGGAGAATGTCGTATATCTCCACGGCGTACTGGTCGCCCGTGCGCCGGGAGTCCGTCGCGAGCCGCGCGGTGAGGACGGGACGCTCGCCGTCGTAGCCGCACAGGGTGATGTTAGTGTTGCCGATGTCGACGCAGAGGAGCATCGCCGCGCCTATCTGTGGCTGTCGTGTCTGGGGCGGAAACCGGCTCTGGGCCGCCCGTTACCGGGGCGGTGGGAGGTGTCCGGGACGTCCTCCGCCTCGGCGCCTTCGATCTCGATTAACGCGTCGCGCCGGGAGAGGTTGAGCCGTCCCTGATCGTCGATTTCCGTGACCTTGACTATCACCTCGTCGCCGACGTTCACCACGTCCTCCACCCGCTCGACGCGCTTGACGTCTAATTTGCTGATGTGCACTAAGCCTTCCTTGCCGGGGGCTATCTCAACGAACGCCCCGAACGGCATAAGCCGGGTCACAACGCCCTTGTAAATTGCCCCGATTTCCGGGTCGTTGGCGATGGTCTCGATGATGGATATGGCGCGCCGGGCGTTTTCGATGTCCAGCGAGGAGACGTACACATGTCCGTCCTCCTCGATGTTGATCTCGCACCCGCACTCCTCCTGCAGCTTCTGGATGACCTTGCCCTGCTTGCCTATCACGTCGCCTATCTTGTCGGGGCTGATGACGGTGGAGAGCATCTTGGGCGCGTAGGGGGAAAGCTCCTTGCGCGGCTCCGCGATGACGGGGGCCATCACCTCGTCCAATATGTAGTTGCGAGCCTTATGTGTCTTGGCGAGGGCCTCTTTGATGATCTCCGGGGTGAGGCCATGGACCTTCAGATCCATCTGAATGGCGGTGATACCCGCCTTTGTGCCGGCGACCTTGAAGTCCATATCCCCGTAGAAGTCCTCAAGCCCCTGAATGTCCACCATAGTCATAAAGTCGCCGTCGTCCCCGGTGATAAGCCCGCAGGAAATCCCCGCCACCGGGGCTTTAATCGGGACCCCCGCCGCCATCAGCGCCAGAGTGGAGCCGCAAACCGAGCCTTGCGACGTCGAGCCGTTGGAGGACAGCACCTCCGAGACCACGCGTATCGCGTAGGGGAACTCCTCCACCGAGGGGATAACGGGTAAGAGCGCCCGCTCCGCCAGCGCCCCGTGGCCAATCTCGCGCCTGCCGGGCCCTCTCGAGGGCTTTGTCTCGCCCACGGAGTAGGAGGGGAAGTTGTAATGGTGGATGTAGCGCTTCTGGGTGTCCTCGTCTATCCCGTCCAACTTCTGCGCGTCGGTGACGGAGGCCAGCGTCGCGACCGAGAGCACCTGCGTCTGCCCGCGGGTGAACATAGCCGAGCCGTGCGCGCGGGGGAGAAGGTCGATTTCCGCGGCGAGCGGGCGGATCTCGTCGATTCCGCGCCCGTCCACGCGCTTTTTATCGTTCTTAAGCCAGTTGCGCACCACGTGCTTTTGAATGAGGTACATAATCTCGTCGATTTTGCCCTCGCACCCCGGGAACCTCTCGTCGTACTTCTCGTGAACGTCGGCGTAAATGGGCAGCAGCGCCGCGTCGCGGACGTTCTTGTCGTTGGTGTCCAGCGCGCGCTTGACGTCCTCCACGCAGTAGCTCTCGATCTCGGCTAAAATGTCTGGGTCGGGGTCGTTGGACTGGAACGCGAACTTGGGCTTGCCTATCTCCGCCACAATCCCGTTTATGAAAGCCACGGTCTGCTGATTGACCTCGTGCGCCTTCATAATGGCGCCGAACATAGTGTCGTCGTCGACCTCTTTAGCCCCCGCCTCTATCATAGCGACGAGGTCGGCGGTGGAGGCGACTGTCAGGTCCATATCGCTCCGGGTGCGCTGCTCCAGGGTGGGGTTGATGACGACCTCGCCGTCCACCAGACCCACTTTCACTCCGGCTATGGGACCGTCCCAGGGAATATCCGATATGGCGATCGCAGCCGAGACGCCGATCATAGCGGTGATTTCGGGGCTGCAGTCGGGGTCGACCGACATAACCGTCGCCACAACGGTGACATCGTTGCGCATATCCTTGGGGAAGAGCGGGCGGATGGGACGGTCGATGCAGCGGGAGGCCAAAATCGCCTTCTCACTGGGGCGGCTTTCCCTGCGCTGGAACGAACCCGGGATCCGCCCGACGGAGTAGAGCTTCTCTTCGTAATCCACCGACAGCGGGAAGAAGTCGATCCCCTCGCGGGGCTTGTCGGACGCGGTGACGGTACAGAGCACAGCCGTGTCCCCGTAACGGGCGAATACGGCCGCGTTGGCGAGCTGCGCCATCTTGCCGGTCTCGAGCCGCAGGGGGCGCCCGGCGAGAGTTGTCTCATACACTTTGTAATTCTCGAACATAATTTTCCTCCATTTAATCCGTAAATCGCGTTTCTACAGCCCGGCGGTTTAGCAATTAACCCGTTGTTCCCGGCGGCTTTCGTGGGCCGTGAGGCCCCCGCCCGGAACAGCCGGTTCACTGCTAACATCGCCGGACCTTTTGTAAGCTGCTCCCCTCAGGTAACGTTCATCGGAATCGGTGTAGGGAGAGCGAACTGCCACCGAATCCGGGAAATGTCCCCTTGTAAAGTCCGCCGGAAGCAGGGAGGGGGGACCGCACCTGCGGCGAAGGGGGACCCGTGCTCCCTCTCGCCCGGTGGCGGAACCTCATCCCCCGCTCCGGCGGGCGGTTACTTGCGGATGCCGAGGCGACGGATAATATCGCGGTAACGCTCGATATCCTTCTTCGCCAGGTAGCTGAGCAGGTTGCGCCGGTGACCCACCATTTTTAACAGCCCGCGCCGGGAGTGGTGGTCCTTGGTGTGAACCTTGAGGTGCTCCGTCAGCTCGTTGATGCGGTAGGTCAGAAGCGCGATTTGCACCTCCGGCGAGCCTGTGTCGCCTTCGTGAGTGGCGTATTCCGCGATGATCCTGTTTTTCTCTTCCTTTTGCATTGCCTTTTCACCTTTCCGAAGGGTGGCGCTCATCTCTTTGCCGCCCGCCTCCGCCGCGCCACGGGACGCCGGGGGAGTGGGATCGGGCGCGGGGCGCGCCGCCCCAAATAGTCCGCCGTGGACCGCGTGGCGGGGGTGGTGATATGTCCCTTAACGGGACCGTTTCCCGAGACGCAGTGAACGGTAGCAAACTATATTTTAGCATAGAACCGGGGGAATGTAAAGAGGATTTTTGCCTTCGCCGGAGAGGTGGAGGGGCTTTTCCGGGTCTATCCCGTTTTGGCGGGCGCTGCTCGCTACGCGGGTAGTTTGGTGGTGCCGTTGGCTCCGGCTCACCTCTTATGGCGAGCTTCTCCCGCTTCGCGGAAAGCCTTTCAGTTATTCCCAGCTGGGCTGGGGAACGTTGTCCGCTTTTCTTCTCTGCGCCGTTCCGGCGCGGCGGGTCTCCTGCCTTTGGCTCCGTCTGTTTCCGGGAAGCTTTATCCCGCTTCGCGGGGAGGCTTTCCAATTTTCCCAGCGCGGCTGGGGAACGGTGTCCGTTTTTCTTTTCCCGACCGGGGCGACCTGACTGTCTCCGGCGGCTTGTTCGGCTCCGCCCTGCTAAGGCGAACTTCTTCTCGCTAACGCGAGGGTGGCTTTCTAATTTTTCCCAGCTGTGCTGGGGAACGTTGTCCGCTTTTCTTCTCTTCTCCGTTCCGGCGTGGCTGAAAGAAGAAAAGCGGACAGAAAAGAAGTTCAAGCGGACCGGCTTACTTGAACGCCATTCACCGAGTGGTTTGGGGGTAGCCGCCACCTGTGCCGTTGCCCTTGTGCTTCGCTAACGCGAGAAGGGCCCGGAGGTCCCGTCGACGCCGGCTCCGGGACCCTGCCGTATTCATTCCTGTCTCGCAGAGGCGGATGCAAAAGGCTCGCAGGTTAGGGGGAAGTGTGCCGCTATCGATTTTGGCCCGGTTCTTGTGGGGCAGCTTTTTGCTTTCCGGTCGGGGGTAGCTCGCCGATATGCAAGGAGTCTTTCTCCTCCGTGTTGGGGCGAGCCACTGCGCTCCTGGTGGGCAGGGTGGAGCTGGAACCCCGCCACCACCGGCCTACCCTATAAATCAGCGCATTTCCGGGGTGGGGGTTATCAGTACCTCCGGGCTACCCCTTGCACAGGCAAGCTTCCGGGCTCCCCCGGCAGGGGCCCGCTGCACATCTGCGAGCCTACACGAGCCGCCAGGCAAGAGCTGCCCGGAAGCGCCGAGCCCCGAACGACAGCGGCGAGCTTACCTTAACCTGCGAGCCTTTTGCATCCGACTCTGCGAGCCGGGAATGATCCCGGCGGGGTCCCGGAGCCGGCGCCGGCGGGATCTCCGGGCTTTCCCCGCGTCAGCGACCGCAAGAGCTGCCGTACAGGTGGCGGCTACCCCATAACCACTCAGTGAATGGCGTTCGAGTAAGCCGGTCCGCCTGAACTTCTTTTCTGTCCGCTTTTCTTCTTTCTGCCGGACCGTTCCGGCACAGAGAAGAAAAGCGGACAACGTTCCCCCAGCCGCGCTGGAAAAAATTAGAGAGCTATCCCGCGCAGCGAGATGAAAGTCCCCGGAGATGGGCGAAGCAAAAGGCAGGGGGGATCGCCGCGCCTGCCGGTCGGGCGAAGAAAAGCGGACATCGTTCCCCAGCTCAGCTGGGAAAATAAATTGGCTACCCTCGCGCAGCGAGAAGAAGTTTGCCATAACAGCCAAGCCGGAGCTAACGACGCCGCAAAGCCACCCCGCGAAACAGGACAAGCCCGCCTTAGTGTGGCGGAGCAAATCTGCCGGAACCCCCGAGCTACCCGCGAAGCAAAGCAAGTCTCCGGTGACGGGCAAAGTCAGGCGAGCCGCCGGTCGTCATCCTGCCGCTCCGCTAAGCGGGTCGTCTCAATCTCTCCACGGGTTGTCCGGGTCGGGATCGGTGGGGTCCCAGCCGCGGCGGGGATCGGAGGTGTCTATCCGCGCCGGGGCGGGGCAGGGGAGAGGCTCCGCGTCGCCCGAGGAGTACATCTCCACAGTGGTCCCCAGCGGGCAGTTGTCGTATATCCACTTCGCGTCCACCACGGAAAGCCGCACGCACCCCAGTGACGCGGGCTGGCCCAACTTGTTGTACTCCTTGTATTCGAGATTGTCCTTCGACTGGGTGAAATACGGCACGGAGTGGAAAAGTATGCTCCCGGTGATGCGCGTGGCGTACTGCCCGTAGACGCCGCCCTCGAGCGGTCTCCACACGTATTTGTTGCTGGTGGAGAAGGTCCCCTCCGGCGTCCCGCCGTCCAGCCCCACCGAGCAGACCATCGCCCTTACGGGCAGGGTGTACTCGCCGTCCTTCAGGGCGTAGACGGTTACTATGTTTTGAGTCAGGTTGACCCGCAGCAGGTAGGGCTTATCCGGGGCAGGTGTGACGATGACCTTGTTCCCCGCCTTGCCGGAGGTGTTATCCGTCGCGGAGGGGGCGGGGGTTTCCGTGTTGGACGGGGTCTCGGCCGAGGCTCCGCCCGTTCCGGGGGATTGCTCTTCGGCGCGGCTCTCGGTCGCGCCCACGCCCGGGGCCGCGGCGGGGCGGGAGGTCTTGACCAGCGTGCGCACCGCGAACACCAGCCCCACCACGAGCACAGCGACCGAGACGCCGAGCAGTATTACGGGGACTTTGCTTTGGCGGGTTCTCCGCTTAACCGGCTTCATCGTTATTCACCGAAGGGGAAGTCGAAGGGGTCCGTATTCCCGCCCGAGGAGTTCCCGTCGGGGGAGTCCGAGACCACGTCGGTGTAGCTTGAGGTGCCGGGGTCGTTCAGCATAGTGGCGGTGAGGGTGACCGTCTCGCCCGTGGTCCGGTAGACGGTGAGGGTGACCGTGTCGCCCGGCTTCAGGCTGTCGATTATATCCAGCGCGCGGACGCTGTCGGTGATTTCAGTGTCGTTTAAGTGGGTGATGATGTCCCCCGCCGCGATGTCCTTGCCGTATAAGTCGCTCTCCTCGGAGACGGAAGCCACCTGCAGCCCGCTGGGGCAGTTGTTGATCTCCGCCGCGACAATGTCCACCGCGACATAGGTGATACCGAGCCTCGCGCGACCCTCAACGTGTCCGTTATTTATAAGGGAGTCGGCTATCTTCACGACCGTGTCCGCCGGAATGGCGAAGCCCACTCTGTCGTAGCTCTCCCCCACGATTTTCGACGAGGTGATCCCCGCCACCTGCCCGTAGAGGTTGAACAGCGCCCCGCCTGAGTTGCCGGGGTTTATGGCGGTGTCTGTCTGTATTAATCGGATGCTGTACGAGGTGGTGGAGGAGGTGATTCTCCGTCCCACCGAGGAGACGGTCCCCGCCGTCATAATGGGTCTCTCGTATATCCCGGCGGGGTAGCCCACCGCTATCACGTTCTCACCGACCAGCAGCTCTTTGGGGTCGGCGAAGGTGGCGGGCTTGAGGCCCGTGGCGTCGGTTCTCAGCACCGCTATATCGCTGCGGCTGTCCCCCGCGACGTATTCCGCGTCGAAAATCTCGCCCTCCGAGTTGCAGATCTTGAACTTGGGCGTCGGTATATCGGAGTAGACGTGGTCGTTGGTGACTATGTACCCGTCGTCGGAGTAGACGACGCCGCTCGCCTGCGAGACAGCTCCCGTCTTTTCGGAATAGACTAAGATCCCCACGACGGAGGGCGACTGCTCAGCGTAAACCTCCTGCGCCGGGGAGAGCTCGCTCTTGCCCGGTTTCGCGGCGAGCCCCGTGCTGTACCCGCCGGAGGAGGGCTTTTGCCGCCCGCCCACGAAGTACCCTACGGACGCCGCCACCGCCACCGCCAAGAATACGCACATCACCGCGATAAAGACGCGCAGGCTGTTGTTTTTGGCGCGGGGGGCCGCAGCCGCCTTCCCACCGACCGGCGCGGACCCCGCCGGGTAGGAGGTTTCGGCGGGCAGGGTTTCCCCGTCGGATGAGCCGCTCCCCCCGCTGTAGCTCTGAAAGTCGGAGCTTAAGGGGGATCCTCCGGTTACCCGCTCGCCGGCCGCCCATTCGCCCGGGGCCCGCCCGCTTGCCGGTTGTTCGCTCTGAGTCCCCTCGCTTGCCGGTTGCTCGTTTGCCGGCTGTTCTCCCGGAGCGCGTTCGCCCGGAGCCTGTTCGCCGGCCGTCCGCTCACCCGGAGTTTGGTCTCCCGCCGGCCGTTCGCCGGCCGTTCGCTCGCCCTGAGCCTGCCCGCCCGGAGTCCGCTCGCTCACGGGCCACACATTCGATGTGGAGTAGAGCGTCTCGTCGCGGGGCTCCTCGGGGGTGTACCGACCCCGCTCGCCGTTTTCGCCAAAATTGTGTCGCATAATCATTTCTCCTTGAGGCGGCGCCGTCAGTCACCCGACGCCCGCCGTAATTTTCTCTTAGATTGCACCGCGAATGGTCGTATCCCGGCTGATTGTACGCGAAATTTGGGGGCGCTCACCGCGCGCCGCGGCGGACGCCGCGAGGGCCCGGGGCGGACACCGTGAGGGTTGTATGCCGGCGGGCGTCGTGAGGATCGTATCCCGGCTGACTCAGCGAGGACTGTATTCCGGCGGACTCAGCGAGGGCCGTATCCCGGCTGACTCAGCGAGGGCCGTATTCCGGCGGACGCCGCGGGGACCGAGGGGCTTATGACGCGCGAAGCCGTGGGGCGCTTACCCGTTAGGCGCTCACCCGGCTGCGCTCTTACGCGGGGCGGGGTGGTGCTTGGGGAGCATAACCTCGAACTCGGTGTACTCGTTCTCCCTGCTCCTCACCGCGATTTTACCCCCGTGGATGTTCACAATCGACTTCACTATGTAGAGCCCCAGCCCGGTGCTGTCCTTGACCCCGGAGCGGGAGAAGTCCGACTTGTAGAACCTCTCGAACACGTGCGGGAGATCCTTCTCCGCTATCCCACGCCCGGTGTTGTGGATAAAGAGCAGCGCCGTGTCGCCCGTGTCCTTGAGCGAGAAGCGCACCTCGCCGCCCTCGTCCGCGAACTTTATGGCGTTATCCGTGAGGTTGTAAATAACCTGGTGGGTGAGATCCGGGTCCACATCGGCGGTGACCGGCTCCAGCGTGTCAAGCCCCGTTACGCTTAAGTGTTTCGCCTCCGCCTTTTGCTCGAACATCAGAGCGACCGAGACGGTCAGCTCAGATAAATCCGTGGGGGTGAAGTTCGGGGCCTGCTCCCCGGATTCCAGCCTCGAGAGCCCCAACATAGACTGCACCACGCGCGAGAGCCGCTCGACCTCGTCCCGCACCACTCGCAGGTACCCGTCCCGCCGGTCGGCGGGTATGGTGCCGTCCAGGATCCCGTCGATGAAGCCCGCTATGGTGGTCATCGGGGTTTTCAGCTCGTGGGAGACGTTCGCTACGAAGCTTCGCCTGGTGGACTCCAGCCGCCGGAGCGCGTCGCTCATCTCGTTGAACGCCGCCGCCAATTCCCCCACTTCGTCGTTGCCGCCCTCCGGCACGCGCCGGGAGAAATCACCCTCGGCCATAGCCCTCGCGGCCTCCGACATCATCTTAAGCGGGCGGGTAAGGCGCACGCTCGCGAAGTAGGCGAGGAGCAGGCAAACGCCGAGCGGCAGTATCGCGGCGAACACGAACATCCGCAAAAACGACGCGTAAAGCTCGCCGAGGTCCGACGCCGGCACCCCCGCGAACACCGCTCCCACCGTCTCGCCGGCGGAGTTCTTAAGCGACCTGCCCGCCGTGTAAGCCGAGCCCTTGTACGCGCCGCCGAAGGTCCCGACCTCGAAGAAGCCGTCCCCGCTCCCCGCGCCCTCGAGAGCGTCGGTCGGGACGGGGCGCTCAGAGTGCGGGCAGTAGCCGTCCTGTGAATAGGCCTCGCAGGTGCAGCATATCACGTTGCCCGAGGAGTCGCAGACGAACATATCGCAGTCGCCCGAGTCGGAGGAGATCTTCAGCATACTGTAGAACACGGGGAAGTCCAGCGAACCGTCCACGCTGACGCTGCCGTAGAAGTCGGCGGCGGCGAGGCAGTTTTTATCTAAGATTTTCCGCCTGTCCCGCGCGAGGAAGTTCCCCGCCGACACCGAGAACGCTATTGTGAGGCAGAGCATAAACACGAGCATCAGCCCCGCCGCGGTGAGGAAATACTTCCTGAAGAGACCGCCTTTCACCCGAGGGGAGCCTCCGGCGCCGTCTCGAATTTGTAGCCCACACCCCAGACGGTTTTAAGCTCCCACTTGTCCGAGACGCCCTCCAACTTTTCGCGCAGTCTCTTCACGTGGACGTCCACGGTGCGGCTGTCCCCGAAGTAATCGTAGCCCCACACCTCGTCCAAGAGTCGGTCGCGCTTGAAGACGCGGTTCGGGTTGCTCGCGAGGAAGTAGAGAAGTTCCAACTCTTTTGGAGGGGTGTCGACTTTTACGCCGTTTACTATCAGCTCGTATGTGGAGAGGTTCACCGTGAGCTTGTCATATGAGACTTTTTGCTCGGCGTCCTTGGGGTCGGGGGCGGTGCGGCGGAGAACCGCCTTAACCCGCGCCACGACCTCCTTCACGTCGAAGGGTTTCGGGATATAGTCGTCCGCGCCGAGCTCCAGCCCCAACACGCGGTCGAACACCTCGCCTTTCGCGGTGATCATAATTATCGGCACGTCGGACGTCTTGCGGATTTTCCTGCAAACCTGCCACCCGTCGAGCCCGGGGAGCATCACGTCGAGGAGGATCAGGTCCGGCTCGCCGCCGAGAGCTAAGCTCACCGCCGTCTCGCCGTCGCCCGCCGTCTCCACGCGGAAGGATTCCTTTTCGAGGTAGAGCCGCAACAGCTCGCGGATATTGGGGTCGTCGTCGGCCACTAAGATTTTCTGCATTTTAGTCACCTCCGGGTGACATTATACTCCGCGCGGGAGGGGTATGTGTTAATTTTGTGTTAAGGAGAGGTAATATTTTGATGTTAGGACCCGCCGCCGCCCGCGCCGCCGCCCGTCTCGCTGTTTGGAGGGGAACACGTACGGCGGCGCGTCGCCGCCCTTTACCACAGCCGGGAATACAGTCACCGCGCGCCACTCGCCCTTCCCTGTGAGTGATAGTTTTCCTATTGAGCCGCCGCGTTGTTCCGGCGCCCCGCGACACTTCGGGCGCCCCGCCGAGCCGGGGTGTCTTCTTACGACGCGTATAATTATACCACGACAGCGCTCGTCTTGTCAACAAGGACCGCTCCCCCGGCCCGCCGAAAACCGGGGTCCGCGCGAGCGGGGGCCGGCGGCCCGGGCTCGCTCGCTTGCATACTAATTGTGCGCCGGGCGGTCGGCTAACCGTGCCACCATTATGCCCGCGCGCCGGGTGGTCGCGGGGCCGTGCCGCCAATGGGACACAGTTTTTAAGAAGACATTGGAAGCGACGATAGCATAGGTATAGAATCGCCGGCAAGACCTGTCGGCAAAGCTCGCGACCGGTTAAATGGTTGTTATATGCCTTGCTCATACATCGCACATTCGCTTTTGTTATTCTAATCGGATATACTTCTTGCAACGAGGAGGGATCGTTATGGATACGTCATAAATATTTTGAGAAAAACGGGATATTAACAAAGGTCAAACAAGACTTAAATATTTCACAAACAATCGCGCCGTAAAATAAACTTACAAAATCAAAGGAGGAGCTCCCGATGAACGCGGTTGAAATACGAAATCTGACAAAGAGTTTTCGCGGGCTCTACGCGGTGGATCATTTGAATATGACGGTTCCCGTGGGAGCTATTTACG
>CAYOSS010000059.1:0-11220 GCA_964406705.1 uncultured Eubacteriales bacterium
CGTGCGCCTTAGGCCAGCTCAGCCATCTCTCCGCGTCGCATAGTATTATACCGCAGGACGCTCCGGAATGCAAGCGTTTTTTGAAATCGGGCGCTGCCGCGGAGCACTTTGAACGTGCCGAAGCGGGAGAGACCCGGTTTTTGCGCTTTCACGGCGTCGCGCCGTCGGCGAGAGCGTGTAATTTCCCCTCTCCATTTTCCCCTTGTAAACCCGCTGCGAAAGTTGTATAATGTAGGCGTGGCAAAATGAATTTTGGGGAGGTTTATGCCCTATGAATGATCAAGCGGACGAGGAGTTCACCGTGCGCCTGCCGATAATCGCGCTGCGCGGGCTGGTGCTTTTTCCCGGGATGCGGGTGCAGTTCGATATAGCGAGGCAGGTGTCCGTCCAGGCGGCGGAGTACGCCTCCCGCCACGACAGGCGGGTGTTTCTCGTGGCGCAGAAGGACCCCCGCGAAGAAGAGCCGCGTACGGACGACCTCTACACCGTGGGCGTGGTGGCGAAGATAGATCAGGCTTTCAAGACCCCGGGGGACGGCACGCGCCTCGGGGTCCAGGGGATATGCAGGGCGACCCTGCTCGAGATATTCACCGACGACCCCTGCCAGATGGCGAACGTAGTTCCGTTCAAGAGCGACGAGGTTACCTGCACGGAAAATTACAAGAAAGCTCTGCTGCGGCGCGCGAGGGCGCTGTTCTCGGAGTACGCCGAGGCGTCGCCGCGTATGGCTCCCGACGTGGCGGCGGCGGTTGAGGTGACGGAAGATTTATCCGATTTGGCGGATTTTATCGGGGCCAATCTCCCGCTGGACGTGGAGGAGAAGCAGAAAATCCTCGCCCAGCGCGACCCGCTGAAGCGTATGCGCTTTGTGTTAGGCGCGCTTACCCGCGAGCGGCAGATACTCGAAATAGACTCTGAAATCAGCGAGAAGGTGCACGAGCGCATCAACGAGAACCAGCGCGAATATTACCTGCGCGAGCAGATGAACGCGATAAAGGACGAGCTTTTCGGCGAGGACGACCCTTACGACGAGGCGGAGGAATACCGCGCCGCGATAGAGGAGCTGCCGGCGCCCGAGGAGGTCAAGACCAAGCTTCTCGACGACGCGGAACGGCTCGCCAAAATGCCTCCCGGCTCCCACGAGGCGGCGACGATAGAGGAGTACCTCGACATCGTGCTGGACCTGCCCTGGGGGGTCTACTCCAAGGACAGGATTGATATGGAGAAGGCCCGCCGGGTTTTAGAGAAGAGCCATTACGGGCTTAAGGATGTGAAGCAGCGCGTCCTCGAGACGTTGGCGGTGCGGGGGCTTTCGGAAAACCTCACGGGGCAGGTGCTTTGCCTCGTGGGCCCTCCCGGGGTGGGGAAAACCTCCATCGGGCAGTCGGTGGCGAGGTGCATGGGCCGCAAATTCGCGAGGGTGTCGCTGGGCGGCGTCAGCGACGAGAGCGAGATCAGAGGACACAGGCGCACGTACGTCGGCTCTATGCCGGGGCGGATCATAGACGCGGTGAAGCGCGCCGGCACCTGCAACCCCGTCGTGCTGTTGGACGAGGTGGATAAGCTCTGCGTGTCCTACCACGGGGACCCGTCCTCCGCGCTGTTGGAGGCTCTCGATCCCGAACAGAACAGCACTTTTAAGGATCACTACCTCGACGTGCCGTTTGACCTCAGCAAGGTGCTCTTTATCACCACGGCGAACACGCTTGACGACGTCCCCGCGCCGCTGGTAGACAGGATGGAAGTCATCACCATACCCGGCTACACGCGGGAGGACAAGTTCCGCATCGCGAAGGAGCACCTTACGGGCACCCAGCTGAAGCGGCACGGGCTTACCCGCTCTAACTGCAAAATATCCGACGACGCGATTTACGGGATGATCGACTTTTACACGCGGGAGTCCGGCGTGAGGCAGTTGGACCGGCTCATCGGCTCGCTTTGCCGCAAGGCGGCGTACCGGGTGATGTGCGGGGAGAAGACGGTGAAGTTTACAGGCGGCTCGCTGCGCGACGCGCTCGGGGTGGAGAAGTACCGCGCGGACAGGCTCCTGCCCGAGTCCGCCGTGGGGATAGTGAACGGCCTTGCCTGGACCGCCGCCGGCGGGGAGATAATGCAGCTTGAGGCTGTGGCGCTCAAGGGCACGGGCAAGACGGAGATGACGGGCTCGCTGGGCGACGTTATGAAGGAGTCCGTGTTCGCGGCCGTAACCTATGTGAGGGCACACGCCGGGGAGCTCGGGGTTGATCCGGAGTTTTACAAGACCACCGACCTGCACATCCACGCGACAGAGGCGGCTGTCCCCAAGGACGGGCCCAGCGCGGGGGTCACAATAGTGACGGCGGCGGTTTCAGCTCTTACGGGAAGGCGCATAAGGCGCGACATCGCTATGACGGGCGAGGTCACCATTAGCGGGAGGGTGCTGCCCATAGGCGGCCTCAGGGAGAAGTCCATGGCGGCGTATTCCGCGGGCGTGGGGACGGTGTTTATCCCCGAGGAGAACGTCCGCGACCTGGAGGAAGTGGACCCCGTGGTGAAGGACTCGCTGACCTTCGTCCCCGTAAAGACGGTGGACGAAATCTTAGCGGCGGCTTTCGAGCCGGAGGACGCCGCCCTCGGCGCGGGTTTCAGCGTGGAGCCGGCGGGTAAGGCGGGAGAACAGGCTAAGGATAAGCCGGGAGCCGCGGAGCCGCTCTATGTCCCGAAATCCGGGCCTTCCCGCCCAGTGGCGAGATAGCCTTGGGAAAAATCGATTTCATCGGGGCGCGGTTCGAGCTCTCCGCGGCGGGCGGGGAGAGCCTGCCCCGCTCCGGCTTACCCGAAGTGTGCTTTTGCGGGAGGTCCAACTGCGGGAAATCCTCGCTGATAAACGGGCTTGCGGGGCGGCGGGGGCTGGCTTATGTCGGTTCCTCCCCCGGAAAGACGCGGCTCGCCAACTTCTACCGGGCGGGGGAGTGCCGCCTGGTGGATCTGCCGGGGTACGGGTACGCCAAAGTCCCGCCGGCGGAGAGGGAGCGCTGGGCGGCGCTCGCGGAAAGCTACTTCTTCACCGGGAGGAACATAAAGCTCGCCGTGCTGGCGCTGGACATCCGCCGCGAGCCGTCCGACGGCGACCGGGATATGCTCCGCCTGGTGGAGCGCGTGGGCTGCCCCTTTTTGGCGGTGCTGACTAAGACGGATAAGCTCTCCCCCGCCGCCGTGCCGGGGCGAAAGGCGGCTATAGAGAGTGCTTTAGAGCTTTCCGCGCGCCCCGCTTACCGGGGGGCGAGGCTCTTTTCCTCCAAAGGCGGGTACGGAGCGGGCGAGATTAGAGCCGATATAGAGAGGATACTGGGCGGCTGAGACCGCCGTATAGGTTGGAGGCTAACGATGAGCGCCGGGTTTACGGTAAACGAGAAGGGGCACTTAAGCGTCGGAGGGCTCGACGCGGTGGAGTTGGCGCGCGAGTACGGCACGCCGCTCTATCTCTTTGACGAGGAAATGATCGAGAGCGCCGTGGCGGCGTACCGGGACGCGTTCGCGCGGTACTACCCTGGGGACGCATTGGTGCTCTACGCGAGCAAGGCGTTTTGCTGCAAGGAGATTTACCGGGTGATGAGCCGCCTCGGGGCGGGCGCGGACGTGGTTTCCGGCGGGGAGCTTTACACCGCGCTGCGGGCGGGCTTCCCGGCGGAAAAAATCTATTTCCACGGCAACAACAAGACTGCGGAGGAGCTTCGCGAGGCCGTGGCGGCGGGGGTAGGCGCGGTCGTGGTCGATAACCTGCCGGAGCTGCGCCTGCTGGAATCCGCGGCGGCGGAGGCGGGTGTCCGGCAGAAGATACTGCTGCGGGTGAAGCCCGGGATCGACGTCCACACGCATAAGTATGTCCGCACCGGGCAAATCGACTCCAAGTTCGGCTTCGCCCTGGAGACGGGCGAGGCCCGGGAAGCGGCGAGGGAGGCGCTGGGACTGCCGCATATAGACTTGGCGGGGCTCCACGCGCATATAGGCTCGCAGATTTTCGAGACGGAGCCTTTCGCGGATCTGGCGGTGAAGCTGCTCGATTTCGCCGGGGAGCTGAAAGCTGACGGCGCGGCGGTGCGCGAACTCAACCTCGGGGGTGGCTACGGCATACGCTACACCTCGGACGACGACCCGCCGCCGGCAGCCGACTTTATAAGGGCCATATGCTCCGCCGTGACGGAAAAATGCCGCGAGACGGGCGGGGAGCCGCCCCGCCTGCTAATCGAGCCGGGGCGCTCGATAGTGGGCCCCGCCGGGGCGACGCTCTACACCGTGGGCTCTGTGAAGGAGATCCCCGGGGTGCGGACTTACGTCTCGGTGGACGGCGGTATGGCGGACAACCCGCGCTACATTCTCTACGGCTCGCGCTACGAGACGCTGATAGCGAACAGGGCGGGCGAAGAGAAAACCGTGCTCGTCACGGTGGCGGGCAGGTGCTGCGAGAGCGGGGACTTACTGCAGGAGAACGCGCCCATTCAGGAGCCTGCGCCCGGCGATATTCTCGCGGTGATGGGCACGGGCGCGTACAACTACTCTATGGCGAGCAACTACAACCGGCTCCCCCGCCCGGCGGCGGTCGCGGTAAAGGGCGGCGAGGCGAGGCTTATTATTAAGCGGGAGAGCTACGCCGATCTTGTGGAGAACGACCTGTAGCCGACCCACGATTTCTGCCCGGCATTGTCTCGGCGAGGGCCAATACACGCGCGGCGAGGGGCTACACGGCGTGTTTAGGGACCGTCACGCGGCGTGTTTAAGACCGTCGCACGGCGCATTTTAGGAGGTCAGTACGGATGAGCAAAACGTTTTATATCACCACGCCCATATACTACCCGTCGGGCAAGCTTCACATAGGACATTCCTACACCACGGTCGCGGCGGACGCTATGGCGAGGTACAAGCGGCTTCGCGGATATGAAGTTATGTTCCTCACCGGGACGGACGAGCACGGGCAGAAGATTGAGAAGTGCGCCCGCGACGCCGGGGTCACCCCCAAGGAGTACGTGGACGGTATGGTGGCGGGCATTAAGAAGATGTGGAGCCTGCTCGGGATCTCCTACGATAAGTTTATCCGCACCACGGACGGCTACCACGAAAAGACCGTGGCGGACATCTTCGAACGGCTTTACGCTCAGGGCGATATATACAAGGGGACCTACAAGGGGCTTTACTGCACCCCCTGCGAGTCGTTCTGGACGGAAAGCCAGCTTGTGGACGGCAAATGCCCCGACTGCGGCAGGGAAGTCCAGCCCGCAGAGGAGGAGGCGTACTTCTTAAAGCTTTCCAAATACGCCGACCGGTTGCTCAAATACTACGACGAGCACCCAGACTTTATACAGCCGGAATCCCGCAAAAACGAGATGATCCGGAACTTCATAGAGCCGGGCCTGGAGGACCTGTGCGTCTCGCGCACCTCCTTCACCTGGGGGATACCCGTGCGCTTCGATAAAAAGCACGTGGTCTACGTCTGGTTGGACGCGCTCACCAACTATATTTCCGCGCTCGGCTACTTAAATGACGAGCCCCAGCTGATGGAGAAGTTCTGGCCCTGCGACGTTCACCTTGTGGGCAAGGAGATAGTGAGGTTCCACACCATAGTTTGGCCCATAATGCTGATGGCGCTGGGGCTCCCCCTGCCGAAAAAGGTTTACGGGCACGGGTGGCTGCTCCTCGAGGGCGGGAAGATGTCCAAATCCAAGGGCAACGTGGTGGATCCGGTGATCCTCTGCGAGAGGTACGGGGTCGACGCGATACGCTACTACCTGCTGCGGGAGATCCCCTTCGGCAGCGACGGGGTGTTCTCCAACGAGTCGCTGATTTCCCGCATAAATAGCGACCTTGCGAACGACCTCGGCAACCTCGTCTCCCGCTCCACCGCGATGGCGGGGAAGTACTTCGGGGGCCGTCTCCCGCCCCGCCGTGAGGAGGGCGAGCCGGACGAGGACCTGCGTCGCTGCGCGCTGACGGCCGCCGACGAAGTGGAGCGGCACCTCGACAATATGGAGTTTTCCGACGCGCTTTCCGAGCTTTTCCGTTTTGTCGGGCGCACAAACAAGTATATAGATGAGACGGAGCCCTGGCTGCTCGCCCGGGACGAAGGCCGCCGGGCCCGCCTCGCCACGGTGATATACAATCTGCTTGAGTCGCTGCGGATAATCTCGGTGCTGTTGGAGCCGTTTATGCCGGGGACGTCGGCGAAGATAAAAGCCGCTCTGGGCGGCGGGGAGTACGGCTGGGACAGCGCGCACACCTGGGGCGTCCTGCCGCCCGAGTGCGCTGTGGAGCAAACTCAGCCGCTCTTCCCGAGGATAGACGTGGAGCGGGAGATAGCGGAGCTCAACGCCCTGCAGCCCGGCGCGGCGGCGGAGAGCGGGAGTTCCGACGGCACGAATGAGGAGCCACCCGCTGCCGGAAACGGACCGTCCGCCGCGAAAGGCGAGCCCGGCGCCCCGAAAGGTGAACCCGGTGCCGCGGGGGATAAGTCCGGGGACGCGAAGAGCGAACCCGGCGCCGCGAAAGGCGATCCACCCACCGCAAAAGGTGAACCGTCCACCGCCAAGGGCGCTTCAGCCGAGGACCCCGGGGCGGGGAAAATCGGGATAGAGGACTTCGGCAAGGTTAAGCTCATAGCCGCGAGGGTCACGGCGGCGGAGCCTGTCAAGCGTTCCCGGAAGCTGCTGAAGCTCACCCTCGACGACGGGAGCGGGGTCCCCCGGACCGTCGCGTCGGGTATATCCGAGTGGTACACCCCCGAGCAGCTCACCGGTCGCACGGTGGCGCTTGTTGCGAACCTCGCCCCGGCGACGCTTTGCGGCGTGCGCAGCGACGGGATGATCCTCGCCGCCGATACCGAGGGCGGAGTAAAGGTGCTCTTTATCGACGACATTCCCCCGGGGAGCGTGATCCGTTGAGCCCCGGCATAATCGACACCCACGCTCACTACGACGACGAGCGGTTCGCGGGGGATGCGGACGCGCTGTTCCGCGAGTTCCGCGAGAACGGGGTCGCCGCCGTCATCACCTGCTCGACCGATCAGGGGGAGTCATACGCGGCGTGCGCCGAGCTTGCGGAGCGGTACGATTTTTGCTACCTCGCGGCGGGGCTTCACCCGCAAAACGCGGAAATGCCGCTCGACTTGGAGCTGCTTTCGCGCGAAGTCTCACATCCCAAATGCGTAGCCGTGGGGGAGATCGGCCTCGATTACCACTACGGCGGGGAGGACAGGGAGCGGCAGTACGCCGTGGCGAGGGAGCAGATCCTGCTTGCGGGCAGTTTGGGGCTGCCCGTCAGCTTTCACGACCGCGACGCCCACGCGGACACCCTCCGGCTGCTGCGCGAGACCCGCCCGCGCGGGGCGGTGCACTGTTTTTCCGGGAGCGCGGAGATGGCGGAGGAGGTCGTCTCGCTCGGGATGTACATAGGCGTCGGTGGAGTGGTGACCTTTTCCAACGCCCGTAAGACCGTCCGCGCCGTGGAGGCCGTCCCGTTGGAGAGGATTGTCCTCGAGACGGACGCGCCCTACCTCGCCCCCGCCCCTCACAGGGGGGAGCGCAACCGCTCGGATTATATCCTCCACATCGCCGCGAAGGTCGGAGAGATTAAGGGCGTTCCCGCCGGGGAGGTCCTGTCGCGCTGCGGCGACAACGCGAGGGAGCTGTTCCGGCTGCCGTAGCGGCGAAAATTTTCATTTATCACTTGTATTTACCCGACGAATGGAGTATAATAACAGCCAAGAGACGCCTTTTGGCGTGCGAACGGTCGGGTCCCGCGCGGCGGATACCCGTGAACTATGTCAGGCGGGGGACCGAGCAGCATTAAGCGGAGATTCCGCGCGCCGCGGCAAATCCGGTCGTTCGTACACTAAAGGGCGTCTTATCTGATTAGGCGGCGTATAATCGGGCGAGACTGTCGGACTTTCCACGGCGGCGGCGCGTCAATACCGTATAGCGACCCGGCGCCGGATGCAGGCGTATGACGCCCGGGGCCGTCAGGCGGTCGCCCGGCGGCGTCTTGAATATCACGGGGGAGGGGAGATTTTGTACCGCGCTTTATACAGGAAGTACCGCCCCGCGCGCTTCGCGGACGTGGTGGGGCAGGAGCACGTTGTTACCACGCTGCGGGAGCAGGTGGCGTCGGGCAAGGTTTCCCACGCGTACCTGTTCACGGGGCCCCGCGGGACGGGCAAGACCAGTTGCGCCAAGATCTTAGCTACGGCGGCGAACTGCGAGAACCCGGTAGACGGCGACGCCTGCCTTTCCTGCCCCGCCTGCGAGAGAGCCCTCGCGGGGGATAATTTCGATATCACCGAGATCGACGCCGCCTCCAATAACGGCGTGGAGAACATCAGGAGCCTCCGCGAGCAGGTGAACTACGCCCCGGCGGGCTTCAAATACAGGGTGTTCATCATTGACGAGGTGCATATGCTCTCCACGGGGGCGTTTAACGCGCTGCTAAAGACGCTGGAGGAGCCTCCCCAGTCCGTGATATTTATCCTCGCCACGACGGAGGTCCAGCGGCTCCCCGCCACTATTATATCCCGCTGCCAGAGGTTCGATTTTAAGAGGATCGAGCCGGGGCTTATAGCGAAGCGGCTGCTTTACGTCGCGGAACAAGAGGGCCTGACGCTCACCGAAGGGGCGGCGTCTTTGATAGCGGCGCTTTCCGACGGCGGGATGCGCGACGCCCTTTCAACGCTTGATTTATGCGCCTCCGAGCCCGAGATCACCGAGAAAACGGTGGAGGAGGTCACCGGCACCGCCGAGAACGAGCGGCTGGAACGCCTCGCGGGGTACCTCGCGGAGGGCGACACGGCGGCGGCGTTCGCTTTATCGGACGAGCTGTACCGGGGCGCGGCGGATTTGCAGTACATCACCGGGCAGATGGTCTCTCTTTACCGGGATTTGATGGTGATCCTCTCCGTCCCCGACGCGCGGGGGCTGGTCCGCTGCGGGGACGAGAGGTACGAACGCTTAAAAGGCCTCGCCGCGCGGCACATCGTGGAGCGGGTGATAATGAGCCTGCGGCGATTTTCCGATGCGCTCGACAGGATGAACTCTCAGAACCGCCGGGCGGAGTTCGAGATGGCGCTGCTTGACGTGGCGAACCCCGCCGTCGCCCCTCTGCCGGAGAATATTTTAAGCCGCCTGTCCGCCCTTGAGCGCGGGCGGGGCCGGGATTACGCCGGCGCCGAGTCCGGCGGGTCGCCGGCGAGCGGAGGGCCGTCCCCGAATGACGGCCCGCCCCCGAATGGGGGATCTTCCGTGACGGAAGTGACATCCGCGAGCGGCGTCTCACCCGCGAGCGGAGGATCGCCCTTCAGCGGGGAGTCATCCGCGAGCGGCAAATCGTTTGCGAACGGAAATTCGTCCGCGAATGAGGGCCTGTCCGCAAATGGAGGCTCACTCTTGAATGGCAACTCGTCCGAGAGCGACGGATCCGGCACTGCGCCAGAGGTCGGAGCGGCGGCGGGTACGGGCGAGCCGGTTTCAGCCGGAAACGGCTCTGTCGGAGAGAACGCGTTCGCCGGCGCGGCAAGCCCCGCGAGGGGAGCGCCGGCGGGGGCGGCGAGGGGCGCGGTTCCTTCCCCCGAGGAATGCGTCCCGGTGGAGAACTGGGACGGCGTCGTGAAGGAGCTGTCCGAGAAAAGCCCCCTGCTCGCGACATTCCTAAAGGGCTCGTCCGCCTACATCGGGGGAGAGTACCTGCTGATCGACTGCGAGCAGCCGGACTTCTTCGGTCTGATACGCCAGCCCGCGCAGCGCTCGGCGCTCAGAGCCGCGGCCGAGAAGGTGTTGGGCAAACGTTACAATTTAGGTCCTTACAAGAGGCAAAAGCCCGAGCCGGAGGCCGACGGGCTGGACGAGATAGAGCGCAGACTGCGCGAGTTCGACGTAAAGGGAGAGTAGTATGAAAGCGAGATTGCCGCAAAATATGCAGCCCAACAACCTCAACCAAATGCTGAAACAGGCGCAGAAGGCTCAGGAGGATATGACGGCGCTGCAGGAGGACCTCGAGGGGAGGACTTACACCGCGTCGTCCGGGGGAGGGGTCGTCGAGGTTACCGTGACGGGTAAGCACCACCTTGAGAGTGTTAAGATC
Organism: uncultured Eubacteriales bacterium; assembly: GCA_964406705.1. GTDB lineage: Bacteria > Bacillota > Clostridia > Oscillospirales > Acutalibacteraceae > CAZRRV01. The sequence goes on from CAYOSS010000059.1 coordinate 10,099, forward strand.
AACCCCGACGTAGTGGATCCCGACGACGTGGAAATGCTGCAGGACCTGATAATCGCCGCCGTGAACGAGGCCGTATCCTCCGCCGAGGCGACCGCGGAGCGGGAGATGTCCGCCATAACGGGCTCGCTGAATATGCCGGGGGTGCTGTAGTTGGCGTACACCATCGCTCCGTTGGAGCGGCTGAAGGAGCAGTTCGAGAAGCTCCCCGGCATAGGCAAGAAGACCGCCGGGCGGCTGGCGTTTTACGTCCTGTCTCAGCCCGCGTCCTACGCCGAGGAGTTCGCGGAGAGCCTCACCGAGGCCAAGGCGAAGATCCACTACTGCCGCGTGTGCTGCAACCTCACCGACGGCGATGTCTGCTCCGTTTGCGCGGATGGGGCGAGGGACCGCTCCACCATCTGCGTCGTGGAGGACCCGCAGGACGTGGTCGCGTTTGAGCGGGCTATGGAGTACCGCGGGCTTTACCATATTTTGGGAGGAGTTATCTCTCCGCTGGACGGCGTGGGTCCCGACCAGCTGAGGATCAAGGAGCTTATGGCGCGGCTTTCCGACCGGGATGTGGAGGAGGTCATTATCGCGACAAACCCGACGGTGGAGGGAGAGGCCACGGCGAGCTACCTGGCGCGGCTGATAAAGCCCGTCGGGGTGAAGGTGTCGCGGCTCGCCTACGGGATCCCGGTCGGCGGCGACCTCGAGTACGCCGACGATGTGACCCTGATGCGCGCCCTTGAGGGCAGAAACCCGCTGTAGGATTTGGGTGGCTCCCCGCCCGGGGCCGGGGCATTCACCGTTCGAATGTAAGTTTGATGGGACCGGGGGCGGTGCTCCCGGTTTTGCTTGTTGTGGGGAATTTGTTACGCTACAAGGATAGTACTGCGGTGTTGGGGGTATTGGCTCCGCCCATCCCCGTTGCTTTCTTCTCGCTTCACGAGGTAGGCTGCGATGACTGAGGGCTTTCAGCGTTTGGAAGTCTTTTGCCCACCTTGCGGTGCCCGGCTCGTCGCTCGCTTGGGGCGCGGCTCCTCGCCGACCGCTGCACAAATGAAGCCTTCGCTGTTTCGTCCACTGGACGCGCTCGGCTTCATTCCCAGCTGGGCTGGGGAACGATGTCCGCTTTTCTTC
>CAYOSS010000060.1:0-11027 GCA_964406705.1 uncultured Eubacteriales bacterium
GTTGCCGCGGGAGAGAGGAAAAGAAAAGCGTCGATAGCGGGAAAAACCACTCGGGCTTTCTCCCGGTAGGGAACAGACCGGCTCACCCTAAACGGGCGGAGCCGAGAGCAGACACCCATCACCGCAACACCCCCCTCGCGCGGCGGGAAGAAGCCCGCCATAACAGAGCGCACAAGCCGATGGGGTCGCGAAGCTACCCCTTAAAGCGAGGTAAAGCCCAGAACAAGCGACCGACAATTAACAGCGAACAGCTAATCTATAAAGGAGGAGCCTATGAAAAAACGTGTGGGAAAGCCGGTGTTCTTCATTGTGCTCTTCGTGATAGTCGCGTTCACCGCGGTGTCGTTCCTCGGTGTGTCCAACTATTACGGGGACAATAAGATCACCTACATCAAGGGCGCGCGGGACATCCGCTGGGGGATCGACATACGCGGCGGCGTGGAGGCCGTCTTCTCCCCGGACATCACCGACGCCAAAATCACCCGGAACAATATGGACGCGGCGAGAGCCATTATCGAGACCCGCCTCGTCAACCGCAACATCACCGACTACGAGGTCTACGTGGACTACGGGACGCACCAGATTATAGTCCGCTTCCCCTGGCAGTCGGACGACGACAGCTTCGACCCGTCGGCGGCGGTGGCGGAGCTCGGCGAGACGGCTATGCTCCGCTTCTGCGAGGGCGATTCGAGCGACACGGTGCTGCTCGAGGGCTCCAAGGACATCAAAAGCGCGTCCCCGGGCGTCGACCAGGAGACGGGGGCTTACGTCGTCCAGCTGAAGCTTACCTCGTCGGGCGCGTCAAAGTTCGCCGAGGCCACCTCCCGGCTGCAGGGGTCCACCATTTCCATTTGGATGGACGACACCTGCATCTCCTCGCCCACGGTGAACGACGTCATCACCAACGGCGAGGCGGTGATTACGGGGCAGTTCGACGAGACCAGCGCCAAGGAGTTGGCCGACAAGATTAACGCCGGCTCCCTGCCTTTCGCGCTCTCGGCGGACGACAGCAAGCTCCAAATCGTAAGCCCGACTTTGGGCGCGGAAGCCCTCAAAATTATGGTGCTCGCGAGCGCCGTGGCCTTCGGGGCGGTGTGCTTGCTTATGATCCTTAAGTACCGGCTGCCGGGCGTGGTCGCGTGCATAGCCCTCGCGGGGCAGGTCGCGGGGATCATAGCCTTCACCTCGGGCTTCTTCCCCGGAGTAAAGAGCTTCACTATGACGATACCCGGTATCGCCGGTATGGTGCTCTCAATAGGTATGGGCGTGGACGCGAACGTGATCACCTCCGAGCGCATCAAGGAGGAATTCCGCAAGGGCAAGACCATAGACGGGGCGCTCGACGCCGGGTACTCGGAAGCCTGGTCGTCCATCTTCGACGGAAACATCACCGTGGCGATAGTCGCCGTGGTGCTGATGGGCGCGTTCGGCACTCCGGGCAGCTTCCTCTACACGATCTTCTCACCCATAATGCGGCTGTTCGGCACGGCGGTGACCGGCTCCATTTACTCCTTCGGCTACTCTCTGCTGATCGGCGTGCTGTTTAATATGATAATGGGCGTGACCGCGTCCCGGCTTATGACAAAGAGCCTCTCGCGGTTCAAGTCGCTGCGCAAGCCCTGGCTGTTTGGAGGTGCTAAAAATGCCTAAAATGGGGAAACGGAAAGACGGGGCCAGGTTCAGCTACGTCGGGCATATAAAGCACTTCCTTATAATTTCCGGCTCGGTGTTCTTAGTGGGGCTCCTGGTCGCGCTGATCGGCGGGGTGAAGCTCGACATCAACTTCCGGGGCGGCAGCCGCTACACCTTTTCCCACGAGGGCGAGGTGTCCGCGTCGGCGGCGGCGGACGCGCTACGGGACGCTCTCGGGCTCGACCTCGAGGTGAGCGAGAGCCGGGACTACCAGGGCGGCTCGGCGAAATTGGTCGTCTCTGCTACGGGGGACGAGCTTGACGAGCTTAACAAGCTCACCGGGGGCGACGCCTCGTCCGACGCGACTTCGGGAGAGACCTCCTCCGCAGTATCAAGTGACACGTCCTCGGCGGCCGGGGCTTCCTCCGCCGCTTCGAGTAACGCGTCCTCGGCGGCCGGGGCTTCCTCGGCCGGGGGCGGCCCCGCATCTTCGGGAACAGGCTCCGCCGCTTCGGGAACAGGCTCTACCGCGTCGGGAACGGGCTCGGCTTCTTCGGGAACCTCATCCACCGCGTCGGAAGGCGGCTCCTCGTCCACCGAATCGGAGGAGGAGACCGTCATAGGCGGCGCCCCGGGGATAATCCTCGACGCGTTGCGGGAAGCCTTCCCCGACGCCGGGATTGAGTTCGGCGATTCCAACACCGTCAGCCCCGTTATGGCGGCCAAGTTCTTCGGGAAATGCTTCGCGGCGCTGGCCATCGCCTCCGCTTTGCTGCTCGTCTACATAGCCCTGCGTTTCCGCAAGATAGGCGGGCTTTCGGCCGGCGTAATGTCGCTGGTCGCCCTGCTGCACGACCTTATAGTGGCGTTTATCGCCTGCGTCGTGTTCCGCCTCGAAATCGATATGAACTTCGTCGCCGTGGTGCTGACCATCCTCGGCTACTCGCTCAACGACACCATAGTGGTTTACGACCGCATCCGCGAGAACCGCAAGCTCTACCCGGAAAAGACGCTCCGCGAGGTCACGGACGAGAGCCTGCTGCAGGTCACCAACCGCACCATCACCACCTCCGTCGCGACGTTTATAGCGGTGTTCGCCATTTTCATCGTGGCGGAGCTGAACGGGCTTACCACGCTGCGGACCTTCACCATCCCGATGGCGCTGGGCATCATCTCCGGGTCGTACTCCTCGCTCTGCCTCGCCGCCCCGCTCTGGGTGCTCTGGAACGAGCATAAGGAGCGCAAAAAAGCCTTAAAGCCGGGGAAAGGGAGGAAATAGGAGAGGAAGTATGCGGGAGTTTACCGCTGCGAGTCTGTTTTGCGGGGCGGGAGGTCTCGATATAGGCTTTAGCAGGGCGGGTTTTAAGACGGTCTGGGCGAACGACATCGACCCGGACGCTTGCGAGACCTACAGTCGTTGGTCGGGCGTAGACGCGGTTTGCGGGGACATCGCGGAAGTTTCCGCCGATGATATCCCGGATATTGATGTGGCTCTGGGAGGCTTTCCCTGTCAAGGGTTTTCACTCAGCGGTCCGCGTAAACTCCTCGACAGCCGCAATACCCTTTACAGACAATACGTGAGAATTGTCGAGGCGAAGCGCCCGCTTATGTTCGTGGGCGAGAATGTAAAAGGGCTGCTCACTATGGGCGGCGGAGCGGTGATTGACGCGATTGTGCGCGACTTCTCCGTCTGCGGGTACGATGTGTACTACAAACTCGTCAACGCGAAGGATTACGGCGTTCCGGAAGACAGGGAGCGTGTTATTATCGTGGGGTTCCGCCGGGATCTCGGGATAAACCGATTCGTCTTTCCGGCTCCGCGAGGCTACATCGTCACACTGATGGACGCGTTGCGCGGTGTCCCCCTTCCCGAGGACTGCGACGTATGCCGACAGCCCTTCAGCAGCAGATATATGTCGAGAAACCGCAAACGCGGCTGGGACGAGGTTTCCTACACTATTCCCGCTATGGCAAAACAGGTGGCGCTTTGGCCGGGATCGCCGGATATGATAAGGCTGAGCAGGGACGCCTGGGTGTTCGGCGAAGGTGGCGAGACACGGCGGCTCTCGTGGAGGGAGGCCGCGGCTATTCAAACTTTTCCCGTCGATATGGAGTTTCGGGGAGATCTTGTAAGCAAGTATAAGCAGATAGGCAACGCTGTCCCGTGTCGTCTCGCCGAGGTTATGGCGACACACCTTTACGGTATACTTGCAAATATCATTTAGAAGGGAGCGGAGGTGACTGTGCCGGGGAATATGCTCGGAAAAGCGTTCGAGTACGCCTGTGTGAAGGCAGTATACGAACTCTATTCGAAGAGACAGCACGTCGAAATCGTGGAAAGCGAGCCTCTCGTTACCGCTAGGAAATATTTCGACACCGCTGCCGATAAGCGCGACGATCTATTAGCGGGAGCAATGGCCGCTGCGCGGGTTCTTGACCGTCTCGAGCCCCGGCTCTCGGAGGCGGAGGGCACATTATTTTTAGAAATACAGGCGGATAAAGTCGGGCAGACCGGCGACGTGCGGGACGTGCTTTGCGTGCGCCACGGCGACGAGTGGGAGATCGGGTTGTCCTGTAAGCATAATCACGCCGCGGTGAAGCATTCCCGGTTGTCCGGGAGCATCGATTTCGGGCGGGAGTGGCTCGGTGTGCCTTGCTCGGCAACCTATTTTAACGAGGTGCGCCCTGTTTTCAGCGAGCTCGCGGAACTACATGAAGTGGGAAGAAAACGTGGAAAACCTGTCTTTTTTAAAGATCTTCCAAATAAGGTGGAAAGGTTCTACGTGCCTGTCCTCGCCGCGTTTATTAAGGAACTCACCCGGATTAACTCCGAGAACGACGGCATTCCGGAGAAGTTGATCCGCTACCTTGTGGGGGAGTATGATTTCTACAAGATTATTACAGACGACAGAAGACGTCTTACAAAGGTGGAAGCAGTAAACATAGACGGGACACTGAACCGGCGTTCCGGGACGCAGCGAGCCATCACATCCGTGTCCGCTATAAAACCGCCGAGTGAGATATTTGCCATTCGTATGAAGAAAGGCAGCCACACTACGGTAGAGGTTATTTGTGACAATGCTTGGGCGATGACGATGCGCATTCACTCCGCCAAAAAGGAAGTGGAGCCATCGCTGAAGTTTGACGTAAACCTTACCGGAACTCCGGGTGGCTTCTATCTCGAGATGGAGCCATGGGACAGTTAGGAACGCTCAAAGTGACATTTTAGATGTCGGTTCGGATGTCACTTTGAGCAAAACGGAAAGGGCGGAAACCCGAAGCGAACCTCCGGATATTCAAAGCTCAGATTGGGGCGGCCAAAAGCTCACAGCAAAAGCTTTGAAAAAAGCTTTGGAAGACAGGGTAGTCGAAATAATAAAACGCGACCCTCAAATTACCCAAGAGGAAATCGCGCGACAGACGGGTCTTTCCAGGACTAAAATCCAGAGCGTGATGAGAGAACTCTCCGCCGCTTCCAAAATCTCCCGTACGGGCGGAAAACGCCGGGGGAAATGGACCGCCAACATATAGCGAGAAGGTAGCTTATGCCCCGCACCGAAAAGCTGAAATCCGATATGTTGGCCGGACGGCACCGGAAGGCGAGGGTCGCCGTAAGCCCGGGCTGGAGCGTGGCGGACCTGCCGCTCGGCCTCCCGGAGCGCAAGGCCGAAGCCTTATGCCGGATATTCGACAACTGCCCGCTCTATATCGGCGAGGAGGAGCTGATCGTCGGTTCTCGGACGGTGTACGGGCATCACGGGGAGGAGACGGACCCCTCCGATATGCTCCTCGCGGCGCTGCCCGAATGCGTGAACGGGGAGGACATCGCCCTTTTCGGGAAAGACGACAGCCTGGAGGCGGGGGTCCACTTCACCGCGGACTACGGCGTTATACTGAAAGGCGGTATAAAGGGGATAATCGAGCGGGCCGAGGAGCTGCTCGGGGGGGAGACCGACCCGGATAAGGCGGCGTTCCGGCGGGCGGTGATCCGGGCGTACAGGGGGCTCTCGCGGTTTATCCTGCGCTACGCGGCTTACGCGGAGGAGCTTGCCGCCGCCGCCGCGGGGCGCCGCCGCGAGGAGCTTTCGGCGGTCGCCGCCAACTGCCGCGCCGTGGCCTGGGAGCCGCCCCGGACGTTTTTCGAGGCGACGCAGTTAGTCTGGTTCGCGGAGCTCTCCCTCTTAACCGAGAGCTTTCGCTACATCAACTACGGGCGGCTGGATCAGCTGCTCTTCCCCTACAGCGCGGAGGGCGAGGGGGAGACGGAGCAGCAGATTATCGACTGCCTCGTGGTCAAGATGTACGACGGCGGGGACATCAAGGACACCTATTTGGGGGCGTACTCCGGGCAGCACACGCTGACCCTCGGGGGGCTTACGCCGGAAGGCGCCGACGCCGTCAACCGCGTGACGTATATGTTCCTCGGCGCCATAAGGCGGGTGGGACTTCCCGAGCCGATGGTGGAGATCCGCTACGGCAGCCGCAACCCGGAGAAATTTTTGCGGGCGGCGGCGGAAATCAGCGTCGCGGGGATAAACACCGTCGCCTACTACAACGACGACATCTTTGTCCGCAACCTTAAAGCGCACGGGCTCCCCGAGCGGGACGCCAACGGCTACGCGTTCGGGCTCTGCCAGGATGTGGTGGTCCCCGGTAGGATGACCCCCTGGGTCGGGGGGATGAGCGCGGACTTCGGCCGGGCCTTCACCGAGACACTGAAGAAATTCCCCGACGGGGCGGACTTCGATACGCTCTTCAAGATGTACCGGGATACCCTCTTCAGCATAATCGACAACCGCATAGAGGGCTACAACCGCTGGGCGGCGGGGATTAAGAGCTACAACGAGAGCGACCGCGAGGGCTTTTTGGCCCGGGTGCGCTCGGGGGAGCTGCCCCTCAGCTGGGGCGGGAACTCCCCTATGGCGCCCCTCCCCCTCGCTTCGGCGTACTTCGACGGCTGCCTGGAATCCGGCACGGATCTGGCCCTTTACCCCTACGCCCTCCCCTACACCGGGATGGTGTTGGGCAACGTGGTGATAGGGGTGAACTCGCTGGCGGCGGTGAGGCGGTGGGTCATCGATAAAAAGGAGTACACCGCGAGGGAGATTTTGGCGGCGTGCGAGAGGAACTACGAGGGCGACGAGGTTATGCGCCGGAGGCTCTGGAATTCGCCCAAGTGGTGCAACGGGGACGACTACGTTGACGCTCCGGCGAGGGAGCTGATTGAGAACTGTTGCCGGCGGATCTCCTCTCATAAGAACGTGTACGGGATGCCGTATTTGGCGGGTATGCACCAGTCCCACCAGGTGCTGTACGGGAAAGACTGCCCGGCGACCCCGGACGGCCGGCTCGCGGGGCAGCCCTTGGCGGTCACCGTTTCCCCGGAAAACGGGACGATGAAGCACGGGCCATTGGCGGCTATGCGCTCCGTCGCGGGGATAGACAGCTCCGTCTACCAGTGGAACATCGCGCTGATGCTGCAGTTCACCTCCGACGCCTTCGCGGGGGAGGAGGGAGTCGCCAACTTCGCCAAAATGCTGACTTCATACTTCGAACAGGGCGGGGCGCAGTTCCAGCCCAACATAGTGAGCGTGGAAAAGCTCCGCGACGCGCGGGTCCACCCGGAAAACTACCGGGATCTGGTCGTGCAGCTCTGGGGGGTGTCGGCGCAGTTCGTCAATCTCTCGAGGGAAGTACAGGACGAGTTTATAGCTCGGTACGAGTAACGGTACAAAGCATATTATAATTAGAAAGAAGCTTGCCTGATGGACGCTTTCGAGTATTACAACCCCGTGGCGGTGGAGTTCAGGGAAAACGGCTTCGCGGACGCCGGGAAAACCGTGGCGAGGTACGGGAAAAACGCGCTGTTGGTCAGCTACGAGCATATGCCCCCCTACCGCCGGGAGAAAATCGACGCGCTGGAGCGTGACCTCGCCGATCAAGGCGTCGCCTGCACCGAGTTTTTCCGGGTGACGGCGAACCCGCTCATTTCCGAGGCGAGAGAGGGCGCCGCCCTTTGCCGTGAGAAGGGCGTGGACGTCGTCGTCGGCTTCGGGGGCGGCAGCGTGATGGACACCGCCAAGGTGATAGCCGCGGGCGCGGTGTACCGGCACGGCGACATCTTTAATATGTTCGCCTTCAACCACAAAAACCCCACTCATATCCCGCCGGAGGAGGCCCTTCCCACCGTGATGATCCCCACCCTCCCCGCGACGGGCAGCGAGATGAACCAGTGCGCGGTTATGACGGACGACGGGGCGCGCCGCAAGTCCTACGTGTGGGCGACCTGCCTGTTCCCGCGGGCCGCTATACTCGACCCCACGCTCACGGTGGGGCTGCCCGCCTACCAGACGGCGGCGGGGGCCGTGGACGCTATGGCGCACGTGACGGAGGCGTACTTAAACGGGGACGACAGCAACCTGATTTTGCAGGATTATATGGAGGAGGGCGTCATCCGCGCCATTATGGAGACCCTTCCGAAAGTGTTGGAGCACCCGGACGACGTACAGGCCAGAGGGGTGATGCTCTGGGCGGCGACGGTGGCCCTCGCCGGGCTTATTAACGCGGGGACTATGGTCTTTACGCCTATGCACCAGATGGGGCACGTGCTGAGCGGCAGGTACAACGCGACGCACGGGGCGACGCTCGCCTGTATGATGCCCGCCTGGATGCGCTTCTTCGCCGACCGCCCGGATAACGCGCGGTACCGCCTGTTCGCCGAGCGCGTTTGGGGCTGCTCCGACGTAAGCACGGCGGCGGACCGCTTCGAGGAGTTTTGCCGCGGCGCGGGCGTGGAGACCCGTATGCGCGAGTTCGGCGTCAAAGAGGCGGATATTCCCGCCCTCGCCGGGGAGGTCCGCGAGATCAGCTTCGGCCCGGACGACAGGCTCGCTTCCAACCCCAAGATTGACGTTCGCGACGTGGAGCAGATTTATAAGTTAGCGTACTAAAGCAGGGAGGTGCCCTTCCGTGAACCTGGGGCGGGAAAGCGAGACGACGGAATTCAAGAAGTCTGCATCGGAGCTGAAAGAGGCCGTGATTTCCATCGTCGCAATACTCAACAAGCACCGGAAAGGCGAGCTGTACTTCGGTGTGTCGCCGGACGGGACGCCGGTCGGTCAGGACGTGTCGGAAAAGACGCTGCGGGACATCTCCCGGGCGATTATGAACCATATCGAGCCGAGGATTTTCCCCGAGGTGGAGGCGGTGGCGATAGACGGGCGGCAGTGCGTGTCGGTCAAGTTCGAGGGGCATAACACGCCCTATTTCGCCTACGATATCGCCGGGATCCGCGTGGCGGACGAGGACAGGGCGATGTCCCAGGCGGAAATCATAAAATACCTCCGCCAAAAGCAGGGCATGGAGGACGCATGGGAAAAAAGGGTGTCGGACACGCCGGTTTCCGCCGTACCCGAGGAGAATGTCCGGCGCTATGTGGAGCGCAGCAGGGCCGCCGGGCGCATCGCGTTTGAGTACGCGGGTAAAGCGGCGGCTCTTAACAAGCTGAACCTCACCGACGGGGACTGCCTTCTCAACCGACGGGGACTACCTTCTCAACGCGGGGACGGTGCTCTTCTGCGACAACGCCTACGCCGAGCTGCAAATGGCGGTATTCGCCGGCAGGGAAAGGCTGACCTTTCTCGATATAAAGCGGGAGCGCGGCACAGTGTTCGAGCTTGTGGAGTTGGCGGAAAAGTATATCACCAGCAACATCCGCTGGCGAGTCGTGTTCGACGGCTCGACGCAGCGCCGGGAAATCCCGGAGATCCCGATTGACGCCGTCAGGGAGGCTCTCGTAAACTCCTTTTGCCACAAGGATTACGGCGCCTGCCAGAGCAACGAAGTCGCGATTTACAAGGACAGAGTCGAGATTTACAACCCGGGGTCGTTCCCGGAGGGCTTCTCACCGGAGGATTTTATCACCGGCAACGAGAGGCCCGTGCGCAGAAACCCCCTGACTACGTCCATACTCTATTATTCCCGGGACACGGAAAGCTTCGGGACGGGGCTGCGGCGTATCGCGGACGCGTGCGACAAGGCGCGCTGTCGCTACGAGTTCAAGATACTGAAGTCCGGCTTTGTCGTCGTTTTCTACCGCGAGGAAGAGGGCGGCTCCGGCTCGAGGAACAGCGCCCCGGGTGAAGCCCGGCGCGGCGAGCCGACCCCGGGGCGCCGGGGCAAGAGCGCCAAATTCCGGGGGAAAGCCGGGTCGCTGAAATTTTTTCGCAAAACCTCTTGACAAACCGATACGAAATATGTTATAATAAAAGTAGAGGGTGAGGATAGAACTTCCCGACACCCTACGCGCAAGAAAGCGGGCACCTTATCCCACCCGCCAAGGAGCGGGCACCAAACCTCCACCCACCGCAGAGCGGGGCACGACACCCGACCCGCCGGGGAGCGGGGCACCAATCCCTACTCACGGGAAAGTGAGCATCAGTCCCTACCCCGCAGGAGCGGGCACCAACCCCTTCCCCGTCGGAGAGCGGGCACCAGTCCCTGCCCCGCAGGAGCGGCCACCACGTCCTACCCGCCGCTGAGCGGGGCACCAACCCCTGCTCAAAGGAAAGTGAGCATCAGTCCCTTCCCCGCCGGTAAGCGGGGCACCAAACCCGACCCGCCGCTGAGCGGGCGCCAACTGAATCCGACCATCCGAGCAAGCGGAGACGGGCTTTCCCCCCGCCGAGGGGAGACCGGTGAGACCCCGGCATAGGCCACCGGCATCGGGCCCGAGCTACCAAGCGCCGTACGTCAGACGATCAAGTGGGAACCATACCCGCCGGTCGCCGAGCGCGCGGCGCTTTTTGCTGCCCCTCCGAAGGCAGTTGGCTAACGGACAAGACCTGACCTTCATCCCCGGTTGCGTTATGTGATGTAGCGTTTCGCCTCAATCCCTCCGAGCTTCCCTCGTCGGTGGGTAAAAGCTACCCGGAAGCGGCGAGCTCTAATCGACAGTTGCGAGCCGTCCCCAAACCGGCGGGGCTTTTGTACCGGGCTCGGCGGGCCCCGAATGACCCCGGCGGGGTCCCGGAGCCGGCGCCACCGGTACCGGCGGGCTACCCGAGACATCGACGAACCTCTGGGTCCCCGGAAGGGGCCTCCCTCTACACCCGCGAGCCGCCCTCGACCGGCAGGTAAAAGCTACCCGGAAGCACCGAGCCCCGAACGATTGCGACGAGTGTGCTCTAACCTGCGAGCCTTTTGCATCCGACTCTGCGAGCCCGGAATGAATACGGCGAGCCGACCCGAGCCGGCGCCGGGGGTACATCCGGGCTTCCCTCGCGAAGCGAACCACAAGGGCAGCGGTACAGGCGGCGGCTACCCCACAACCACTCAGTGCTCGGCGTTGGAGTAAGCCGGTCCGCCTGAACTTCTTTTCTGTCCGCTTTTCATAA
>CAYOSS010000061.1:0-10972 GCA_964406705.1 uncultured Eubacteriales bacterium
CGCCGCGCGGGGGTGTGCGACGAGCCGGGCACCGCAAGGCGGGCAAAGGCTTTGCAGGGCCGGAAGCTTGCTTCGGCTCCGCGTGACACCGGGGGGCTGCTGCTCGCTGCGCGGGGGAGGCTTAGTGATACCGTCGGTCTTGCTCCGCCGGGTTAGGGCGAGCCGGTCTGTTCCCTACCGGGAGGAAAACTAAGTGGTTTTCCTTAGCTATCGACGCTTTTCTTTTCCTCTCTCCCGCGGCAACGTTCCGGAAGAATGGGAGAGAGGTAAAAGAAAAGCTTCGCAAAAGAAAAGGAGCTCACGCGCTATACCTTACCCGAGCTGTTCCGGCAGCTCGCAGCGAGAGGCTGAGTGGTTCCCGGAAGCTATCAGGTGACGCCCCCCGCTGAGTGGTTACGGGGTAGCCGCCACCTGTACCGTTGCTCTTGCGCTCGCTGACGCGGAGAAAGCCCGGAGGTCCCGCCAACGCCGGCTCCGGGACCCCGCCGGGGTCATTCGGGGCTTGCGGTGTCCGGTACAAAGGCTCGCAGGTTCGGGGGCGGCTCGCCGCTGTCGATTTGGGTCCGGCGCTTCCGGGTAGCTTTTTTGCTTGGTGGTGGAGGTGGGCTCGCGGATGTGCAGCGGGCTTCTGCCGGGGGAGCCCGGTAGCTTGCCGGCGCGAAGGATAGCTCGGGGGTGTGAGGCGGCTTCGGCTTCGGGAGAACCGCGATTCGCGGGGTAGCCCGGCGGCAATCGGCTGCCCCCGCCCCGAGAGCGCGGCTTTCGGGGTCGCTCAAGGGTGTCCGATAGTCCCCTACCCTCCCCCCGGGTGTACGGCGGCTCATAGGATAGCCCGGGGGTACCGACAGCCCTTACAACGGGAGTCCGGCGAGTTACAGGATAGCTTTTCGGTGGTGACACAGGAGGTCTTGACAAGTGGAGGGTAACATAAACAGGGTTGTGCCGATATCCGAGGCGGAGCGCAGCTTCTCCAAAATCGCGAGGCTGGTGGACCGGACGGGCACCGTCGTTATATCCAAGCGCAACGTTCCGCGCTACGTTATCCTGGAGTTGGGCGACCCCGAGCCCGAATATGTGTCGGATGAGCGGGTCGCGGCGGTCTCGCGGCGGCTTATGGAGGAAAACGCCGAAGCGTACAGCCGTCTCGCGCGGGGGGCGTGAGGGTTTGCCCCCCGGCACCGCCGCTCTCTCGGCGATTGCGCCCCCCCTGTACGGGGGCGCCCCGCTCTCCCGACTGAGGGATGACGCCGATAGTGAGCCGCCCTCGTGTGGGGGCTTTTTTCTTGCCCGCCGACGGGTTGATCTTTCTAATTCCCCCGAAAAACCCAGAATAACCTTGAAATAGTGAGAAATAGCGAGAACGCGGGGCGGGAACCCCGCTTTTTTGCGGTTATCGGGGCAATTTAGACTTTGACTTTCTTTGACCAACAGGGTACAATGTTAATCGCGAGCGGGGGGAAAGGTGCCCGGCGCCCCGGAGCAAAAAGACAACCCCAGTGCCACCCGGAGCGGAAGGCACATCCCGGCGCCGCGACATTTCGCGCCGGCGGGGAGGAACCCGGGGGTTATCCGCGGGGAAGCCGGACCCGGCGGCAACATATAACGCGAGCGGGGGAACTCCCCGCCGCGCGGGAGGAGGAGACCGGCGGTGAACATCACCGACGTCATCACGGCGGAAATTGTGCGGATGGTGGACGAGTCCGAGGGGCACGTGGCGGAGATCCGGCGAAACGAGTTAGCGAGGCTGTTGGGTTGCGTCCCCAGCCAGATCACCTATGTGTTGGCCTCGCGCTTCACCCCGGAGCACGGGTACATCATCGAGAGCCGGCGCGGCGGCGGGGGCTACATCCGGGTGACCCGGGTCACGACCGATCGCTCCTCCGCGCTGATGCACATCATCAACGCCATCGGCGACACGCTGGACGAGGTCACCGAGCGGGTCCTTCTCGACAACTGCCGCCACGGGGGGCTTTTGGACGAGCGCAGCGCCCGGCTCATAGGCGCGGCGACGGGGGGCACGGTGATGCGGGAGGTTCCGGTCGGCTCGCGGGACACGGTCCGGGCGGCGTCCGTCAAGCAAATGCTGATTTCCCTTATGTGAGAGGGCGATTGGCACCGGGGGGCACACCGGGCGGCGTCCGCCGGGCAAATGTGACGGGCGGTCACACCGGGCGAGGCAGAGTTACACATTATATAAATTCGGCAAGGAGGAATGGCTATGCTTTGTGAAAAGTGCAAGAAGCGGCAGGCTACCACCCACATCTCGCGGACGGTAAACGGCGTCCGTGTGGAGAAGCATCTCTGCGCCGCCTGCGCCGCCGAGGAGGAGTTCGGCGGGGGGCTGTTCGATATGCTCTCCACCGTGTTCGGGGAGGCCCCCGCGGGGGTGCCGGGGAGCGCCCGGTGCGAGCTTTGCGGGAGAACCTTCGCCCAGATAGCGGAGAGCGGGCGGCTGGGCTGCGCCAACTGCTACAAGGTGTTCGCGAAAGAGCTTCGCCCGTCCCTGCAAAAGATGCACGGGAGCGTGAAGCACGTCGGCAAGCGTTCCCCCCTCGGCAAGGCGGCGGGCGGGGACAGGGCGGCGCGGCTCGCGGAACTGCGGGACGAGTTAAAGTCCAGCATTGCGGACGAGGCGTACGAGAAAGCGGCGGCGCTGCGCGATGAAATTAAGCGACTGGAGGCGGACGGGCAATGACAAAGTGGTACGAGGCGAGCGGTGAGCCGGTATTCGTCAGCACGAGGGTGAGGCTGGCGCGCAATCTCGGCAACGTCCCCTTCCCCGACGCGATGAACGAGAAACAGATGGCGGAGACCAACCGCCTGATTGCCGACACCCTCTGCAACGGCAATTCCGCCCTCGCGGGGGAGCTGCGGGTCGTCGAGATGGAGAAGCTCCCGGAGGCGGAGGTTCTCGCGATGGTGGAGCGGCACATTATAAGCCCGGTGTTCGCCAAGAACCGCGCGGACCGGCTGTTGGTGCTCTCAAAAGACGAGAGCATCTCGATAATGCTCGGCGAGGAGGACCATATCCGCATACAGGTGCTGCTGCCGGGGCTGAAGCTCACGGAAGCGTACGACACCGCGGATAAGATTGACACCCTTTTGGCGGAGGAACTGCCCATAGCTTTCGACCCGGAGCTCGGCTACTTAACCGAATGCCCGACCAACCTCGGCACGGGGATGCGGGCGTCGGTGATGATGCACCTTCCCGCGCTGGAGAACAACCGCGAGATAGCGGGGCTTTCGGAATCGGTGGGTAAAATCGGGCTCACCGTGCGGGGGACCTACGGCGAGGGCAGCGGGAGCGACGCTTCGCTCTACCAGCTCTCCAACCAGGTTACCCTCGGGGTTACGGAGCGGGCGGCGCTGCAGAATTTGCAGTCAATAGCCCGGCAGATAGCGGGACGGGAGAAGCAGGCGAGGGAGCTTCTTGACGCGGACGGCCTCGCGGACTCGGTTTGGCGCGCCTGGGGGACGCTTAAGAACGCCCGCCTGCTGGAGAGCAAGGAGATGCCGGGGCTGGTTTCCCGGGTGAAGTTAGGGATTGACTGCGGGATACTCCCCGGCGCGGACCCGGCTATGCCGATTAGGCTCCTTATTGAGACGCAGCCCGCTATGCTCCAGACCGGCTACGGCACCGCGACCCCCCGCGAGCGCGACCGCACCCGCGCGGAGATTTTCCGCACCCGGCTGAGGTAGGCCCGCCGGGGGCCGGGGGCTTTGGGGCCGCACGGCCCGGGGGGGCTTCTTCTCGCTGACGCGAGGGCGGCTTTTTATTTCCCCAGCTATGCTGGGGAACGATGTCCGCTTTTTTCTCTCAGCCGACGGGCGCGGCGGTCTCCCTGCCTTTGGCTTCATCCGTCTCCGGGGGCTTCTTCCCGCTGCGCGAGGAAGGCTTAGTGATACCGTCGGTCTTGCTCCGCGCGGTTCGGGTGAGCCGGTCCGTTCCCTACCGGGAGGAAACCCGAGTGGTTTTTCTCGCTATCGACGCTTTTCTTTTCCTCTCTCCCGCGGCAACGTAAGGGAAACTATGGAGAGAGGTAAAAGAAAAGCTTCGCAAAAGAAAAGGAGCTCACGCGCTAAAATAAACCCGGGCGGTTCCGTAGGCTCGCAGCCGAGGGGCTGAGTGGTTCCCGGAAGCTATCAGGTGACGCCCCTCGCTGGGTGGTTATGGGGTAGCCGCCACCTATACCACTGCTCTTGCGGTCGCTGGCGCGGGGGAAGCCCGGATGTACCCCCGGCGCCGGGTCCGGGACCCCGCCGTATTCATTCAAAGTTTGCCGAGCCCGGTACAAAAGGCTCGCCGGATTGGGGCGGCTCGCCGCTGTCGTTCGGGGCCCGGCTCTTGTGGGGTAGCTTTTTGCTGGGTGATTGAGGGTAGCTCGCAGATGTGCAGCGGGCTTCTGCCGGGGGAGGCCGGAGGTCCGCCGGCGCAAGAGATAGCCCAGCGGCGACTGGTAGCTTGCCCGATTTCGCTCCGCCTATTGAGCGACGCGGCGACTCGCAGGATAGCCCAATGGCGACCGGCAGCCCCACCCCGGGAGCGTAGCGGTTCCACAGGGCAGCCCGGCGGTGCCGGGGGCTTCTTGGCTCCACTCTGCCCGCCGGGAGCGCAGAGAGTTGACCCACGCGGAGGGAAGGCTTCCTGTATATCTGCGAGCCTGCCCTGACCGGTAGGCAAAAGTTACCCGGAAGCGCCGTACTCAAATCGATAGCGGCGAGCCGCCCCCGAACCGGCGAGGCTTTTGTACCGGGCTCGGTAAGCCCCGAATGACCCCGGCGGGGTCCCGGAGCCGGCGTTGTGGGTATCTCCGGGACCTCCTCGCGAAGCGAACCGCAAGGGCAACGGCACAGGTGGCGGCTACCTCATAAACCACTCGGGTGAGGGCGTCACCTGATAGTTCCCGGGAACCACTCAGCCTCTCGGCTGCGAGCTGCCGGAGCTGACCGGTGAGGGTATGGCGCGTGAGCTCCTTTTCTTTTACCTCTCTCCAAATCTCTCCCGGAGCGTTGCCGCGGGAGAGAGGAAAAGAAAAGCGTCGATAGCGAGAAAAACCACTCGGGTTTCCTCCCGGTAGGGAACGGACCGGCTCACCCGAACCGCGCGGAGCAAGCCGGCGGTATCACTAAGCCTCTCCGCGCAGCGAGAAGAAGCCGCCGACACCGGGCGGAGCCGAGAAAGCCCCCGATACCGCGGAGTTGCCCGGCGCTACGAAGCCGGGCGAGCCCGGAGCCGGCGGGCACGTCCCCTTCCCTGGCAGTCGGCTGTCATCAATCCATCAGCTTACACAAAAAAATAAAAAAAGGAGGACCCACTATGCGTTTTTCGTTCAACGGTTTCACAAGGAAGGCCAACGAGGCGCTCAACAACGCCATCGAGGAGGCGGAGAGCCTCGGCCAGAGCTACGTCGGCAGCGAGCATATCCTCTTGGGGCTGCTCAAAACCGAGGACTGCACCGCCAACACCGCCCTCTCGGAGGCGGGCGCGGACTTCGACGCCGCCGAAACCCTCCTCAAGGAGAGCACCGAGCAGGGCGAGGCGACCAGCCTCACCCCGGAAGATTTCACCCCGAGGGCCAAGGCCGTCGTGGAGACCGCGATGTACTCCGCGAGGCGTTCGGGCAAGCGCTTTGTGGGCACCGAGCACCTTGTCGTCGGGATCCTCAGCGACCCGGGCAGTTTCGCCTCGAAAATGTTAGCCAAGTTGGGCGTGGACACCGATAAGGTGGGCGAGAGCTTAGAGGAAGGCTCCCCCGACGAGGACGAGCGCGAGGCGCCGTCCGGCGAGAAGCGCGCCAAGGGTCCCTCCGGCACCAAGACCCTCAACAAGTACTCCCGCGACCTCACCGAGGAGGCCAAGGCGGGCAAGATCGACCCCGTCATAGGCCGCGAGGAGGAGATCAACCGCGTCATCCAAATTCTCTGCCGGCGCACCAAGAACAACCCCTGTCTCATAGGCGAGCCGGGTGTGGGCAAGACCGCCGTGGTGGAGGGATTGGCGCTTAAAATCGCGGCGGACGAGATCCCGGACCTGCTGCGGGGCAAGCGGGTAGTCGCGCTGGACCTCACCGGGATGATAGCCGGCACCCGCTACCGGGGGGATTTCGAGGAGCGCATCAAGGCGGTGATTGACGAGGTCCGCGCCGCGAAGGACGTTATCCTCTTTATCGACGAGGTGCATACCATAACGGGCGCGGGCGCGGCGGAAGGCTCCCCCGACGCGGCGAATATCCTCAAGCCGTCGCTGGCGCGCGGAGATTTCCAGCTGATCGGGGCGACGACGCTGGCGGAGTACCGCAAGTACATCGAGAAGGACGCCGCCCTCGAGCGCCGCTTCCAGCCCGTCATAGTGGGGGAGCCGAGCGAGGAGGACACCGTGGCCATTCTAAAGGGGCTGCGCGACCGCTATGAGGCGCACCACAAGGTTAAGATCACCGACGAGGCGGTGAGCGCCGCCGTCAAGCTCTCCTCCCGCTACGTCACCGACCGCTTTTTGCCGGATAAGGCCATCGACCTCATAGACGAGGCCGCGTCCCGCAAGCGGCTGCAGACCGGCACCGCCCCCGCCGACGTGAAGTCGCTGGAGAACGAACTAAAGCAGGTGGAGGACGAGAAGAAGAAGGCCGTCCTCGCGCAGGACTTCGAGAAAGCCGCGTCGCTGCGGGACAGGGAAACCTCTCTCCACGGGAAGATAGACGAGGCGAGGAAGAGCTGGCAGGGCGCGTCCGGCGAGATGTGCGGGGAAATAGGCGCGGAGGACATCGCGGAGATAATCTCCCAATCCACCGGGATACCCGTCAACCAGCTCACCGAGGAGGAGAGCGAGCGGCTTCTTAAGTTGGAGGACGCGCTCCATTCCCGCGTCGTCGGGCAGGAGGAGGCCGTCACCGCCGTGGCGAAGGCCATACGCCGCGGCAGGGTGGGGCTTAAAGACCCCAAGCGCCCGATAGGCTCGTTCATATTCTTGGGACCCACGGGGGTGGGGAAAACCGAGCTGTCCCGTGCGCTGGCCGAGGCTATGTTCGGCAGCGAGAACGCTATAATTAAGCTCGATATGTCGGAGTATATGGAGAAGCACACTGTCTCTAAGCTGATAGGCTCGCCTCCCGGATACGTCGGCTACGAGGAGGGAGGGCAGCTCACCGAAAAGGTGCGGCGCAACCCCTACTCGGTGGTGCTGTTCGACGAGATTGAGAAAGCTCACCCGGACGTGTTCAACCTGCTGCTACAGATCCTTGAGGACGGGGTGCTCACCGATTCGCAGGGGCGCAGGGTGAGCTTTAAGAACACCGTTATAATTATGACCTCCAACATCGGGGCGCGGCACATCACCGAAAAGAAGCAGACCCTCGGCTTCGGGGCGGGCGGCGAGGCGGAATCCCGCTCTATGGAGGAGATCAGGAAGGACGTTTTGGCGGAGCTGCGCCAGGCGTTCAGGCCCGAATTTCTCAACCGCGTGGACGATATAATTGTGTTTAATAAGCTCTCCGAGCCGGAGATCCGCGAGATTGCCGGCAAGATGCTGGACACGTTAGGCGGTCGGCTCCGCGATATGGGCATTACCGTGGAGTTTGATGAAAGCGCGGTGGCGAAGATTGCCGAGGAGGGGTTCGACCCGGTGTACGGCGCGAGACCGCTGCGCCGGGCGGTGCAGAGCAACATAGAGGACGAGCTCAGCGAGGAGATATTGGACGGGCGGGTCCGCAAGGGGATGTCCGTGGTCTGCCGGTATGAGGACGGGAAGTACACCTTCCGCGAGAAGGAGTAGCGCGGATTGTTTCACGTGAAACATTTATAGGGTAAACGACAACCCCCGGGGGAATTATCCTCCGGGGGTCGCTGTATAGGGCGGGGCGCCGCTCTTTACGGCTTATGCTGCGGCTCCGTTAGGGATCAGCCGCGGTTACGGTACGGATTTACTAAGGCTCTGCTGTGGTTCCGCTAAGACTCCATTACGGATTAGCCGAGGCTTCGTTACGTATCCGCTCGGACCCGCCAAGGATTTGCCGCGGTCTCGCTAAGGCGTCACTACGGATTACCCGAACTCCGCTATGGCTCTGTTGCGACCCGACCAAGGCTCCGTTACGGCTTCGCCGCGAGTTCGCTAAAACTCCACTACGGCGCCGCCAGCGCTTCAATTACGGGTTACCCGAGACCCCGTTACGGATTTGCCAAGGCTTCGCTACGGATCCGCTCGGACCCGCTAAGGATTTGCCGCGGTCTCGCTAAGGCGTCACTACGGATTACCCGAACTGCACTATGGCTCTGTTACGACCCGACCAAGGCTCCGTTACGGCTCCACGGTTACGGTGCCGACACCCTCGCGGCCCACCACGGGGTACCGATCGTCGTAGGTACAGCCGCTCACGGTGAGGTGACTGCTTTTGCCTATGGCGCCCGCTATCCTTCCCGCGTAGGCCACGGAGCCCGACGAGAGGGATTTTGTCGCGGTGTAAGTCCCCGAGGCGGTACAGCGGCTCACGGTCTGGTCCCCGGTGGTGTCGCCCAAGATCCCGCCCACATTAACACCGGGGGACCTGGTAAATCCGGCGCTCGCGGTAATATCCGCGCTGTTGGAGGACTCGACTATGTCCATCTTCTGGCTGGTGCTCCCGCAAATTCCGCCGACATCGAGGGACACCGAGCCGCCCGCCGTGCCGACGGGGGTGACGCTGATGGTGCCGGTATTATGCACGCGGTAAAGGTAGAAATCCCCCTGGTGGCCGGTGGAGAGAATGCCGCCCACGTTGCACTTGGTTATCTCCCTGCCGGTGACGGTGATGGAGCCGCTGTTGCTGCAGTCGCGGATCTCGGTGTGGTTGGCGCGCATCACGTAGCCCACTATGCCGCCCACCACGGCTTCTTCCCCCTCGCCCGCGGAGATAATGGCGCCCTCGTTCACGCAGTTTTCCACCGTAAACTTGTTGACGAACTCCACTTGGGCGACTATCCCCGCCGCCTTGCCGCTGTTCGCCGTTGTCGCCTCGACCGTGGCTTTGTTAACGCAGTCCTTAATGGTGACATCGGTGTAGGGCGGGTCCGTAACGCTGTGCAGGGCGTCGTCGTTGGTAACCCTGCCGACTATGCCGCCCACCTTGTCCCCGCTGACGTAGCCCGACACGGTGATCCCGGAAATCACGGAGTCCCCGCCCACGCCGCCGATGGCGCCGCCCGCGTAGCTCTCCGTGTTGGTGACGGTGACGTTTTCGAGGGTGAGGTTCTCAACCGTGGCGTCTTTTACGTAATTGATAAAGCCGGTGTACCCGAAGGGGTTGGAGGAGTTCACCACGACGTTTTTGACGGTGTGCCCGTTGCCGTCGAGCACCCCCGCGAACGCGCGGCCGGTCGACTGACCTATCGGGGTCCAGGGGATCCCCGCGAGGTCCATATCCGCCTCGAGGATAACCTCCGGGTGAGCCTCGTAATCCATAGTCCCGCTGTTGATCATATCGCGCAGGGCGGCCAAATGCTCGGCGGTGCGGGGCAGGTAGTCGCCCGCTTCGTCCTGCGGGATATCGGCGTCCGACGAGCCGTCCCAAACATCGATATTATCGTACCCGCTGCCGAAGGAGTCGCTCTCGGCGGGGGTCTGCGTCGCGGTAATGTTCACCGTGAAGGTGAGGGAGAGCGCCGAGGCGGGAGTATCGGCGTTGTAGGCGTTGTCGGGATTGTCCGGGTCCGTCCCGGCGGAGGGCACCCAGAAGAGGACTATCACCCGCGTCGCGGCGGCGTTATCCTCGAACGTGACCGCCCCTTCCGGGACCTCGCCGTCGTATCCCTCGGGGAGCAGAACGCCCTCCTCCGTGTAATCACCGAGCGAGACGGCGTCGCCCTCTATGGAGTCCCACGCGGCGGAGCGGTCGGCGTAGGTCGGGTTCTCCGCCTCGTGAAGGGCGGCAGGGCCGGGTCGTCCCCCGAAGTGACCTTCACCTTGATGACGTCCAACAGGGACTTATCGCCCAACTTTTTCTCGTTTGTAACCCCGACCGAAAGCCCGTACCGCAGCGCCAGCGTGCCGTTGTTCACCACGCGGAAGCGGACGCTTTCCGCCATAACTCCCGGCTCCCAGAGCGCCGGAACACCCTCCGCGAAGAGCGAGCCGCCCTCCAGGGAGGCGCCGTCCTCTCCCACGAGCCCGACATCGAGGTTGCCCGCCGTGATGACGGTGTCGCCTGTCGACGCCCCGTCGGAGAACCACGCGAAGGTAGTCCCGAGGAGCAGAGCGGCGCAAAGCAGCGTCGCGGCGAGGCTCAGCGCAAACGAACGTTTCCTGTTTCCCATAATATAACCCCCCTCGGGCGGGGTCGCGCCGCGCCTTCACGTTTGGCTTATCAGGCTTTGCGCCCGACGCACCGTGCCTTTATGACCGGCCCGCCGCGATCCCCGCCCGGAATTCGGCAATCCGCCCCCGCGGTCCCTTGCGAAAATACAGGGGGGGGGTAACCGTGATTTGTGTATATATTATCATAAAACCCGGTTCGGCGCAAGGGGAATTTTCCACAATCTTTCGGCGAGATTTTTGGGGAATATGCTCAGCGGAGAGGGGGTGGGGGGCCGCGTCTCCGTGGTTGGCCGGCGACGGGGCTGGTTCTCGCTGCGCAAGGGTAGCTTTGAGATGCCGGGGGGGCTCGGCTCTGGCTCCGCCCGGCGCCGGGGGGCTTCTTCTCGTTTCGTGGGAAAGCTTGCTTATTCTCCAGCTATGCTGGGGAACGGTGTCCGCTTTTCTCTCTCGGCCGGCGGGCGCGGCGGTCCCACCATCTCTGGCTTTGCCCGTTATGGCGGAATTGTCCTGCTTCGCAGGGGAGGTCGGTGGTGCCGGGAGCTCGGCTTCGCCCGGCGCCGGGGGCTGCTGCTCGCTGTGCGAGGGAGTTTTGCGGTGCCGGGGGCTCCGGCTCCGCCCTGTTATTGGAAGCCGGCCTGTTCCCTACCGGGAGAAAACCCGAGTGGTTTTTCCCGCTATCGACGCTTTTCT
>CAYOSS010000062.1:0-10451 GCA_964406705.1 uncultured Eubacteriales bacterium
GAGCCAAGCCAGCAGGAACAGCCGCGCCTGCCGGTCGGGCGAAGAAAAGCGGACATCGTTCCCCAGCCACGCTGGGGAAAAATTAAGCTACCCTCGCGCAGCGGGAAGAAAATCCCCGGTGCCGGCCGGAGCCGGAGCAAGCCGCCGATGACAGCCGCGCGGCGCGTCGCCGTCTTGACAAACGCCGCCGGGTATGCTATAATAGGCATATCATCCGGGAGAAAGCGCGGGGGCTGCCCCGGCGGAGGAGCGGCGCTACCTTTATTATACGGCGAAGCGGGACCGATGGCAAGGACTTTTTGCCGGAGCACCGCCCCTTAGCTGCGCTGCCTCTTCAGAAGCGCAGATTCCTTAAGAACACTGCCACTTCGGGAGTGCCGCCCCCTCAGGCGCGTCGGTCTCTTAAGAATGCCGGTTACTTAGGAATGCAGTCCCTTTGGGAGCGCCGCCTGCTTAGTGGCACACCCCCCTCAGGAGCGCCGCCGCTCAGGGAATGCCGCTTGCTTTGGAACGCTGTCCGCTTTGTGGCGCAGTTTCCTTAGGAGCGCCGCCCCCTCGGGAGCGAGGGCTCCTTATCAGAAAACGAAAGAGCGTGAGCGCGATGAAAACATACCGTGTGGGCGTTGTGGGCGCGACGGGAATGGTGGGTCAGCGGTTCGTGACGCTGCTCTCCGGTCACCCTTGGTTTCGGCTGTCCGCCCTCGCCGCCAGCTCCCGGTCGGCGGGCAAAACCTACCGCGAGGCGGTGGGGAGCAGGTGGGCTATGAGCGTCCCCATCCCTCCCGAGGCGGGGGATATGACCGTGCTCGACGCCGAGGCGGATATGGACGAGTTCACCCGGCGGGTGGATTTCACCTTCTGCGCGGTGGATATGCCCAAAGCCGATATTTTGGCGCTTGAGGAAGCGTACGCCCGGCGCGAATGCCCCGTCATCTCAAACAACAGCGCGAACCGCTTTACCCCCGACGTCCCTATGATTATCCCCGAGCTGAACCCCTCGCACGCCGAGGTTATTCCCTTCCAGCGGAAGCGGCTCGGCACTCGGCGGGGCTTCGTGGCGGTGAAGTCCAACTGCTCCCTGCAAAGCTACGTTCCCGCGCTGTTCCCGCTTGACGCGGATTTCGGGGTGGAAAAGGCTTTAGTTTGCACTTATCAGGCGATATCCGGCGCGGGGAAGACTTTCGCCACCTTCCCCGAGATAGCGGATAACGTGATCCCGTTTATCCCCGGCGAGGAGGAGAAATCCGAGCGCGAGCCCTTAAAAATCTGGGGCAGGGTGGCGGACGGGCGGATAATCCCCGCCGAGCGCCCCGCTTTTACCGCGCAGTGCCTGCGGGTCCCGGTGTCGGACGGGCATATGGCGGCGGTGTTCGTAAGCTTTAGCAAGAAGCCCCGCGCGGAGGAGATCCTGCGCGTTTGGCGGGACTTTCGCGGCGAGCCCCAGGAGTTGGGGCTTCCCAGCGCGCCCCGGCGGTTCCTCAACTATTTTGACGAGCCCAATCTCCCCCAGACCCGTCTCCAGCGGGATTTGGAGGGCGGTATGGCGGTCTCGTTGGGGCGGCTGCGGGAGGACACCCAGTACGATTACAAGTTTGTCTGCCTCTCGCACAACACCCTTCGCGGGGCGGCGGGCGGAGCCGTGCTTATGGCCGAGCTGTTGGCGGCCAAGGGGTGGCTCGATTAGGCTCGTAAGAGAGGAAGCGGGCCGGCGGGTGTCACCCCGGCGGCAAATATGGGCGTTGAAAATCGCTTGGGCGATAAATGTGGGTGATGAGTTTCGCTCCGGCGGCAAAACACCGGGCGGCGGGGCGCCGTCACGAAAGCAAACCGGGTCGGCGGGTCCCGCTCTGACAGTAGGCAGTGGCGGCGAACGCTTTACCGATAGCAAACTGGGCCGGCGACCCTCATCCCGGTGGCAAATCACCGGGCGGTGAAGACCACTCCGCAAGTAAGCAGGGGCAGCGAACGTTTTACCGATAGCAAACGGGACTGGCGACCCTCGCCCTCGGCGGCGGAACACCGGGCGGCTGGTTCCGCTCCGACAGTAGGCGGGGAGCGGCGAACGTTATACTGGCGGCAAACGGGGCCGGCGACCCTCATCCCGGCGGCAGAACACCGGGCGGCTGGTTCCGCTCCGGCAGTAGGTAAGAGTTGCGAACGTTTTACCGATAGCAAAGGGGGGCGGCGGGCGTCACCCCGGCAGTAAAGCTCGGGGTGATGAATATTCCGGCAGCAAACGATGGCTGCGAACGCTATACTGGCGTCAAACGGGGCCGGCGACCCTCATCCCGGCGGCAGAACACCGGGCGGCGGGGCGCCGTCACGAAAGCAAACCGGGTCGGCGGGTCCCGCTCTGACAGTAGGCAGTGGCGGCGAACGTTTTACCGATAGCAAAGGGGGGCGGCGGGCGTCGCCCCGGCAGGGAGGTTATAGAAAGATGAAGAGACGCGTATTCAAGGGTGCCGGCACGGCGCTTGTCACCCCGTTTAACGGGGATTTCACCGTAAACTACGGCGCGCTGGAGGAGCTTGTCGACCGACAGATTGAGGGCGGCACGGACGCCCTTGTCATCTGCGGGACCACGGGGGAGTCCGCCACGCTGGATCACCACGACCACTGCAAAGTCTTGGAAGTCGCGATTAAGGCCGCCGCCCACCGCGTGCCCATCATCGCGGGGACGGGGAGCAACGACACCGCCTACGCCGTGGAGCTGTCCCGTGCGGCGGAGAAGCTCGGCGCGGACGCCCTTTTAATGGTCACCCCATATTACAATAAGACGACGCAAGCCGGACTTGTCGCGCATTACAAGTACGTGGCGGACAGGGTGAACATCCCCATTATCCTCTACAACGTCCCCTCGCGGACGGGGCTCGACATCAAGCCGGAGACCTACGCCCGCCTCGCGGAGCACGAGAACATCGTCGCGACCAAGGAGGCGAACGGCAACATCTCCTCGGTGCTGAAAACCCGCTCCCTCTGCGGCGACGCGCTGGACATCTACTCCGGCAACGACGATCAGATTGTCCCGCTGCTCTCCTTAGGCGGCATAGGGGTTATATCCGTGGTGTCCAACGTAGCGCCGGGGATCCCCCACGACATCTGCCGGCTCTGGTTCGAGGGCAAGACGGGCGAGGCGGCGGCGCTTCAGGTTAAAATATGCGACTTCGTGGAGGCGCTTTTCGCCGAGACCAACCCGATCCCGGTCAAGGCGGCTATGCGTATGGCGGGCTTCGACTGCGGCCCGGTGAAGCTTCCGCTCATCGAAGCTTCGGGCGCGACTAAGGAGAAGCTCCGCGCCTCAATGCTTGAGTTGGGGCTTATTAAGGAGTAGCGTATGCGGGTGATTTTGTCCGGGTGCTCCGGGAAAATGGGCCGCGCCGTGGCGGCGGCTCTGGCGGAGAGCGGAGATACCGTAGCGGCGGGGATCGACGTGGCCCCCGGCGGGGAGGAGTTCCCCGTTTACAAGGATTTCGGCGATATTCCGGGGGACGCGGCGGGGGACGTGATTGTGGATTTCTCCTCGCCGGCGGCGCTGCCGGGGCTGCTGCGCTACGCGACTGCCGGCGGCGTTCCCGCCGTGCTCGCCACAACGGGGTACTCGGAGGAGGATATTGCCGCGATAAGGCGGGCGGCGGAGCGGATCCCGGTGTTCTTCTCCTTTAATATGTCGCTCGGGATAAACCTGCTGCGCACCTTAGCCGGCATAGCGGCCAAGGCTCTCCCCGGCTTCGATATCGAGATAATCGAGCGCCACCACAACCAGAAGAAGGACGCTCCCAGCGGCACGGCCCTGATGCTCGCCGACGCCGTGAACGACGGGAGAAAGCGTTACATATACGACCGCACTCTTCGCCGCGCCCCCAGGGACCCGGAGGAAATAGGGATACACTCTGTGCGGGGCGGCACGATTGTGGGGGAGCACGAGGTGATTTTCGCGGGGAAAGACGAAGTGGTGACGCTTTCCCACTCCGCCGCGTCAAAAGCGGTGTTCGCCACCGGGGCGGTGAGCGCCGCGCGGTTCGTCGTCGGTAAGGCCCCGGGACTTTACTCGATGGAGGATTTGCTGCGGGAGTAATTCCCGCCGCGCCGGTCGGTCAGCCGCGGGAAGGGGCCGACCCCGCCGGGCGCGGGGCAAGTGTGAATGGATATTAAGCTTTTAGTCGCGAGGATACTGCTGCTCTTTTTGATGATCCTCCCCGGATTTATCCTCCGCAAGGCGAAAATGCTCGGCGGGGAAGCGGCCAAGGGGATCTCCAACTTCGTACTGTACGTCGCCCAACCCGCGATGATCGTGTTCTCCTTTCTGCGCCCGTTTGACAGGGCGATTTTGGGGAACTGCCTCGCGATTTCCGTGTTCTCGATACTGACAAACGGGTTCGGCTGTCTTATAGTGGGGCTGTTCTTCCGCAAGGTCCCGGAGCGGAGGCGTAAAGTGCTGCGCTTCTCGGTGGCGTTCGCCAACGTGCTGTTTATGGGGCTCCCCGTGGTCACCGGGGTGTTCGGCGAGGAAGCGGCGATATACGCCTCCGTCTACGCGGTGTGGTTCAACGTCTTTCTCTGGTCGTTCGGGGTGATGTTTTACACGGGGGACAGGCGCTACGCCTCCCCCCGGTATATGGTACTGAACCCCTGCACCATAGCTTCCATTATCGGGATACTGCTCTTCGTGACCTCCGCGGGAAAGTACGTCCCCGGGGTGCTCGCAGACGCGCTGGAGATGTTGGGCGCGACGGTTACCCCCCTCGCTATGACGGTAATTGGCATCCGATTCGCCGAGGCGGACCCGAAAACGCTCTTTAACGACCCCCGGCTTTACGAGATGTGCGCGCTGCGGCTTATAGGCGGCCCCTTGGTGGCGTTTGCGTTCCTGATGTTAGCCCGGCTGATCTTCGGGTATGATAACGCGACGGTGCGGTTTATTATAATAATACTCTGCTCCACCCCCACGGCCTCCACCACGGGGATGTTCGCGGAGAAGTACGGCGGGGACACGGTTTACGCCAGCAAATGCGTCTCCCTCTGCACCGCGCTCTCCCTGCTCACTATGCCCCTCGCGGCGATGCTGGCGGGGATATAGGACGAAGGGGATCCGGCGCGGTAGCCTCTTTTCCGTCAAAACCTATTAAAGCGATAAGTTATATATAATTCTTACGAACGGAGGAATCAAAGAATGGGCTTGATCATCACCATCGGCAGACAGTACGGGAGCGGCGGTCGGCTTGTGGGCGAGGCCGTCGCGGGGCGGCTGGGCTTCGACTTCTACAACCGCAATATGATCGATATGGTGGCCGAGAAGAGCGGGCTCGCCAGAGAGTACATCACCAAGCGCGAGGACAAGATCTCAAGCCGGTTCATCTGGTCGCCCTCCGCCGGGAGCGTGAGCGCGGGGATGATCTTCACCCCGACCTACTACACCAACTCCGACAAGATGTTCTTCACCCAAAGCGAGATTATCCGGGAGATAGCTGAGCGGGGCAACTGCGTCATAGTGGGGCGCTGCGCGGACTATATCCTGCGCGAGCGGGGAGACTGCCTTAAGACCTTCATTTACGCCGATAAGAGCGACCGCGTCCGGCGCGTCACCGAGCAGTACGGCGTGGAGGAGAGCAAGGCCCGCAAGACCGTCGAGAACACCGACAGCGGCCGCGCCCGGTACTACCGCCACTACACCGAGATGACCTGGGGCGACCCCAAGCACTACGATTTGTGCGTGAACACCTCCCGCTTCGGGGTAGACGGGGCGACGGATCAGATCGTCTTCGCCGCGAAAGCCCTGCTCGAGAGGGAAGAACGGGCTCCGGAGGAGCCGGCCGAGTAGGAGCAGGACTGCCGCAAAGCCCGGCGACGCGGGAGCCCGGTTAACAGAAGATGAGCCGGCAAAAGCGGGAAGCGAGCCGCCCGGGAAAGGTCCCGACAAGGCAGGAGCCGAGCCGCCGGGGAATGTTTCGGCAAGATGGGAAGTGACCCGTCCGGGAGAAACTTCGGCAAAGCGGGAGGCAAGCTGTCCGGGAGCATCCTCGGCAAGGCGGGAGGCGGGTCGCCGCAAAATAGCCGCGCCGTTCGGAGGAGCTCCCCGGTTGGGCGGGCCTTTCGCGCGAGGAGATCCGGCGGGGCGGGCCTTCACGAAGAGAAGATCCGGCGGGGCGGGCCTTCACGGAGAGAAGATCCGATAGGGCGGAGCCTTGCCGCGGGGAGATCCGGCTGATAGGATCCTTGCCGCGAGAAGATCCGATAGGGCGGAGCCTTGCCGCGAGGACATCCGGCGGGGCGAGTTCTCGCCGCGGGGACATCCGGCGGGGGCGGGTCCCTGTCGTAAGGGACGTAACCTTTATAGCGGTAAAACACACGCCCCCGGGGGTTTCCCGAGGGCGTTTCGCTGACCGTAGGACCGCTACTTAACGGTGACGACCGTGTGGATGTCGAGGCGCGGGAGGGTGAAGCGGACTTTCCCGTCGGAGTAGGTGAAGTCCAGCGGGGTGTGATCCGGCTCCGAGGTGACCGCCGCGGGGGCCTCGTCCGTCGCCACTTCAACCTCGATGTTGTAGAGCGGCGGGATCTCCTCGACGGTGGAGTTCCAGCCGATTTTGCCGTTGAGCGTCTCGGCGGTGTTGATAAGGTTGACCGAGAGAACGCCGTCCTTCCTCATCAGCGCGACATTTATATGGGAGGAACCGCTCACCTTCACGGCGCGGCACGGCCAGATCTCGTCCACCAATTTCCGTATAAAGTTGACATTAGACACCACGGGGAGCCGGCCGTAATCGCTGAACGCCGCCGCGACTCCCCAAATCTCGCCCTTGCCGTACTTCACGGTGAACACGGCGGGCATCGGCTCGCGGCAGAGCAGCCAGTCACGCTTCATAGTGGCCTTCACCTCGAAGTCGCCCTTAACCTCGCAGAAGCTCCCCGGTACGGCTACCGGCAGCTCCTCGCCCTCGATGTAGCCGCACTTCTTCTCTATGGGGTTAACGGTGATACCGAGATCGTTCGCGAAGACGCCGAGCGTGTCGGGCCCGAAGAGCACCAACTTGCCGCCGTTCTCGGCGTAGGAGAGGAGCTTGGCCTTGTCGGCGGGGTCGCTAAGCGGGTAATTCGGCACCGCGACGATGCCGTAGGGGGAGAGATCCTCGTTGTTAAACGCCACCTCGGTGGAAATCCCCGCGTCAAGCAGGAGATCAACTAAGGAGCCGATGGCGCCGGTCACGGCGTAGTCCCAGTTGACGGTGTAGTAGTTGGTGCCGTGTCTGTCCGGCCAGCCGAAAGAGGAGAACGCGAGCGGGCGCTCCTCCGGGTGGTACACAGCCGCCTGGTGAACGGGCTCCGCGTTGAAGCAGTACGGCTTGCGCGCCTTGCAGAAGCGGGAAAGCGCCACGTAAATCGGGATATACGGCGAGGTCATCTTATCCATAATCGGGTCGCAGTACTCAAAGCCGCCGCCCAGCGAAACGGAAAGCGCCGCTTCCTGCTCCAACTGCGGGATGCTCTTGTGGATCCAGGCGCAGCCCTCCACGTCGAACACGTTGAATACCCCGTCGCAGAACGCGGGCCAGCTTATACTCTCCCAGGGTTTGCCGGATTTTTGGAACATACGCACTATAAGGCGTATATCGTCGTACTTGCTGACGTCGCCCGAGACAAAGTCCAGCGGAAGGTCCATACGCTGCGGGTGGTGGTGGCCGTAAATCCAGTTCCCGCAAATCTGGAAGCCCGGGGCGACGGCGTGCACCTCGTCGCAGTACTCCCGCATATACGCGTCGAACGCGTCCTCGGAAAACTTGAGGTAATTCTCATAATCCGGGTCGCCCTTCTTGGGCAGCGGCTTGCCCGTCGCCTCGAAGTAGGCTTTCTCCGCCGCCGGGCCGTAGTCCAGCGCGCCGCCCCAGCAGTCGCCGTCCATCCAGACCCCGTCCAGCCGGTAATCGACGGCGAGCTCCTTTAGCTGCGGAATGAGCCTCTCTTTGGCGAAGGGGCTGAACACCGACGCCAGACGCTCGCTGCGCGTGCCGTCCTCGTTGATTACGGCCCAGTCGGGGTGCTCCTCCACCGCCGCCGCGTCGTACAGCCCGGAGTGGTGCGCGTAAAGCCCGATCCCCAACTTTTCCGTGACCTCGCGCCAGATTTTAAGCCTGTCGACCCCTTCAGCGAGGTCCGCCCTCGTTCCCGCGTTGGTCGGGTAGCTGCTGAGCCCGGGGTGCCCCTTCGTGTCGACCTGGACAAAGTCCGGGTCCGCCTCGCGCAGCATCTTCTCGAGCGCCACCGGGTCGCTCGCCGCGCCGACATCGTGGTTGTTCTTGTTCGCGTGGAAGTCGAAATGCAAGCCGTAGATAGAATCCGCTCTCCGTTTGATCGTTGCCGTAATAACCGCCGCCTTTCATTTTTTCGGGAGCCGCCGTCGCGTTACACGAGGGCCCGCCGCCCGTTACCGCAGCGCGTCCCCGCGCTTACGGGGCATATTATAAACGACCCGCGCGAGGATGTCAAGGGGAAAATACCGGGACTTTTCCACCCGCCGTTTACCCTAAGAGGAGCCTCGCCGGGTTGTCCGCCACGAGCTTGCGGGTCTGGGCTTCCGCCACGCCGAGCCTCTGCAGTTCCGGGAGCAGCAGCTTGTGCACGGTGGTAAAATCCCTGTCCGACACCGCGTTCTTTTGCGTGTCCCAATCGTTATCCGCTATGTCCACGAAGGCGAAGTAGTCGTGGGAGACCAGAAGTTTGTCCTCCCAGCCGCGCGAGATAAGCTCCGCCACCGTCGCCGCCTGTTCGCGGTACGCGCTCGGGAAGACGCGGTCGAAACCGAGGTAGCAGCCGTTTTTGAGAAGATCCTCTAAGTAGTCGGGGTCGTAGCTGTCGCTGCAGTGCCCTATCACGACCTTTTCGAGGTTGACGCCGTTCTCCTCGAAGATTTTCAGCTGAGCGTAAGGGGTTTTCTCCGCGTGCTCGTTGTGCGCGAACATC
The DNA here is from genome assembly GCA_964406705.1 of uncultured Eubacteriales bacterium. Taxonomy (GTDB): domain Bacteria; phylum Bacillota; class Clostridia; order Oscillospirales; family Acutalibacteraceae; genus CAZRRV01. The sequence continues at coordinate 8,956 of CAYOSS010000062.1, forward strand.
GGAAACCCCGTTACCCGCTGCGTGATCGACATCGCCTCGAGCGCCACCCTGTTCCCGGCGGTGACCCCGTGCCTGCCCGTCGCGCACTTGAGGATACCCGGCCTCACGCCAGTGCCGGCTATTCCCTCCTCGCATTCCCTTATGAAGAAGTCCGCCATTTTGGCGGGGCGCTTATCCTCCAAAAACGGCTCCTCAAAGTAGTACAGGCCGCTCGAGACGATGATGTTGACTCCGCTTCGCTCCGCGACCTCCCGTATCATCGGGATATCCCGCCCGAGGTCAACGGGCGTCCCGTCGATAATCGTACCGACGCCGCACTCCTCTTTAGCCTCGGCGAACAGCCGGACGGCCCTCGCGGTTACCTCCTCCCGGCAGAACCACCGCTCCCCGAAGGCGTCCCTCATACAAGGGTTAACGCAGGCGACGTGCTCGTGGCAGAGGACGTCCCCCAGCCGCTCCCCGCCGATCGGGCCTAAAACCGTGTGGACAGTTTTTGTTGGCATAAAGACGCTCCCCGCTCCGCCGCGCTCGCAAAAGTCCATAAAAACCGGGCCGGCAAAAATTCGCCCGACCCCACGGGGAGCCGAGCGAAAAAACGTTGCCTATGACATCGCCTCAAAGCCGCCTTTCGGGAACATTCCCCGGCCGCGCCGGTAAATCCTCGCCGGGAAACCCGCGTCGCCGGCTTACTCCTCCGCTTCGGGCTCCTCCACGGCGGCATCGACCACGTTGCGGCGAACGGACTCGATGCCGTTCTTGCAGCCGGCCTTACCCGAGTAACCCTCGCCCACCGCGATGATCTCGCCGTTGCCGGCTTTGAGGCGGAAGCGGAACTCGCCCTTCTTGTCGGTGTACAGCTCGAACTTGGGGTGCTTCTCCTTCTCGAAGCCCTCGACGGTCTGGTCCTCGAGGTTCGCGACGGGGGCGTTCTTCTTGACGCTCTCAATGCTGTTCTTGCAGGACGCGAGACTGGAGAAGGTCTCCCCGCCCGTGGCGATGACCTCGCCGTTGCCGGCCTTGAGGCTGAATGTGAACCCCGTCTTTGTCTGCTTGATGACGAACTTGCCCATTGGTAAACGCTTCCTTCCCTTTATTAGGATTTGCCGGGGGGACAACCCCCTTTTAGAAGTATTATACAAAGTTTGAGCGCGGTTGTCAATAGCTTTTTGAGAGAAGTTTGCCCGGAGGGCGGGTTTGAGCGTAAAATCCAATCGCCCGACCGCCCGCAAACGGTCACTCCGGACGCGTTATTGACAGCGCCGGCGGATTAACGCGCCGCGACCGCCTCAGCACAAATACAAAGGCACGACAGGACGCGTCGTGCCGCAAAGCGGACGGCTTCTTTCCGCGGGCGTAGCGTTCTCCCGCATCTTTTTTGACCCAGAGGGTGTTTGGCTGCCACGAAATTGACCGCCTGGAAAGAAACCTTTCATATTTACAGTATATCACGGCGGGCGGCGATAGTAAAGAGGTTGTCCCTCGCGGGTTCTTTCCTT
>CAYOSS010000063.1:0-10389 GCA_964406705.1 uncultured Eubacteriales bacterium
TTTGCGAAGCTTTTCTTTTACCTCTCTCCCCATTCTCCCGGTATGTTGCCGCGGGGAGAGAGGAAAAGAAAAGCGTCGATAGCTAAAGAAAGCAGAATGATTTTCCTCCCGGTAGGGAACAGACCGGCTTCCAATAACAGGGCGGAGCTGAGCTCCCGGCACCGCAAAGCCTTTGCCCGCCTTGCGGTGCCCGGCTCGTCGCACGCCCCCGCGCGGCTCCTCGCCGACCGCTGCCGGGATGAAGCCTTCGCTGTTTCGTCCACCGGACGCGCTTGGCTTCATTCCCGCGCAGCGGGAAGAAGCCCCCCAAGACGGGCGGAGCGAGCCTCTGATATCACAAGGCTATCTGCGCAGCGAGAACCAGCCCCCGGCGCCGGGCAAAGCCAAATCCGGCGCCACGAGAGCCCTGTACACCCTCCCCGCCGGAACCGGCGCTGTCTTAAGCGTCCTCCTCCCCGGAGTCGGGAGCGTTCCCGGAATCGGAGCCGTCCGCCGGGTCGGGTGCGTCCCCGGTGTCCTCCTCGTCGGGGTCCCCGGGCTCGGAGGAGTCGGGTTCGGGGGCCTCCGGGTGGTCGGTGACCTCCGCCTCGTCGTGCGCCGCGAGCGCGACCGACAGCACCGTCTCCCCGGCGCGCGGCCTCATCACCCGGACGCCCTTCGCCGGGCGGGCCATCACTCGCAGCTCCGAAAGCGGCATCCTTATGATTATCCCGTCGGAGCTGATAAGGATCAGGTCCTCGTCTCCCTTTACCGGGAGCACCGCCGCCACGGCGCCGAACCGAGCCGCCCTGTAGTTGATGACGCCCTTTCCTCCGCGCGAACGCAAGGGGTAATCGTCCAACGGCGATATTCTCCCGAAGCCGGTCTCGGTGACCGTGAGAAGCAGGTCACCCTTCCCGCAAACGGCGACCCCGGCGACCCTGTCACCCTCCTCCATCCTCACGGCGCGGACGCCCCTCGCTGCGCGCCCGGTATCCCGGACGCTCTCCTCTCCGAAGCGCACGGCCCTGCCCGACGCCGTGGCGACCAGAATATCGTCGCTCCCGCCGGTGAAACCCGCGTAGGCTAACTCGTCCCCCTCGGTTATACCGATAGCCAAAATCCCGTTTTTGCGGACGTTGCGGAAGGCGGAGAGCGGGGTCTTCTTAATAAACCCGTTCCGCGTCACCATCAGCACGCCGTGGGTCTCCTCCACGCCCGCGCCCACCGGCAGGATGTTGATGATCTTCTCGCCGCTAAGCAGGGGCAGTAAGTTTACAAGGTTCATACCCCGCGCGGTGCGGCTCCCCTCGGGGATCTCGTACGCTTTGATCTTGTACAGCCGCCCCAAGTTGCTGAAGAGCAGCACGGGGTCGTGGGCGTGGCAGGTGTAGACGCTCTCCACGCCGTCCCCCTCGCGGGTGGTCATACCCGTCACCCCGCGCCCTCCGCGGTGCTGGGTGCTGTAGGTGTCGGCGGGCAGGCGCTTGATGTACCCCTCCACGCTTTTGGTGAGCACGCACTCCACGTTGGGAATGAGGTCCTCCACGTCCACCTCGCCCGCGACGTCGGATATCTCGGTCCTGCGCTCGTCGGCGTACCTGTCCCGCAGGTTGAGGGCCTCGGTCTTTACTATGTCGAGTATTCTCCCGTGGCTGCGCAAGATCTCGTCGCACTCTTTGATAAAGCGCAGCTTCTCGGCCAACTCGTCCGCGATTTTCTGCTTCTCCAGCCCCGCCAGCCGCCCCAACTGCATTTGCACTATGGCCGTGGTCTGCGGGTCATCGAAGCCGAACCGCTCGGCGAGCGCGGCCTTGCTCTCGGGGATGGTTTTGCTCCCCCGGATTATCGCTATAACCTCGTCTATAAAGTCGGTTGCGACCTTGAGCGCTTCCAAGATGTGTGCCCTCTCCGCCGCCTTTTGCCGGTCGTAGCGGGTGCGCCGCTCTATTATCTCGCACTGGAAGTCAATGCTGTTTTGCAGCATCTCCCGCAGGGTCAGCACCTTGGGACGGCCCTCCACTATGGCGAGGAGTATGACGCTGATTGTGGTCTGGAGGGCGGTATAGGCATACAGCTTATTCAGCACGACCTGGGCGTTGGCGTCGCGCTTGACGTCGACTATTATGCGGATCCCGCCGTCGCGCTTGGAGGAGTAATCCACCACGTCGTCTATACCCTCTATTTTCTTTTCCGCCGCGAGGTCGTACATATGCTTGACGAGGTCTTTCTTGCGGACCTTGTAGGGGATCTCCGTTATGATTATCCTCTGCTTGCCGCCGGTGAGTTCCTCTATCTCCGCCTTGCCGCGAAGCGTTATTTTCCCCCGCCCGGTGGCGTAGGCGGCACGGATGCCGGCTCTCCCCATAATAATGCCGCCGGTGGGGAAGTCCGGGCCCTTGATGTGAGCCAACAGGTCCTGCAACGACGCGTCCGGGTTATCGATAAGGGCGCACATCCCGTCTATGACCTCGCCCAAATTGTGCGGCGGGATCTCGGTCGCCATACCCACGGCTATTCCCGACGAGCCGTTGACAAGCAGCTGGGGGAACCTCACCGGGAGGACTTCCGGCTCCTTCAGCCTGTCGTCGTAGTTGGGGACAAAGTTCACCGTGTCCTTGTCGATGTCGTCCAACATATGGAGCGAGAGCGGGTTCATCCGGGACTCGGTGTAGCGGTAGGCGGCAGCGGGGTAGCCGTCGATATTGCCGAAGTTCCCGTGCCCGTCCACAAGGGGGTAGCGCAGGGAAAAATCCTGAGCCATCCTCACCATAGCGTCGTACACGCTGGCGTCACCGTGGGGGTGGTAGCTTCCCAGCACCTTGCCCACGGTGTCGGCGCACTTGCGGTAGGGCTTATCGGGGGTGAGCCCGTTCTCGTACATAGTGTAGAGTATGCGCCTGTGAACCGGCTTCAGCCCGTCCCGCACGTCGGGAATGGCCCTTCCCACCAACACGGACATGGAGTACTGGAGCATACTCCCCTTGACCTCGTCGGTTATCTCGACGGGGACTATACTGGTCTCGGAATCCTCCGGCCAGTACATCGTTTCCTTCTTTGTCATTAAACTTGCCGCTCCTTATATATCAAGGTCCTTGGCGAACACCGCGTTCTCCTCGATAAACCGCCGTCTGGGTTCCACTTCCTCACCCATAAGCATAGAGAAAGTTTCGTCGGCGGCGGCGGCGTCAGACATAGTGACGCGCAGCATCGTCCGGCGGGAGGGGTCGAGGGTGGTCTCCCAGAGCTGGTCGGGGTCCATCTCGCCGAGGCCCTTGTACCGCTGAACTTCCGGCTCCCCGCCGAGCTCGGCTATATATTTCGCCTTGTCCTCTTCGTTAAACGCGTCAAAATGCCGCTTGCCCTTGGAGACCCTGTAAAGGGGGGGTTGCGCGAGGTACACGTGCCCGGTTTCTATCAGGCGCGGCATATAGCGGAAGAAGAAGGTCAGCAGCAGCGTCCTGATGTGCGAACCGTCCACATCGGCGTCCGCCATAATCACAATCTTATCGTAGCGGAGCTTTTCTATGTCGAAGTTTTCCGCGATCCCGGTGCCGAGGGCTATTATCACCGGGGTGAGTTTTTCGTTGCCGAGAACCTTCCCGCTCGCGGCTTTCTCCACGTTCAGCATTTTTCCCCAGAGAGGGAGTATGGCCTGGTAGGTACTGTCCCGCCCCTCCACGGCGCTGCCTCCGGCGGAATCCCCCTCGACTATGAAGATTTCCGTCTTTGTGGGGTCGCTTGATATGCAGTCGGTGAGCTTTTCGGGCATTCTGGTCTTGGAGCCGAGCCCCGTCTTGCTGCGCTGGAGATCCCTCGCTTTTTGAGCGGCCTCCCTGGCTCCCGCCGACGCGACCGACTTCTCCAATATAACCTTGGCTTCGGCGGGGTTATCCTCCAGATATGTGTAAAACTCTTCCGAAATCAGGTTGTTGACAAGGGTGCCTATAGCGGTGTTGCCCAACTTCGCCTTGGTCTGGCTCTCGAACTGCGCGTCGACCAACTTTACACTGACGACCGCGATCAATCCCTCTAAAATGTCGTCCGCCTTGAGCTTGGGGCCGCCCTCTTTCAGGAACTTGAACTTCAGCCCGTACTTGTTCACCGCCCTGGTGAGCGCCGTCCTGAAGGCGGTCTCGTGCGTCCCGCCGTCCACGGTGTGGATGGTGTTGGCGAAGCTGAGAATTTTGGTGTCGTACCCCGTGCTCCAGATCATAGCGACCTCCGCCGCGGAGTCACCCTTGGCGGTGGAAAAATGCAGCACCTCACTGTTCAGCTTGTCTTTCTTGCTGCCCTCCAACAAGTACTCAACGTATGAGCGAATCCCTCCCTCGTAGTGGAGGGTGTCCTCGCGGAACGGCTCCCCGCGCCCGTCCCTAAGCCGGATTTTAATCCCCGCGTTGAGGAAAGCCTGCTCCCTGAGCCTTTGCAGCAGGGTATCGTAGTCGAACTCCGTGGTGTCGGTGAATATAGCGGGGTCCGGCAGAAAAGTGACCGTGGTCCCCGTCTCCGTGGTGTCGCCTATGACTGTGAGCTCCCCCGCCGTCTCTCCCTTGGCGAATTTCTGCCGGTAGATGTGAACGCCGTCCTTTATCTCCACCGTGAGCCAAAGTGAGAGCGCGTTCACAACCGACGCGCCCACTCCGTGCAGCCCTCCGGCGACCTTGTACCCGCTCCCGCCGAACTTGCCCCCGGCGTGCAGCACCGTGAACACCACGCTCACCGTGGGGATCTTCTTCTGCGGGTGGATGCCGACCGGGATCCCCCTCCCGTTATCCTCCACTCTGACAGAGCCGTCCGGCAGCAGCTCCACCGTGATCCTGTCGCAGTACCCCGCCAGGTACTCGTCAATCGCGTTGTCCACTATCTCGTAGACCAGGTGGTGAAGCCCCCGCTCCCCCGTGGAGCCGATGTACATCCCCGGACGCTTTCTCACCGCCTCCAAGCCTTCCAATACCTGTATGGAATTTTCGTCGTAGCTTTCGGTTACCGGGGTGTTGATGTCCTCGCTCATTATTCTCTCCTTAGCGTAAACCTTCGCGTATTCGCTTGAATATTGTTCCGGGGGAAATCTCGGTCAGCCGGACCTCTCCCCGCCGCGTCAGTAAAAAGCTCTTGGGAATGTCCTCTCCCAAGACCCTCAGACGCCCCTCTTTTTCCGCCCTTGTGAGAAAGTCCCGCGTGTCCTTCCCCACCGTGGCGGTGTCGCTGTCGAATATTCCCACTATATCGCGGGTGTTGAATATTTCCCCGTTTTCCAACTTGAAATACGCCATTTGCCGTTACCCCGCCGTGAGCCGCCCGCCCTCGACGCGCCACACCGCGCCCCCGGCGAGCCGTCTTACCGCGCCGGGGTCGCACGCGGTGATGAACACCTGCCTCCCCCGCACGGCGTTCAGCACGTAATCCTGCCGTCTTTCGTCGAGCTCGCTTAACACGTCGTCAAGAAGTATGATGGGCCGTTCCCCGGTGAGCTTCTCCTGAATTCCCGCCCCCGCGAGCCGGAGGGTCAGCGCCGCGCCCCGCCGCTGCCCCTGCGAGGCGTAGTCTCTCGCGCGGCGCCCGTTGATTTTGATTTCCAACTCGTCGCGGTGGGGGCCCGTGCCTGTCGCCTGGTAGCGTATGTCCTCCTCGCGGCGGTGTCGGAGCCTTTCGAGGTACTCCCCCTCGTCGGGCGGGGCGCCGGGGCGATAGGAAAGCTCTATCTCCTCCCCGCTCATCTCGGCGTATATCCGGGCGACCTCCTCCGCGAGGGCGTGGGTGTAGCTTTCCCGCTCGGATATTATCTCGGAGCCGGTTTTGGCGAGCAATATGTCATAATCTTCCAAAAACTCGCGGTTCCCGCCGTCCTTGAGTCTTTTTAGCAGCGCCCCCCGCTGCGCGAGGGTTTTGGTGTACCGCCGGAGCTTATCGAGATACGTCGGGCGCAGCACGCAAAGCCCGAGATCGATCAGCCGGCGCCGCTCCCCGGGGCCCCCGTTGATGAGGTTCAGGTCCCCCGGGGTGAATATCGCGGCGGTGAGCTTTCCCGCGAGCTCGCCGGGGGTTTTGAGAGCCACCCCGTTGCGTTCCGCCGCCCGCTGCCCATCGATTTTAATCACGATGCTCTGCTCCCGGCTGCTGTCGCGAAAGCGGCAGGCTATCCTCGCGGCCTTCTCCCCGAACCGTACTAACTGGCTGTCGGCGGCGTTTCTGAAGCTCTTCGCCCCGGTGAGCAGCCACAGGCTTTCAAGGAAATTCGTCTTCCCCTGCGCGTTTTTCCCGTATATGATGTTGACTCCCTCATGCGGGGTGATCTGAAGCTGCTCTATATTGCGGAAATCTTTAATCTCCGCCTCGGTTATCACCATTTGCCGGGTTCTCCCACCGTAAAGCTCCGCCCCCGGTACGCTATCTCCTCGCCGCCGTATAGCTTTCTCCCTCGCGCGGCGCAGGGTTCGCCGTTTACTGTGACCTCCCCGCCCTGTATGGCGAGTTTCGCTTCGCCCCCCGTGGAGACAAGCCCGTGGAGCTTCAGAGCGGCGTCGAGGCGGATATACTCACCCTCAGGCATTGTTGGCCGTCGGGAGCCGCATCGGCATCAGCAGGTAGCAGAACGCGTCCCCCTCCGTGGGGGTGAGCACTATGGGAGAGAGCGCCCCGTTAAAGCGGATCACCGCCGTGTCCTCGTCTATGGCCTTCAGTATATCGGTGAAAAAGCGGCTGTTGAAGCCTATCTCGAGGTCCTCCCCGGCGGGCTCGCACTCGTAAAAGTCCGTGCCCCTGCCCATAGAGCTCGCGCAGGAAAATGTCATCCTGCCCTCTCCCACCCGGCAGCGCACGGGAATCTTCAGCTGCTCGTTGATCAGCAGCGAGACTCTGTCCACTATCTCCGCCACCTCCCTCGGGGTAACCACCACGCTTGTGGAAAACTCCGTGGGGATAGCGTTCTTGTAATTTAGATATTCCCCCTCCATAAGCCGGGAAGTTATCTCGTACTCCCCGGACTTAAAGCACACGCTGTTCTCCGAAAGCACCGCTTCTATGGTTTCGTCGTCGTCGCGGATCAGCCGGGTGATTTCTGTCAGCAGCTTCCCGGGGATCACCACGGACTTCTTCACCCCGGTTTCCACATTCGCCCGGCGTATCGCCACGCGGAACCCGTCCAGCCCCACGACCGTCAGCCCCGCCGGGGTAATCTCGAACAGCTCCCCCCGCAGCACCGGGCGGGAGGTGTCCTCCCCCGCGACGCAGAACACCGTCTTTTGTATCATATCCCGCAGACCCGTGGCGGGCAGCTTGACGCTTTGCGCTCCCTCGTCGCTCACCGGGGGCTTGGGGAACTCCCCCGCGTCCGCCGCGGGGATCTCGAATACGGATTTACCGCACTCTATTCTCGCGGTTGCCCCGTCGACGGTAATCTCGGCGGTCTCTCCGTCCGCCTTGCGTATGACGTCGCCCAAAAGTCTCGCGGAGATGGCCGTCTCCCCGGGGGAGTACACCCCCGCGTTAATGACCCGCCGCATTCCTATCTCGGTGTTGTAGGCGTATAGTGAAAGTTTGCTATCTTCGGCGGACAGGCACACGCACTCGAGTATGGGAATGGAGGTTTTAACCGCCGCCACCCTTCCCAAAGGGCCCAAAGCCTCGTTGATCAGCCGCCTCTCGACGGAAAATTTTACCATATCACACTCTCCAATCTGTTATACGCTAAACGCACAGCCCGCCGGGAAATCCGGACCCCGCGACATTCTCTGCGCGGGTCTATCATTCTATCTATATATAATAATAGTAATAGGCCCTGTGCAAAATCGGTAAAACCCGCTCCAAGCCGGCGGCTACGCGGAGACCCAGCGCTAACGCGGCGCACAGGGGAGCCGACGGGCGGCGCAAAACCCATGGGGACGCGGGGAGAAACGCAGAGGCCTGTGCGTCGGCGAGCGGTGCGTTCGCGAAACTTGTGGAAAAGTCAGCGCGGTTCTTTTAAGTTCTTGATTATCTCGTCCACGGTGTACTTTTTGGAGCGGTCTGTTTTGATAAGGCTCTCCACTTTTTCTATAGAGTGGATCACCGTGGTGTGGTGGAGGTTAAAGGCCTTGCCTATCGCGGGGGAGGACATCCCGGTGAGCTCCCGGGTGACGTAAATCGCCACCTGACGGGCGTAGAGGATATCCGCCGAGCGCCGCCCCGAGAGAATGTCGTCCACCGAGACGGTGTATGCGCGGCTGACCTCCTCCAAGACGTCCTCCACCGTGATCTGCCTCGCGGCGGTGTCATTTACAATATCCCGTATAAGGGTCTGCACCGCGCCCAAAGTGGGCTCCTGCTTTTGAATTTGAATATACGCCTGGAGCTTCTTTACAACGCCCACCAACTGGCGGGTGTTCATCTTTATCTGCTCCGCTATGAAGAAGACTATTTCGTCGCTGATCTCGATCCCCGCTTCCGCCGCCTTGTTGCGGATTATGCCCACGCGGGTCTCGAAGTCGGGCGGAGCGATGTCGGTTATCAGCCCCGCCTCGAAGCGGCTGCGGATGCGCTCGTCCATATTGCCTATCTCTTTGGGCGGGCGGTCGGAGGTCACTATGACCTGTTTGCCGGCTTGGCTCAGCACGTTAAACGTGTTGAAAAATTCCTCCTGAATGGAGTTTTTGCCCGCGATAAAGTGGATATCGTCTATTATCAGTACGTCCACCGAGCGGTACCTGTCGTGGAAAAGCTTTATGGTGTTGGACTGGATGGCCTCTATTATCTTGTTGCCGAACTCCTCCCCACGCAGGTACTCCACCGTCTTTTGAGGAAATTTCTCTTTGACGCGGTTCTTCAGCGCGAGGATTAAGTGCGTTTTGCCGACGCCGGAGTTGCCGTATATAAAAAGAGGGTTGTATATAACCGTGGGGCTTTCCGCTACGGCGAGGCAGGCGGCGTGGGCGAACCTGTTCGAGGAGCCCACTATGAAATTTTCGAAGGTGAAGAAAGAGTCGGGCGAGGGCGCCGCGTCGAGAGTCGACGGCGCGGGGGCGGGGTCTCCCTCCTCGGCTTCCACTTCTATGCGGATCGGCAGCCCGGAGACCTCCGCCAGGCATTCCTCCAAGCGGGTCTTGTAGAACTCGTCGAAGATTCCCTTTTTTACCAGGCTTTGGCATTTAAGGGTCAGCACCCCGGAGCGCAGGGACACCGGCTTTAAGTCCCCCACCCAGGTGTTGAAGCCCACATCGGTGATATACTTTTTGCTTTCCTCGCAAGCCGCTCCCCACAGGCCTTCCAAAGAATCAAGCTTCATCTTGTCACCAACCTTGTATATCTAAATACCCGCACATAGGGCAAATAAACCATCCGAAAAATTAAACCCGGCACACCAAAATCCTCGCGCCGGGGCCGGTCGGCAGTTCCCCGTAACCGGCGGTGGCGAGGGCACAGTCCCCGGCGGAAAAGGGCAAACCGTCAAGCGTACAGGCCCCCTCGAGGCAGACATACGCCGCGAAGCTGTCATCGTTCACCGTGAAAGTGCTACCCGAATATGCCGCACGGCAGGAAAAATACTCGCAGGAGACCAATTCCCCGGCGTCGGGCACACGGGTGACAAGACCCTCCACCGGGTGAAGGGTTGCCGCCGCCGCGGCCCGTTCCAAGTGGAGGGGGCGGGGGTTGCCGCCCGCGTCCAGTCGCCCGTAATCGTAAAGCCGGTAGGTCGTGTCGCTGTTTTGCTGTACCTCCGCGAGCAGGATCCCGCCGCCGATGGCGTGGACCGTTCCCGCTGGGATAAATATGAAATCCCCCGCCGATACCGGGACTTTCCGCAGAACTTCCGTAATGCTCCCGTCCGCCGCGCGGCGAGTTATCTCCTCCCGGGTGACCTCGCGGGAGAAGCCGAGGTATATAAACGCGCCCGGCTCGGCTTTCAGTATATACCAGCATTCCGTTTTGCCGTGCTCTCCGGGGAGCAGCCCGGGGAAGCCGTCGGCGGGGTGAACCTGCACCGAGAGGGGCGCCGCCGCGTCAATAAGCTTTATTAAAAGAGGAAGTTCGCCGCCCCCGACGCGGCTGCCCAGCGCCCCGCCGCCAAGCAACGACAGAGCGCGGGAGAGGGGCAAGTTGTCATACTCCCCGCCCGAGACGGCGCACTCGCCGTTCTTGTGGCAGGAGAGCACCCACGCTTCCGCGAGCGGGAGCCTCTCCGGGACAAAGCCGAAGAGACCCCGCATTTTCTCCCCACCCCAGATGTAATCCTTGAAAACGGGGCGGAGCTTCAGCAGTTCGCGCATTGCAAAGGGGACGGCTACTCGTTTATCTTCGTGACCACGCCGGACCCGACCGTCCTGCCGCCCTCGCGGATGGCGAAGCGCAGACCCTCCTCAATCGCGATGGGGGTGATAAGCTCGACGTCCATTTCCACGTTGTCCCCGGGCATGCACATCTCCACGCCCTCCG
>CAYOSS010000064.1:0-10299 GCA_964406705.1 uncultured Eubacteriales bacterium
GCGTTCGGCGTAGGAACAAGCCGGTCCGCCTGAACTTCTTTTCTGTCCGCTTTTCATAAGGGGCCCCCGCGGCGCCGTTAGGCGTCGTGGGGAGAGGAGGAGCAGTGGAATGAGCGAGCTTTTCACGCTTTAGCGTGGAAACGAGCGATATGGAACTTGCGACGACGAAGGCGGACCGTTCCGGCGCAGAGAAGAAAAGCGGACATCGTTTCCCAGCCGCGCTGAGGAAAAGCAAGCTACCCTCGCGTCAGCGAGAAGAAAATTCCCGGAGCCGAGCGGAGCCGGAGCAAGCCCACGGGCCCGACCGGAGCCAGAGTCCCCGGCACCGCCGGGTTCTCCTCGAAGCGAACCCGCTCCCCGGACACCGGGTTGACAGCTCCCGGCTGCAACCCCGCCGCAGGGCACCCCGGTATTTTCCCCAAAATCCCGGCAAATTTATGTTAAACCACGCCAATTCTACTATCCGTAGAGCTCTCTCTACCGCGCCGCGCGGTGAGGAGCTCTTCAGTGGAGAGCGAAACCGGCGGAGTAGATTGCCTTTTTCGGCGCGGGATGCTACTATGATAGGCGCAAAAGGGCGCGCGGCAACGCACGAACGGCAAGGAGAGGGGGGGGTTACGATGGCGGATATTGACTGCGCTGCGGCTGTGTCTGCCGGCGGGTCCGGGAACTCACCCTCTGCCGCCGGGCCCGGGAACTCACCTTCGGTCACCGGATCCATGAACTCACCCTCGAACGCCGGGTCCGGGAACCCGCTCTCTGCCGACGGATCCGGTAATTCGCTCTCGAGCGGCGGACCCGCGAGCTCGTCCTCTTCCGGCGGGCCCGAGAACTCACCCTCTAACACTGGGTCCGGGAACCCGCTCTCTGCCGACGGATCCGGAAATTCGCTCTCGAACGGCGGACCCGCGAACCCGCCCTCCGGCGCCGGGGAACAGCCCCGCGTCACCCCCGACGGGCGGCGCATCATCTACTACGCCGACCCCCGCAACGACGACTTCGCCGGGGCGCGGCGCGAGCCCGTCCCGATAGGCAGGGACTTCAAGTTCGTGAGGAGAAACCCCTTTTGGAACGCGCTCTCCTGGTTCGTCTACCGCGTAATTATGACCCCGGTCGCCTTCCTCTACTGCAAAATCAAGTACCGCGTGAAGTTCATTAAACGCTGCGCCCGCCGCCCCGCTCGCGGCGAGGGGTGCTTCCTCTACGCCAACCACACCCTCTCTGACGGGGACGCGTTTCTCCCCACGCTCGGGGTGTTTCCGAAACGGGTGTACACCGTGGTGAGCCCCGCTAACCTCTCGGTGCCGGTCCTGCGGCAGTTTGTCCTGCTGAACGGGGCGATCCCTCTCCCGCGGGGCGCGTCGACCTTTCGGTACTTCTTAGACGCGGTGGAAAAGCGGGTCCTGCAGGGGCACTGCGTGGCGGTCTACCCCGAGGCGCACGTCTGGCCCTACTACACCGGGATCCGAGAGTTCCCGCCGAATTCCCTGCGCTACCCCGTGCGCTACGGCGCTCCCGTTTACGTCTCGACAACCACGTTTTCCAAAGCGGGGCGCCGCCGTACCCCCAAAGTTACGGTTTACCTTGACGGGCCCTTCACCCCGGACAAGACCCTTCCCGCCCACGCCGCCGAGAGAAAGCTTCACTCGGAGGTCTTGGCCGCGATGAAGGCCGCCGCCGCCCACAGCTCCTACTCCTATATAGAGTACCGCGAGGCGGGAAAATGCTGAACCTCCTCTACGCCGGCAACGCCTCGGCGTTCGACGGGCTGCTGATTTCCGCGCTCTCCACCGCCTGCCACACGTCGGAGCGGCTCACTGCGTACATCCTCACTATGGACGCCCGCGAGAGGGGCGAGGCCTTCGCCCCGCTGACGGAGCGGCACCGCGCCTTCTTAGCCGAAATCTACTCCGCCGCGAACAAGGAGAGCAGGGTAGAGCTTTTGGACGTCGGCGACCTCTTCCGCAGGGAGCTCGGCTCCTCGCCCAACGCCAAAACCGATTACACCCCCTACTGCTTCCTCCGCCTCTTCGCGGACGAGCTGCCGCTGCCCGACAAACTGCTCTACCTCGACACAGACACCCTTATGGCGGGGGACATCTCCCCCCTCTACGCGACCGACATAGCGGGTTACGAGCTCGCGGCGGTGCTCGACCATTACGGGCGGTTCTTTATGGGTTACCACTACTTTAACTCCGGGGTGATGCTGCTGAATCTCCCCGAAATCCGGCGGACGGGGCTGTTCAGACGGGCGGTGGAGCTGCTCTGCCGGCGCCGGCTCTTCCTCCCGGACCAAACCGCGCTCAACCGGCTTACCGAGAAGAAGCTCCTCCTCCCCCGCCGGTACAACGAGCAAAAACGGTTCCCCGACGACACCGTGATACAGCACTTCACCAAGACGATACTCTGGCTCCCCTATTTCCACACGCGGACAATAAAGCCCTGGCAGACTGAACGGGTAAAATCCACGCTCACGCACAAGTACGACGGGGTATTGGACGAGTATTTGGCGGCGAGGAAGGCCTTTGACGACGCCGCCGGCGAACGCCCGACAACCCCCGGAAATAATGCCTTTGAAAGCGAGGGACAGACTATATGAAAAAGCAAGGCGCGGTTTCGGTGTTCTACTCCGTGGACGACACTTACGCCCCGTTTTTGGCGGTATCGCTCCGCTCTCTGGCGGACCGCGCCGACCCGGGGCGGGAGTACACCGTCTACGTGCTGAACACCGGGCTCTCGGCCGACAACGTCTCACGGCTTTCCTCGGTCGCCGGCGGGAATGTCTCGCTGCGGTTCGTGGACGTGAGCCGCCGTGTGGAGCCGCTCGCGGGGCGGCTGGATCTGCGCGACTACTACACGCTGTCCATCTACTACAGGCTCTTTATCCCGGCGATGTTCCCGGAGCTTGACCGCGCGGTCTACCTCGACGCGGACACGGTGCTCCTGCGGGACGCGGCGGCGCTCTACGACACCGATTTGCGGGGGAAATTCATAGCCGCGGTGCCGGACCAGGTTATCCCCAGCCGCCCGGAGTACATCCGCTACGCCGAACTCGCCGTGGGAGTGCCTTATAAGAAGTACTTCAACTCCGGGGTGCTCGTGATGGACCTTAAGAAGCTCCGCGCGTTCGACATAGAGGGGCGGTTCTGCTTCTTACTGAACACCTACCGCTTCGAGACGGTCTGCCCCGATCAGGACTACCTCAACGTGATGTGCCGCGACAGGGTGCTCTACCTCGACCGGGGCTGGAACAATATGCCTGTGATCCCGGAGCCCGCGAAGGAGCTGAAACTCATCCACTTCAATATGTTCTGGAAACCCTGGCACTACCCCGACACGCCGCTCGGGGAGTACTTCAGGCACTACGCCGCCTTAACCCCCTACGCCGAGGAGATAGCCGCGATGCCCTCCGCCTACACCAAAGCGCAGCGGGAGCAGGACGAGCTTGCCGCCGCGGCGCTGACGGAGAACGCCGTCGCCATAGTAAACAACCCCCGCAACTTCAGAAACGTCTTAAGCGGCGGGGCGGAGCTGCAAAGCGAGTTTGAAGATGACGAGCCCCTCTTTGCCGCCGGACAGGCTTAAGGTCTTAGCGCGGATAGCGGAGTACGAGCAAGAGGGCGGGGACGCCTTCTTCCGCGACGTGGAGGACGACCCGCCGGGAGGGATTTTGCGCCCCGGCGACGTGGACTACCTCCACAAAACCGCTAAATTCCGCGTAAACGGCTGGGCGGCGCGGGTGGTGGAGCAGGTTTACAAGGCGGTGATGCGCCGGGAGTTCGCCATAAAGCTGCGGGGCGCGGAGCACCTGCGCGGTATCACCGGCGGGGCTATATTCACGAGCAACCACTTCTCCCCCGCCGAGAACCTCACCGTAAAGCTCGCTTCGGAACAGGTCCGACCCCGGCGGCGGCTCTACAAGCTTATTAAGGAGGGCAACTTCTTCGCTCCGGGGCTGTACGGCTACCTCTTCCGCTACTGCGACACGCTGCCGCTCAGCTCGGACACCGCCACTATGGTGAAGCTTGACCGCGCCATACGGGAAATCCTCGCCCGGGGAGACTTTATACTGATCTACCCCGAGCAGTCGATGTGGTGGAACTACCGCAAGCCCCGCCCCTACAAGCCGGGAGCCTTCGTGTTCGCGGCGAAAAACGGGGTGCCGGTCGTGCCGTGCTTCGTGACCCTCGGCCGCAAGGACCCCGCCGCGCCGGACGGCCCGGACAACATAGCCTACACCTCGCACATAGGCGAGCCGATTTACCCCGACCCCGCCGTTTCCCCGCGAGCCGACGCGAGGAGGATGTCGGCTGAGAACGCCGCCTTCTCCCGCGCGGTGTACGAGGAAGTTTACGGCGAGCCTCCGACCTACGGAGCGGAAAAGAGAGCCCGGCCATAGCGGTCGGGCTTTTAATTTAGGTTGAGCGGGCTGTCGCCTCGGCGGAGAGCAGGCTGTTCCCGGTAAAACCCCGCTCCCGGCGGAAAGGCTCGCTCCCGGCGGAGAGGTGAACGTGCTCAGTGAAGCCGGTTGTATCCGGCTAAGAAACCCCCGCTCGCGGAGGGGGTCGTGTGCGCTCGGCGGAGAGCAGGTTATTCCCGATAAAACGCGCCCACGGCAGAAAGGCCCGCTCCCGGCGGAGAGGTGAACGTGCTCAGTGAAGCCGGCTGCTCCCTGTGAGAGTTCCCTCCCGGGGGGGGGGTGAACACACTCGGCGGAGAGCAGGCTGCCCGCCGCCGAAATGGCACGCTTACGGCGGAAAGCCGGGCACACTTAGCCGAGACGGCTGCTCCCGGCTAAGAAACCCCCGCTCGCGGCAGGAGAGGTGAACTTGCTCAGTGAAGCCGGCTGCTCCCGGCTAAGAAAGCCCCGCTCGGGGCGGGCAGCCGCCTAATCCCACCGGGGGATAAAGCTCTCGTCCGCGCAGCCGGGCTCCTGCAGGTAGCAGTCCTCCACGCCGAGCTCAATCAGCCGGTTCACCACCTTGTCGTATTCCCGGCCCGTGACCCGCCGGCGCAACTCGGCGGGCAGGTTCTCCCCGTGCGGGGTGTACTGCCGTAGCAAACTCAGCACCGCGCCGGGAACGTTGCGCCGGACCCATTCCAGCGCGGATATGGCGTTCTCCGTCGCCCCGGGCAGCAGGAGATGCCGCACCACTATCCCGGAGCGGAGCATCCCGCCCTCATACACCGGGGCCGGCTTCTGCCGGGAGCATTCAAGCAGGGCGGCCTTTGCCACATCGGGGTAGTCCGGCGCGGCGGAGTATTTGGCCGCGAGAGCGGGATCGGAGTACTTAAAGTCCATCAGCCAGACGTCGGCCAGACCCTCTAACAAGCGCAGCGTCTCGGGCTTCTCGTAGCCCGACGAGTTGTAAACCACGGGGACGCGCGGGCGATACAGCCGCAGCGCCTCCGCCACCTCCCCCGCGAAGTGGGTCGGCGTCACGAGGTCGATGTTCTCCGCGCCGCGGCGTTCCAGCTCGCGGAACACCCCGGCGAGCCGCTCCGGGGTGTATTCCTCGCCGCGAGACGCGTCCCGCGAGATTTCCGAATTCTGGCAGTAGACGCACCGCAGCGAACACCCGGAGAAGAACACCGCCCCGGAGTTCCCCCGCGCGAGGCACGGCTCCTCCCAGGGGTGGAGCATAATTTTCGCGACGCGGGGGGTTCTCCCCGCCCCGCAGCGGCCCGTCCGGGTGGCGCGGTCGGCCCCGCATTCCCTCGGGCAGAGCCGGCACCCGGCTGGGCTGTCGCCCCCGGGCAGCGCGGCGGCGCGGATATCAGAGACGGGGCGACGTTCCGCACTCGGTGAACCGGGATTGCCCGGCATAGGAACGGGGCAGCTCTCTGCGCCCGGAAAGTCCGGGTCGCCCGGCACGGAATAGGGGCGGAGTTCGGCGCCCGGGGAGTCAGGGCTGCCTGTTAGCGAAACGGGGCTGCCCGCCGCAGGGTCAAGGCTGTGCTCCGGACCCTGAGCTTCCGGGCCCCTCGCCGGAAAAGCGGGGCAGCGTTCCCCGTCCGACGCGCGTGGGTCGCTCGGCACGGGATAGGGGCGGAGTTCGGTGCCCAGGGAGTCAGGGCGGCCTGTTAGCGAAACGGGACAGCGATCTTCGCCCGGAACGTCCGGGCTGCTCATTGGCGAAAACGGGCGGTACTCTACACTCAAACCGTCCGAGCTGCCCACCATAGGGTCGGAGCACCGTTCCCCACCCGGACCGCCGGGACAGCTACCGGGGGCAAGCCGAGCTTCCGCGTTCCGCGAAGCGGGGCTGCCCGGCACAGGGTCGGGGCACCGTTCCCCGCCCGACCAGCCGGCGCGGCTACCGGGGACAAGCCGAGCTTCCGTGCCTCGTGAACCGAGGCTGCCTGCCATAGAAGCGAGTCGCTCCTTCCCGCCCGACGCGCACGGGTCGCCCGGCACGGGATAGGGGCGGAGTTCGGTGCCCGGGGCGTCCGGGCCCCTCGCCGGAAAAGCGGGACGGCACTCCCCGTCTGGACCGGCGGCGCGGCTACCGGGGGCAAGCCGAGGCCCCGCGTTCCGCGAACAGGGGCTGCCCGGCATAGAAGCGGGTCGCTCTTCCCCGTCCAACGCGCACGGGTCGCCCGGCACGGGATAGGGGCGGAGTTCGGCGCCCGAGGAGTCAGGGCTGCCTGTTAGCGAAACGGGACAGCGATCTTCACCCGGAAAGTCCGGGTCCTTCGCTGGAAAAGCGGGGCACCGTTCCCCGCCTGACCAGCCGGCGCGGCTACCGGAGACAAGCCGGGGCCTCTCGTCTGGACCGGCGGTGCGACGTTCTCCACCCGACCCGCCGGGACAGCTACCGGCAGCAAGCCGGGCTTCCGCGTTCCGCGAACAGGGGCTGCCCGGCATAGGAGCGGGTCGCTCTTCCCCGTCCAACGCGCACGGGTCGCCCGGCACGGGATAGGGGCGGAGTTCGGTGCCCGGGGCGTCCGGGCCCCTCGCCGGAAAAGCGGGGCGGCGCTCCTCGTCTGGACCGTCGGAGCGGGTACCCACGCCCGGATCGGCGGCGCGGCTACCAAGGACAAGCCGGGATTCCGCGTTCCGCGAACAGGGGCTGCCCGCCGCAAGGTCAAGACTGTGCTCCGGGCCCTGAGCTTCCGGGTTCCTTGCCGGGAAAGCGGGACGCCCTTCCCCGCCCGACCAGCCGGCAGAGCCTTCGGAAACGGGGTGCTTCCTTTCGCCCGGGACGTCCGGGCTGCTCATTGGCGAAAACGGGCGGTACTCTACACTCAAACCGTCCGAGCTGCCCACCATAGGGTCGGAGCACCGTTCCCCGCCCGGACCGCCGGCGCGGCTGCCGGGGGCAAGCCGAGGCCCCTCGCCTGGACCGTCGGTGCGACGTTCTCCACCCGGACCGCCGGCAGAGCCTTCGGAAGCGGCGCGGCTCCTTTCATCCGGCGCGCCCGCACACACCGCCGGGAAAAGCCCCCGCGTTGCGGCGCGGCGCATTATGAGTTACCGCCGTCGGGCGACAGGGGGCGGGTACGCTTTTTCACCTTGACGCCGCTGTAAGTCTTGGTGAACGAGACCTCGCCCAAAAAGCTCTCCCCGCACACCCTGCAGCGAAACGGGGCGCGGAAGAACTTGCGCCTCCACACCCAGGGGGCGACCCTCCTCGCGTAGTTGCCGCACCCGGCACACTTAAAGCGCAGCTCCTCCCTCGGGATGTAGGGGCTGCTTAAATCCTTGATGAGATACGGGCGAAAGGCGAACTCGTCCAGGTAATTCTCCCCCGAAGCGCGGGTTATAAAGCCCTCCAAGCGCTCCCCGTTGTAGCACCGACGCATAATCTCGGCGCAGAGCCGGCAGTCCCCCGCCGCCCTGTGCAGCCGGTACTCCCCCGGGTCGACGCCGAACGCCTCCGCCGCGTGCTCCAGCGAGACCTGGCTCTTGACCTCCGCCCCGGCGCGGCGCATCTCCTCCTGCGCGTAAAGCTGGAAGTCGGCGTAGCTCGTGATAACAGGCCGCACCCCCGGGGCGAGCAGGCGGCAGTTCTCGTCGAGCGCGTACAAGTCCGAGCGGCTCCAGGTGAGAAGCAGCGAGTCCCCGCCGCGCCACCCGTCCCACTCGGAGAGCACCTCGGGCAGCGGGTCGCCCTCTCTCATCTCGCCGCTCTCTATCCCGGTCAGCTCCTTGAACCTGCCCGACAGCCGCGTGGTCAGCTTAGAGCGCACCACACGGGAGAAAACCCCCGTCTCCCGGAGGTTTCCGTCCAATTTCAGCGAGCCCACTTCCACGATTTCGTTCATAAACCCGCGCTTTTCGGGGCAGTAGGCGCTTTGCCACTCGAGGTCGAGAAAGGTAAACGTCACGACTTGCGGCTCGCGAGCTTCATACGCGCCTCTTTGCCCAGTACCCTCTTGCGGAGCCTGAACGCGGCCGGGGTGACCTCCACCAACTCGTCCTCCTTGATAAACTCCAGCGCCTGCTCCAGGCTCAGCACCGTGTGCGGGGTGAGCCGGAGCGCCTCGTCGCTCCCGGCGGCGCGCATATTCGTCATCTGCTTCTTTTTGCAGACGTTGCAGACTATATCCTCGTTCTTGGGGTTCTCCCCCACGATTTGCCCCTCGTAAACCTCCGTGCCGGGCCCGACGAACAGCCGCCCTCTCGCCTGAGTGTTGTACAGCCCGTAAGCCGAGGTCTCGCCGCCCTCGTACGCGACTATGGACCCCGTGAGCCGGCTCTCTATGTCACCCTTGTAGGGCTCGTACCCGTTGAAAATGTGGCTCATAATCCCGTTGCCTCCGGTGTCGGTGAGCAGTATGGAGCGGTAGCCGAGCAGCCCCCTCGCCGGGATGAGGAACTCGAGGTGCGCCTCTCCCCCCTCGCGGGTGCCCATATTCTGAAGGACCGCCCGCCGAGTGCCGAGCTTCTCCATCACCACGCCGACATACTCCTCCGGGACCTCGATCATAAGAAGCTCTATTGGCTCTAAGGTGGCCCCGTCCTCCTGCTTCATAATGACCGTCGGCGGCGAGACCTGGAACTCGTACCCCTGCCGGCGCATCGTCTCAATAAGTATCGATAAGTGCAGCTCCCCGCGCCCGGAAACCTTGAAGGTGTCGGGCGAGCCGGTCTCCTCTACGCGCAGGCTGACGTTGGTCTCGGTCTCTTTGAAAAGGCGCTCCCGCAGGTTCCGCGAGGTGACGAATTTGCCCTCCCTCCCCGCGAAGGGGGAGTCGTTCACCATAAAATTCATCGAGATCGTGGGCTCGTCTATCTTGACGAAGGGGAGCGGCTCGGGGCGCTCCGGGTCGCACGCGGTGTCGCCGATGGTGAGGTCGCTGAGCCCCGACACGCAGACTATCTCGCCCGGCTCCGCGCTCTCCGCCTCAACGCGGCGCAGCCCCTCGTAAACGTAGAGCTTGCCTATTTTGGAGGAGGAGCGGCTGCCGTCCGTGTGGCAGACCGTGACCGGCTGACCCGTCCTCGCCCGGCCCCGCTCCACGCGCCCAATGCCGATTCTCCCCACGTAGTCGTCCGCGTCGATGTTGGAGAAGAGGAGCTGAAGGGGCGCGTCCGGGTCGCCCTCGGGCGGCGGGGTCTCCCGCAAAATAGTCTCGAAGAGGGGGCGCAGGTCGGTGCCCGGCTCGTCCGGCGACATCGACGCGTAGCCGTCCCTGCCCGAGGCGTAGACCACGGGGAACTCCAACTGGCTGTCGTCCGCCCCGAGGTCTATAAAGAGGTCCAGCACCTCGTCCACCACCTCGAGGGGCCGCGCCCCGGGGCGGTCAACCTTGTTTACGACCACAATGGCCTTCTTGCCCAACTGCAGCGCCTTTTTAAGCACGAACCTGGTCTGCGGCATACACCCCTCGAACGCGTCCACAAGCAGCAGCACCGCGTCCACCATCAGGAGCACCCGCTCCACCTCGCCGCCGAAATCCGCGTGGCCGGGGGTGTCGACTATGTTGATCTTCACGCCCTCGTAGGTGACGCTGGTCGCCTTGCTGAGTATGGTGATCCCGCGCTCGCGCTCAAGGTCGCCCGAATCCATCACCCGCTCCGCCACCTGCTCGTTGGAGCGGAACGTGCCGCTTTGCCGCAGCAGCTGGTCGACCAGCGTGGTCTTGCCGTGGTCGACGTGCGCTATTATCGCGATGTTGCGTAACCCCTCGTTTTTGCTCAATTCCCTCGCATCCTCCTTGAAGCGGCGGCGCCCCGCGGCCCTCCGCACGGTACATTATACCACCGCGAGGACCTTTTCGCAAGGGGGAGGAGAAAAAGGTTCTTTCCTTTTCTCCGTGAAAACTTACGCGATGACCTGCGGACAGCTGAGC
>CAYOSS010000065.1:0-1213 GCA_964406705.1 uncultured Eubacteriales bacterium
TTCCCCAGCCCAGCTGGGAAAGATTGGAAAGCTAACTTCGCGTTAGCGAGAAGAAGTCAGCGGAGCCGGGCGGAGCCGAACAAGCTGCCGGTACAGCCGAGCTACCCCCTCGCGCAGAGATGAAAAGCGGACGCGCTGCCCGGCCCAGCCGGGGAAAAATGAAAGGCTGCCCCCCGCAGCGGGAAGAAGCCCCCGGAGACAAAGCCGCCGGCTCCCGGTAGAATACAGAAAAGAGGTACCCCATTGGGATCAATATTACTCGGCGATAAACTGCGCGTTTCGATATTCGGCCAGTCCCACGGGGAGGCGGTGGGCGTCGTCTTAGACGGGTTCCCGGCGGGTTTCCAGATTGATTTTGACGGGCTCCGGGCGTTCCTCGCCCGCAGAGCGCCGGGCGGAGCGGCGTACGCCACGGCTCGTAAGGAGCCGGATCTCCCGCGCTTTGTAAGCGGCGTAGTTGACGGCGTCACCTGCGGCGCCCCCCTTTGCGCGCTGATCGAGAACACCGACACCCGCTCCCCCGACTACGAAAACCTCTCCGACACCCCCCGCCCCGGTCACGCCGACTACACCGCCCGTGTAAAGTTCGGCGGAGCGGAGGACGCGCGCGGCGGCGGGCATTTCTCCGGGCGGCTCACGGCGGCGCTCTGCGTCGCGGGGGGGCTGGCGCTGCAGTACCTCGGGTCCCGGGGCGTGCGGGTTGGAGCGCACATCGCCGAGGTCGCGGGGATAGCGGACGACCCGTTCCCCGACTGCGACCCGGAGAGGATAAACTCGCTCTTCACCCGCGACCCGTTCCCGGTGCTGAACCGCGAGGCCGGGGAGGCAATGCGCGGGGCCATCGAGGCCGCCCGGCGCGAGGGGGACTCGGTCGGCGGGGTGGTGGAGTGCGCCGTCACGGGGCTGCCGGCGGGGCTGGGCGACCCCTTGTTCGGCGGCGTGGAGAACCGCGTCGCGGCGGCGGTGTTCGGCATCCCGGCGGTAAAGGGAATAGAGTTCGGCAGCGGGTTTCGCGGCAGCGGGCTGCGCGGCTCGGAGAACAACGACCCCTTCTCCGTAAAGGACGGACGGGTTGTGACCCTCACCAACAACCACGGCGGCATTTTGGGCGGGATAACCTCCGGGATGCCCGTAGTGTTCCGCGCTGCTTTCAAGCCCACCCCCTCCATCGCCAAAGAACAGCTCACGGCGAACCTCGCCACGGGGGAACGGG
>CAYOSS010000065.1:1313-10009 GCA_964406705.1 uncultured Eubacteriales bacterium
TTGTCCCGAGGGCCGTCCCCTGCGTGGAGGCGGCGGCGGGGCTGGTCTTCTGCGATTTAATGCTGAGCGGAATTTAGGAGCAATACCGGTGAGCGTTGCGCGGCGTTCAAGCCGACCCCCTCCATCGCCAAAGAACAGCTCACGGCGAACCTCGCCACGGGGGAACGGGAACTCCTGCGCGTCCGGGGGCGGCACGACCCCTGCGTTGTCCCGAGGGCCGTCCCCTGCGTGGAGGCGGCGGCGGGGCTGGTCTTCTGCGACTTAATGCTGAGCGGAATTTAGGAGCAATACCGGTGAGCGTTACGCGGTGCTGTCGGTTAAAGAGAGCTTAAAGGCTGTGCCGCCGGGCGTCGCGAGGCGCCGCTTGTTAGCAGGAGCTTAGAAGCGGTACCGGCGGCATAGCGCGGTGTTGCTTAGAAGAAGCTTAAAAGCAGCACTGCCGGGCTGTTCCGTGGTGTTGTCTTAGAAAAAGCTTAAAGGCGATACCGCAGGGCATCGCGCGGTGCCGCCGGTTAAAGAAAGCTTAAAAGCTGTGCCGCCGGGCGTCGCGAGGCGCCGCTTGTTAGCAGGAGCTTAGAGACAATACCGCAGGGCATCGCGCGGCGTTGCCGGTTAAAGGGATCTTAGAAGCTATACCCGCGGCGTTGCGCGGTGCCGCCGGTTAGAAGGAGTTTTGCGATGAGCATAGAGGATTTGCGGGATAAAATCGACGAGATAGACGGCGGTCTCGTCCCGCTCTTCACGCGGAGAATGGAGCTTTCCGAGGAGATAGCCGCCCTGAAGCAAAAAGAGGGCCGCCCCGTGACCGACCCGGAGCGCGAGAGGAAGCTCCTCGCCAAGGTTTCGGACGAGGCGGGAGAGAAATTCGCCCCGCAGACGAGAGCGCTCTACAACCTCATCCTGAGCCTCAGCCGGGCGAGACAAAACGAGCTTTTGGAGGGCGACGACCCGCTGATATCCGAGATTGAGCGGGCGGTGGAGTCCACCCCGCGCGTGTTCCCGGAGCGGGCGAGCGTCGCCTGCCAGGGGGTGGAGGGAGCGTACTCCCAGCTCGCCTGCGAGAAGATTTTCCCATTCCCCGACATTATGTTCTTGGGCTCGTTCGCGGGGGTGTTTTCCGCCGTGGAGAACGGCTTATGCCGCTACGGGATCCTCCCGGTGGAGAACAGCACGGCGGGCTCGGTCAACCAGATATACGACCTTATGTACCGGCACAACTTCTTTATCGTAAGAAGCGCGAGGCTCCACGTCTCGCACTGCCTGTTGGCGGCGAAGGGGGCGGCGCTCTCCGACATTCGCGAGATCCGCTCCCACGAGCAGGCTATAAACCAGTGCGGGAAGTTCCTTTCCACACTGAAGGGCGTCACCGTGCGCCCCTGCGAGAACACCGCCGCCGCCGCGAGGGACGTAGCCGGCAGCGGCCGCCGCGACCTCGCCGCGATATCCTCCGCCAACTGCGCCCCCCTCTACGGGCTGGACATAATCCGCGAGGGGATAGCGGACGTGGATAGCAACTTCACCCGCTTCATCTGCATATCCAAGACCCCTGAAATCTACCCCGGCGCGGACCGCACCAGCCTGATGCTCGTCCTGCCGCACAAGCCCGGCTCGCTCTACTCGATACTCTCCATGTTCTACGCCGAGGGAATCAACCTGCTGAAGCTCGAGAGCCGGCCCATCCCGGGGAGGGACTTCGAGTTTATGTTCTACTTCGATATTGACGTCCCCGTCGACTCGCCGAAGTTTACCCGGCTGCTGTCCGGGCTTCGCGCCGCGTCGGTGAATTTCCGCTACTTCGGCAGCTACCGAGAGGCGGTATGATGAGGTTCGGACTGCTTGGACGGCGGCTCGGGCACAGCCTTTCCCCGGAGCTGCACAAATTCTTCGGGGACTACTCCTACACCCTCATAGAAAAGGAGCCGGAGGAGCTGCCGGGCTTCTTCGCCGACTTCCCGCTTGACGGGATAAACGTCACCGTGCCGTACAAAAAAGCCGTGATTCCCTTCCTCTCGAGGCTGGACGAGAGCGCGGTGGCGGCGGGAGCGGTCAACACCGTCGCGCGGCGGGGTGGGGAGCTTGTGGGCTTCAACACGGATATGTACGGCTTCTCGTATATGCTGCGCTCCGGAGGGATAGACCCGGCGGGCGAAAAGTGCCTGATCCTCGGCACGGGGGGAGCGGCGGCGGCCGTTCGCCGGGTGTTAGAGTTCAGGGGGGCGCGTAGCGTCGTCAACATCTCGCGCTCGGGGGAGGACAACTACGGCAATATCTCCCGGCACGCCGACGCCGGGATCGTGGTAAACGCGACGCCCGTGGGTATGTTCCCCGGCAACTTGGAGACGCCGCTGGATCTCACCGCGCTGAAGAGCTGCCGCTCGGCGGCGGACCTGATTTACAACCCGCCGCGCACCAAATTCCTCCAGGACGCGGAGGCGCTGGGGCTTCGCGCCGCCGGGGGGCTCGGGATGCTCTCCGCGCAGGCCAAGGCGGCGGCGGAGATATTCTTAAATACGCCCCTGCCCGACGGCAAAATAGAAGAGGCCCGCCGCGCGGTGGAGCGGGACTTCCGCAATGTAGTGCTCGTGGGTATGCCGGGGTGCGGCAAGACCACGGCGGCGGCGGGTCTCTCCCGGCTCACGGGACGGGAGACGCTCGACACCGATAAAATGGTGGAGCGGGCGGCGGGGAAGCCGGTCCCCCGAGTGATAGCCGAGGACGGCGAGGCGGCGTTCCGCGATATGGAAGCGGCCGCCGTGGAGGAGGCCGGGCGGCGCCACGGGGTGATAATCTCCACCGGGGGAGGGGCGGTGCTGCGGCGGCGCAACCGCGAGGCTCTCCGCCAAAACGGGACGGTCATATTCCTAAAGCGGGATTTGGGCGAGCTTGAGCTTGCCGGGCGCCCCCTCTCGAAGGACCTCGAGACACTGCGGGCGATGCGGCGGGAGCGTCTGCCGCTCTACCTCGACGCCGCCGACCGCGAGGTGGAGGTCGCCCCCACACCCGAGGAGACGCTGAGGAGAATTACGGAGGTGTTGACAGCTTGAAAATTCTCGTGATTAACGGGCCGAACCTCAATCTTTTGGGGTTGCGGGAGCCGGATATATACGGGCGGCACACCTACGCCGAGCTGTTGGAGGAGATCCGCCGGCACTGCGGGGAGCGCGGCGCGGAAGTCTCCTTCTTCCAGTCGAACGGCGAGGGGGCCATAGTGGACGAGATACAGAGGGCTTACTTCGAGGGCGTGGAAGGCATTGTGATAAACCCCGCCGCCTACACCCACACCAGCGTCGCCATTTTGGACGCGCTGAAAGCGGTAAACATACCCGCCGTGGAGGTGCACATCTCCGACATAAACAGCCGGGACGAGTTCCGACGGCACTCGTTTGTATCCCCCGCCTGCGTAAAGACGATAGCCGGCAAGGGGTTCGCGGGGTACCTCGAAGCGGTGGACACGCTGCTTTCTCTCGGCGGGGAGGGCGACTGATGCCCGCCCGCAACCGTTCCCACAACGTCAGCAACGCCGATATAGTCGAGGTCAAGAAGATGCGGCAGGGGCTGGAGGCCGCGCCCGAGGCCCCCGCCCCCGCGCCGAAGCTCACCGGCAAGGCGGCGTTCGCCAACTTCATACGCTACTACGGGGTGTATATACTGATCGGTATAGCGGCGGCGGCGTTCATAGTCTACCTCGTGTACACCGTGGTAAACAACAAGAAGCCCGACTGCCTCGTCGTGGTGAACACGGGGCCGCAGAGCCTCCAGGCCGTCACGGGGGAATACTCCGAGATATTCGAGGGGATGACCACCGACACCAACGGCGACGGGAGGACCCTCATAGAAGTGATGGACTGCTCCTACGACACGGAGACCGGCAACCCGGAGATTAACACCGCTATGGCGGTAAAGTACCAGGCGCAGTTCGGCATCGAGTACGCTCAGCTCTTTATCCTCAGCGAGGAAACGCTAAAAAATATGGACGAGCAGTTAGAAGGAAATTTTTTAGTTGACGATTTGGGGTTATCGGAGTATAATGGTAAAGCGGTGAAGCTGAACGGCACGCGCTACGAGGAGATTTACCGGAAATCCGCGGGCACGGGCTTCGAGGGGAACGTCTACCTATGTATGCGCCGGGTCAGCGCCGACACCGCCAAGACCAAGCGGGGCAAAGCCGCCGACAGAGCCGCCAGGGACATCATCGCCTCGGTAAACAAAGAGGTGTTAGCGGAGAACGGCGGGTAGCCGCCGCGAGGTTCGCGGTCCGGGCGGGGAAGTCCGCCGAAAGGTTTTACTGTTCGGGCGGGGAAAGCCCCGTCTGAAGGTTCGGTATCCGGGCGGGGAAAGCCCCGTCTGAAGGTTCAGTATCCGGGCGGGGGGAGCCCCGCCGCGCGTCCGCCCGTGGCGAAGCTGGATATCGCAGCAGATTCCGATTCTGAAGGACGGGGGTTCGAATCCCTCCGGGCGGGCCAACAGCCGGGCGCGGCTTGCTCCCGGCTTATATTTTGTAATCGACGGGGTGTTGTATGTCCGCTATATACGTGATAATCCCGGTTTACAACGTGAAGCCGTATTTGGCGGAGTGCCTCGACTCCGTTATGGCGCAGACTTATAAGAACATAGTCCCCATAGCGGTGGACGACGGCTCCACGGACGGGTGCGCCGAGTTACTGGACGACTACGCCGCCCGGCACCCCCGGTTACAGGTGGTTCACCAGGCGAACGGGGGGCTTTCGGCAGCCCGGAACACCGGGCTGGACCTCGCCTACGGCGAAATGGACCCCGCGGAGGACAACTACATCGGCTTCGTGGATTCGGACGACTATATAGCCCCGGATATGTACGAGAAGCTGCTCGGCGCCCTCCGGCGCGACCGCGCGGACATAGCCTGCTGCGACGTCACCCTCGTCGACGCGGCGGGGAAACGCACAGGATACGTACATAATAGGCTCGGACCCCCCCCCGTGGGAAAGCCACACTGTCCGCGAGCTTTTCACCAAGCGGCTGATTGACACCGCGTGGAACAAGCTCTACTCCGCCGGGATCTTCCGGGGGCTTCGCTTTCCGCCGGGAAAAATGCAGGAGGACGCGTTGATCCTCCCGGAAATCATCGAGCGGGCGGCTCTCTTCACCGCCGTGCCCGAGCCGCTCTACCGCTACCGGCAGCGCGGGGGCAGCATTATGTTAGGACCCCTTACCCCGCGCAAATTTGACCGCGCCGAGGTCGAGGTGGTGCGGGCCCGCTACTTCGACCGCTGGGATATGCCCCGGCTGTACCGCGAGGCGGTCTGCGACGCGATAAAGTGGGTGTTCCGACTTCGCCGCAAGCTCGGCAAGGGCGACCCCGAGGTGGCAAGGCGGACCGCCGAACTGCGGGAGATGATACTGCCGCTCGCGGAGAAAATCCCCCGAAAGGGGCTGCCGCTTACCGACCGCGTGCTGCTGTACACATACGAACACTGCCCCCGGGTGTCGGAGTTCCTCTGGCTCCTCGCCCGAAGACACAAGGATTAGACGGGAGAAACAGATATGGATTTTAGCCTTAACGAGCTGAAATTCGCGCCGC
This sequence comes from uncultured Eubacteriales bacterium, assembly GCA_964406705.1. Taxonomy (GTDB): domain Bacteria; phylum Bacillota; class Clostridia; order Oscillospirales; family Acutalibacteraceae; genus CAZRRV01. The sequence continues at coordinate 6,871 of CAYOSS010000065.1, forward strand.
GGGCGTACACGAACTTCATACTCCGGCGCCTGCGCTGCAAAGGCCGCTTCGCGGGCGCGCCCGCCCGCCACTCCAAAGCATTCCACGTGGCGGGCCAGGAGTACCGCAACGAGCTCGTCTACGTCCTCTCGCGCAAGTACCGGGACGAGATAGCCGAGCTTAAATCCCGCTACGCCGGGGTCGACCCCCACGGTAACCCCAAAAGCCGCAACATATGGTTCTGCTGGCTGCAGGGAATAGATAATAATAGCAAATCCCCCCCCCCCCATTATTTTAGCCTGCCTTAACTCGCTGCGCCGGGTCTTCGGCGACAGGGTCACGGTGATCGACGCGCGCAACTTCACCGACTACATAGAGCTGCCGGAGCCGATAGTTGACAAGTACAAAAGCGGGGTCATCTCCCCCGCGCTGTTCTCGGACCTGATACGGCTGCGACTGCTCAACCGCTACGGCGGCACCTGGATCGACGCGACCATCCTCTGCACCGCCGCCCCCGCGCCGTATATCGTGGAGGACAGCGAGTTTTTTATATACAGAACCGTCCATATGGACGCGTACAACAGCGCGACACGGATCGAAAGCTGGTTCATCTCCAGCGTCTCGGCGCACCCGCTGCTGCTGTTCACGCAAGAGCTGCTGGAAAAATATTGCCTGCGCTACTCCTTCGCGGCGGACTACCTGATTTTCTACGACTTCTTCGAGCTCGCCTGCGAAGCCTTCCCCGAGCTTTGGGGAGCCGCCTCCACGGACCCCCGCGCGAACGCCCTGCTGCTCCACGAGTCCTGGGGCAAGCCCTACACCCCGGAGCGGTTCGCCTACCTCACCTCAAAAAGCCCGTTCCACAAGCTCAGCTACCGCTATCTCCCAGAAAAGGACGACCCCGGCGACATCTACCACTACATTTTAAGGGCGTACGGAGGAACGGGCTCCGGTAACGCCGGCGCGCGGGCGCCCGCCAACCAATAAACCGAAAGGAGCGTCCCCCGACGATGTACAACGGCCCCGGAAAAGCGTCCTTAGCGCCGATGGCGGGGGTCGCGGGCCGGGGAATGAGGACGCTCTGCGTCCGGCAGGGAGCCGCCTTCTGCGTGGGGGAGCTCACAAGCGCGAAAGCCCTCGTCCTGGGCGATAAAAAATCCCGCGAACTGCTGCTCTCGACGCCCGGAGAGCAGCCCTTCGGCTGCCAGCTGTTCGGCGGCGAGCCGGACATATTGGCCGAGGCCGCGAGGATAGCCGGGGAATACTCCCCCCGCTTCATCGATATAAATATGGGCTGCCCCGCGCCGAAAATCACCCGGGAGGGGGCGGGCGCGGCCCTCGCGAGGGACCCGGAGGCGGTGGAACGGGCCGTGTCGGCCGTGGTTAAAGCGGTGAAGCTGCCCGTCACCGTGAAGATCCGCTCCGGCTGGGACGGCGCCCACATAAACGCCGTGGACGTGGCGAAAGCGGCGGAATACGCCGGGGCGGCGGCGGTCACGGTCCACGCGAGAACGAGGGCGCAGGGGTACGCTCCCCCGGTGGATTTAGCCGTCATAGCCGCGGTGAAACGCGCCGTTTCGGTTCCCGTCATAGCGAACGGGGACATACGCTCCGGCGGGGACGCGGCGCGGGTAATAGCCGCCACCGGCTGCGACCGGGTCGCGGTGGGAAGGGCCGCGATGGGCGACCCGTTCCTCTTCGCCCGGATTAACGCTTACTTAGCCGGGGAGGATCCCCCTCCCCCGCCGACCCTCCGGGAGCGCGTCGCCGCGCTGTTGGAGCAGACCGATATCGAGGCGGAGGCTCGCGGGGAAAGGGCGGCATACTTGGAAGCGAGGCGGCAGGCGGGATATTACCTGAAAGGGCTGCGCGGCTCGTCGGACCTGCGGGCGATGTGCTCGCGCATCTCGTGCCGGGAGGATCTTTTGGCGGTCTGCCGCGCGGCGCGGGAACTCAACCCCGAGGCGTAACGCCCCGGGGGTCTTTTTTGCCTGGGCGGCACCGGCTCTGCCCCGCTGCGGCGGGCTGCGATCGCCGCGCGGGGTAAATCGGAGGTGCCGGAAGCTTTGGCTCCGCCCGTCCCCGGAACCTCCTTCTCGCTTCGCGAAGTTAGCTTTCTAATTCTTCCCAGCTGGGCTGGGGAACGATGTCCGCTTTTCTTCTCTGCGCCGGAACGGTCCGCCTTCGTCGTCGCAAGTTCCATATCGCTCGTTTCCACGCTAAAGCGTGAAAAGCTCGCTCATTCCACTGCTCCTCCTCTCCCCACGACGCCTTACGGCGCCGCGGGGGCCCCTTATGAAAAGCGGACAGAAAAGAAGTTCAGCGCGCCGGCTTGCTCCAACGCCAAACACTATGTGGTTTAGGGGTAGCCGCCACCTATACCGTTGCTCCTGTGCCTACGAGGGTAGCCCGGAGATCCCGCCAACGCCGGTTCGGAAGCCTCACCGTATTCATTCCCGCCTCGCAGAGTCGGATGCAAAAGGCTCGCAGGTTAGGGGAAGCTCGCCGATATCGTTTAGGGCCCGGCGCTTCAGGGGTAGCTTTTTGCTTGGTAGTTTGGGGTTAGCTCGCAGATATGCAGGGAACCTCCCTTCCCGTATGGGGCGAGCCGCCGTGCTCCTGGTGCGCAGAGCGGAACAGGAGCCCCCGGTACCGGCGGGCTACCCCTCGCGCCGGCAGACCTCCGGGCTATTCGGGGAGGGGGCTGCCGGCCGTCACCGAACTATCCTGCGAACCACTGCGCCCCCCGGCAATGGGGGCTGCCTGCCGCCGCTGGGCTATCCCTCGCGCCGGTGAACCTCCGGGCTCTTCCGGCAGTGGCCCGCTGTACATCCGCGCGGCTCCCTGAACCGGCAGGCAAAAGCTATCCGGAAGCGCCGAGCCCAAATCGACAGTGGCGAGCCGCCCCCGAACCTGCGAGCCTTTTGCATCCGACTCTGCGGGCTACGAATGAACACAGCAGGGTCCCGGAGCCGGCGTCGGCGGGACCTCCGGGCTCTCACCGATAGGGGCCCGCCGTACACCCGCGAGCCTTCCCGAACCGGCAGGCAAAGGCTACCCGGAAGCGGCATGCCCTAAACGATATCGGCGAGCCGCCCCGAACCGGCGAGCCTTTTGCATCCGACTCTGCGAGGCGGGAATGAATACGGTGAGGCTTCCG
>CAYOSS010000066.1:0-9844 GCA_964406705.1 uncultured Eubacteriales bacterium
CCCCGCACCCGGCAGGCTACGGGGCGACAAGCTCTTAAGGGCGGCGAGACGGCGCGCGACGGGGTGGAAGGACGGCGCACGGCGGGACAGCGGGCTTTTGCTTCACCTTGGCAGAGTCCCCTTCCAAGGGTGGCGAGCTCGCTCGTCCCCCGTTTGGCGGCGGAGTTTCCCTCGCCGCGTAAGGCGGCTAACTTGTCCCGGTGACCCTGTAGGGTGACAAACTGAAACGGCGAGCGGCGGGCTCGACCCCGGCCTCCAATAGGGTGGCGCCCAGAGTGTGCCTGACGATCGGCTTATCTCAGCCCCCTCCAACAAAGTTCCAGTCGGGGGAGCGGCGGGCTCCTCGTGGGGAGTGGCGAAGCTGCCCCCGCCCCGACAGCCGAGAAGCAGCAGGCTCCTCGCGGGGGGACGGTGAAGCTACCCCGCCCCCGGCAGACTGCGGGACGGCACTCTCTTAGGGCAGCGTGTGGTGGGGCGGCATGCGGCGGAGCGAAAGGACGGCGCACAGCGAAGCGGCGGGCTTTGCTCCGTCCCGGCAGGGTCCCCTCGCTGGGAGCGGCGGGCTCGCTTGTTCTCCCGTTCGGCGGCGGAATTTCCCTCGCCGCGTAAGGCGGCTAACTTATCCCGGCACGCCATAGGATAGCAGACTGAAGCGGCAAGCGGCCGGCTCGTCCCCCGACCCTCAACAGGGGGAAGCCGGAAAGTGGCGAACGGCAAGCGGCAGGCCCGTCTCCAATCCCCATAGGGTGCCAGCCGGGGGAGCGGCGGGCTCCTCGTGGGGAGTGGCGAAGCTCTACCCCCGCACCCGGCAGACTGCGGGACGGCACTCTCTTAGGGCAGCGTGCGGTGGGACGGCGTGACAATGCACAGCGAGACGGTAGGCTTTTACTCCGTCCCGGCAGGCTCCCCTCGCTTGGAGTGGCGAGCTCCTCGTGGGGAGCGGTGAAGCTCTACCCCCGCCCCCGACAGACTGCGGGACGACACTCTCTTAGGGCAGCGTGCGGTGGGGCGGCGTGCGGCGGGACGGCGGGGTTTACTCCGTCCCGGCAAGGTCCCCTCGCTTGGAGCGGCGGCCTCGCTTGTACCCCGTTCGGCGACGGAATTTCCCTCGCCGCGTAAGGCGAATAGTTTGTCCCGGCACGCCATAGGGTAGCAGACTGAAGCGACAAGCGGCCGGCTCGACCCCAATCCCCATAGGGTGCCAGCCGGGGGAGCGGCGGGCTCCTTGGGGGGAGTGGCGAAGCTGCCCCCGCCCCGACAGCCGAGAAGCGGCAGGCTCCTCGCGGGGAGCGGTGAAGCTCTACCCCCGCCCCCGACAGACTACGGGGCGACAAGCTCTTAGGGCGGCGTGCGGTGGGACGGCGAGGTGACATGATAGCGTGCGGTGGGGCGGCGGGGTTTGCCCCGTCCCGGCAGGGTCCACTTCCAAGGGTGGCGGTCTCGCTCTTTCCCCGTTCGACAACGCGTGTTCCCTGTCTCGTGAAGTGGCTAGCTCGTCCCCAACCTCCAATAGGGCGGCACCCAGAGTGTGCCTGACGATCGGCTTATCTCGGCCCTCTCCAACAAAGTGCCAGCCGGGGGAGCGGCGGACTCCTCGCGGGGGGGGGGGGGCGGTGAAGCTACCCCCCCCCCCCCACCGCCCCCGCGGGGGGGGGGGCGCACCCCGCGGGGGGGGGGGGGGGGTTACCCCCCCCCCCCCCCCCCCCGCCAGACTGCGGGGCGGCACTCTCTTAAGGCAGTGTGCGGCGGGGCGGCGCGCGGCGAGATGGCGGGACAACACACAGCGGGACAGCGGGATGGCGCACAGCGAAGCGGCGGGGTTTACTCCGTCCCGGCAAGGTCCCCTTCCGAGGGTGGCTCACTTTGTGCCCGTTATAGGGCGGGATGACGAATGACGGGCGGCCGGCTCGTCCCCCGTTAAGCGGCGGATTCCCCACACCCTGTGAACCGGCGAGCTCCTCCCTGAGACAGCGGGCTTATCCACGCCCCGGTGAGGCGGGCGAGACGAAAGCCAACAAACGACGCGCGGAGGTTCACCCTCACCCGGAAAGTAGGCGGCGAGCCTATCCACTCACCTCTTGCGGGCGGCGAGCCTACACCCCCCCTCGCCTCTGTGGGCGGCGTACGGGGAGTTCGACCTCACCCGGAAAACGGGCGGCGGGCTGCCCGTCAACCCGGCAAACGGCGGGCGGGCTAATCTCGCCAAAAAGGCAAGCGGCGGGCTGCCCCCGGTAAATGGCTGGCGGCAAACAGGCTAATCTCACCCAAACAAGCGACCGGCGAGCGGGAGTTTGGCTTAACCAAAAGGGCGACCGGCGAGCGGGAGATCATTCCCGCCCGAAAAATGCAAGCGACAACCAGGCTATTCTCAACCGAAAAAGGAGCGGCGAAAATGGCGGGCAGGATAAAACTGGGCGTGGTAGGCGCGGGGGCGCGGGGCCACGATATACTGAAGCTGGTGGCTGATTCGTTTCACGACGTGGAAATAGCCGCGGTCTGCGACAATTACGGGCCGTTCTTAGCTCGGGCGGAAAAGTCCCTCTCGGAGCGCGGGGTCGCCCCCCGGTTCTACGCGGATTACGGGGAGATGCTGGACCGCGAGGAGCTCGGCGCGGTCCTGGTAATCAGCTCCTGGGACACGCACATCCCCTTCGCCATTGAAGCCTTGGAGCGCGGCATCCCCTGCGGAATGGAAGTCTGCGGGGCATACGACGTGAAGCAGTGCTGGGACTTGGTAGGCGCGTACGAGCGGACACATACCCCGTTTATGTTCCTCGAGAACTGCTGTTACGGGCGGACGGAGCTTATGGTGCTAAATATGGTGCGGCAGGGGGTCCTCGGCGAGATAGTCCACTGCGACGGGGCCTACGCCCACGACCTGCGGGACGAGATCGTCGGCGGGAAGTTGGGCCACCACTACCGCTACCGGGAGTACCTCCACCGCGACTGCGACAACTACCCCACTCACGAGTTGGGGCCGATAGCTAAGGTGCTCAATATCAACCGGGGGAACAGGTTCGTGAGCCTCTCCTCCTTCGCGTCTAAATCCGCCGGAATGGGCGAGTATATAAGGGAGCACCACCCCGACGACGGGGAACTGATGTCCGCGCGGTTCGCCCAGGGAGACGTGGTAACCACGGTCATACGCTGCGCGGGCGGCGAGACGGTCACCCTCACTCTGGACACGACACTCCCCCGCTACTACTCGCGCAACTTCTGCGTCCACGGGACGAGGGGGCTGTACGACGAGCGCAACGACTCCTTCGCCATAGACGGGGAATTCGAGCACAGCTTCGACTGGAAGACCCAGTGGGGCAACGCCGAGCGCTACCGGGAGAAATACGAGCACCCGATTTGGCGGCGGTTCCTTGAGGGAGGGATTTTGGGCGGTCACGGCGGGATGGACGGCCTCTGCTACGGGGCGTTTTTCGACGCGGTGGAGAACGGCTATGATATGCCGATAGACGTGTACGACGCCGCCGCGTGGATGTCCGTCACCGCGCTCTCGGCGGAGTCGATAGCTCTCGGGGACGCGCCGGTCGCGTTCCCGGACTACACGGGAGGCTCCTGGCAGTCCCCACGCCCGCCGGTAAATCCCGGCGCGTACTCGCTGGAATAGGCTTCGGGCGGCGGGCGCTCCGCGGTCGGGGGACTTGCCGCGCCTTGCGGGTAGCTTTGCGGTGCCGGGAGCTTGGCTCCGTCGGGTTCGGGGGGGGGGCTGCTTCTCGCCGCGCGGTGGTAGCTTTGCGGCAGCGGGAGAATTGGCTCCGCCTGTTATTGGAAGCCGGTCTGTTCCCTACTGGGAGGGAAACTAAGTGGTTTTCTTTAGCAATCGACGCTTTTCTTTTCCTCTCTCCCCGCGGCAACATACCGGGAGAATGGGAGAGAGGTAAAAGAAAAGCTTCGCAAAAGAAAAGGAGCTCACGCGCCAACCCCTCACCGGTCCGTTCCGCCGGCTCGCAGCCGAGAGGCTGAGTGGTTCCCGGGAACTATCAGGTGACGCCCCCCGCTGAGTGGTGGTGGGGTAGCCGCCACCTAAACGGCAGATCTTGCGGTCGCTGACGCGGGGATAGCCCGGAGGTGCCGCCGACGCCGGCTCCGGGACCTTGCCGTATTCATTCCCGCCTCGCAGAGTCGGATGCAAAAGGCTCGCCGGTTCGGGGGCGGCTCGTCGCTATCGTTTTGGGCTTGGTGCTATAGGATAGCTTTTGCCTGCCGGTCGGAGAGGCTCGCGGGTGTACAGTAAACCCCTGCTGGGGGAGCCTGGCGGTTCGCTTCGCGGAGAAGCCCCGGATGTACCCCCGGCGCCGGCTCCGGGATCCCGCCGTATTCATTCCCGGCTCGCCGAGCCCGGTACAAAAGGCTCGCGGGGTCGGGGAAGCTCGCCGCTATCGCTTAGGGCTTGTGGGCAGGGGATAGCTTTTGCCTGCCGGTTGGGGAGGCTCGCGGGTGTACAGTAAACCCCTGCCGGGGGAGCCCGGCGGTTCGCTTCGCGGGGATAGCCCGGAGGTACCCCCGGCGCCGGCTCCGGGATCCCGCCGGGGTCATTCAGAGCCCGCCGAGCCCGGTACAAAAGGCTCGCAGGTTCGGGAAAGCTCGCCGCTATCGTTTTGGGCTTAGTGCTATAGGGTAGCTTTTGCCCGCCGGTTCGGGGAGGCTCGCCATTATCGTTCGGGGTCCGGCGCTTCCGGGTAGCTTTTGCCTGCCGGTCGGGGAGGCTCGCGGGTATATATTGACTGCCGGTTCAGGGCGGCTCGCGGGTATATATAGGAAGCCTTTCCCCGTGTAGGGCAAGGCAGTATTTTCTCCCCGGATAGCGTTATGCGATGTAGTGTTTCGGCAAGCTTCAAAATATTTCAAAAATAATTAAAAATACTACTTGACAGCGCCCCCCCCCCCTTGTGTTATAATGCAGAAGGTCGGGCGGAAAGGGCCGCGGCCGGAATTTTGGGTAGGAGGTAAAAAAGCTATGGCAAACGGTAAGCGTACACGGTTCGCGCCGGTAAAAAGTATGCTGTGCGCGGCGCTATGTCTCGCGCTGCTTGTAGGGACCACGTTCGCGTGGTTCTCGGACGAGGCGAAGACGGGTCAGACGACCATCACTGCGGGGAACTTGGACGTACAGCTCTGGGAAGTGGATAGTATCGGCGGTACGGTGTCGGGGCTGGGTACGGGCGTTCCGAGCCTTAGCAAGGAGATCACCGAGGAGGACCAGCTTTTCGACATCCCCGCAGACTTCCTGTGGGAGCCCGGCGCGATGTGGAAGAGCAAGGTTTTCGCGGTGAAGAACGCCGGCTCGCTCGCCCTTCAGTACACCCTCACGGTCAGGGCGGAGAAAGATACGGGCTACACGGGCGACCTCGACCTCAGCGAGAGGGTCAAGATGAAGTTCGCCCCCGCGACGAGCGACGATCTCGATCCGGCGAAGAAGCTTGAAGATACCCAGAAGGCGAGGCAGGAATACTGGGATACTCTCACCGACGGGAGCGCGTCGGAGCACGGCGTGCTGCTCCCGGAGCAAAACTCCACCCCGTTTGTAGCTGTGCTGTACTGGGAGCCCGCCGAGAGCACGGATTTAGACCCCGAGGCGAACCCCGATAACAAGTTTAACCTCAGCGCCGAGGAGTATGCCGATAACGCCCCCAAGGTAAACTTCAGCCTCGACGTTTTCGCGACGCAGGCGTCCTTTGAGAACGACAGCTTCGGGTATATGTACGACAACATCTACGTCGCGAAGAACGACAAAGAGCTCCAAAAAGCGGTCGAAGAAGCCGATAACGGCGATCTGATCGATGTGCTGCCCGGCACTTACAGCGGCGACGATTTTGAAAACCTGAAGCCCGGTGTGGATGTGCAGGGCACCCGCGACGAGGACGGCAACCCCGAGACGGTGGTCGACGTCAATACAAAAGGGCTTATCACTTCCGGCGGGCATATATCCGATGTTAAGTTTGAGAAAGTGGGAGGCGTCGCTTCTACCCCGTCGCTTGTCGAGCTTACAGATGGAGCCGTAATCGAAAATTGCAAGTTTGACGACATTCGCGGATTGAGCAGTTCAAATTTAAGGAGCGTTAAAGTTGACGGAAGCGCGACTATTCGCGGCTGTGAGTTCCTGTCGGGGAATCAGGGGATAACCACCAACTCCACCAAAAATGGAGTTACCGGCGAGCTTCTTATTGAAAATTGCATATTCAGGACCGTCATGTTCCCTTTGTGGTTGGTAAATGGGAACACCGAGGGTCATGTGACCCTGCGCGGCTGCCAGTTTCGCGGCAACGGCTCTACGATGTACATTGGCACTACTCGAAGCTTTAAGAACTCTTGGTTCGGTCCCGGACTCGGCTATGTGTTCTGGTGGGACAAAGACGAAAAATTAGTCCCAGAGGACGGCGAAGAGGGAAAGGTTAAAATCGGCCGCGGCATCACAATGGAAAATTGCACCTTGTTAGGCGCTACACTGGAAATTTACACAGATTTGACGATGTCCGGGAACAAATTCCAGTATGACGCTCACATCAACATTATGGATTATTACCTGACAATCGACTCGACCGACGATGATTTCACTCAGTGTAAAAGAACTCAGCCCGGCTATAGCGGCGCGCGTCTCTTCAGCGGGAAGAGCCGTATAAAGAACGGACCGGGAACGCATCAAACCCCGGTAGACATATTCGAGAGGACAACAATTAAAATTAACGGCAAAGACCCGAATCCCGACTGGGTAGGGGAAACAAAAGTAACCATACCCGAGAAGTAACCCCTCGCATATCGATGAAAAGCGGCCCCGCCGGGATAGCCCCCCGGTGGGGTCGGTTTATTAGACGCAGAGTCGCTCGCGGGGGAAATTTTACCTAAGGCGGGAGCAAGCTTCCAAGAGGGCGGAAAAACCCGCCGGGCGATGTGCCGCCAACGACCGCCCGGCTATGCTTAAAACCTATCAGCGATCTTGCTTATAAAATTGTTGACTAATTCATCGATGTATGTTACAATAAAAACAGGAGGCGGGGAAAATGTCCGATGTCATGGGCGCTATACGGAGTACGGTGCCGATTTCCCGGTTTAACAAGGGGCTCGCCGGGAAGATTTTCACGGAAGTGAGACGGACGGGGCCAAAGGTTGTTATGAAGAACAACGTGGCGGAGTGCGTTGCGTCCTGCTCTCGCCGGAGGAGTACGTCGGTCTTATGGACGAGGTGAACGACGCGCGCCTGTTACGCGAGGCGCTTTCCCGCCTTGAAAACTACGACCCCGCCGCCACGCTGTCGGTGGAGGAGATTAATTCCCGGCTCGGGATTAGCCCCGAGGACTTGGCGTCGGGCGGGGACGCGCAAATCCGGTAGGAGTCGGTCGGGGAGCCATATTTTTCTCACAAAGCTTCCGGGAAGGCAGAAAAACCCGCCGGGCGGCGCGAATCGAGCGACCGTCCGGCGGTCTCTTCTTAATATTTACCCGTGAATTTACCGCGCGGCGCCGTAAAGCCTCTTTCTACGCCCCCGCTTCCGGCCTTACGACATTGTCCGAGCCGAAGTAGACCTTGTACCACACCAAAAACGAGTACACCGTCCAGATCCGGCGGAAGTTGTCGACCCTGCCGCTCTTGTGCTCGTCGAGGAGCTTTAAGAGCCGCTCGGTGTGGAAGAACCGCCGGGCGTCGGGGCTCTCGAACGCCGCCTTTACCGTGCTGTAGTACGGCTCCTCCCTCAACCAGACGCGTATCGGCACGGGGAAGCCTAATTTCCGCTTGCCCGCCCACTTTTCCGGCATACGCCGCCTCGCAGCCTCGCGCAGGGCTAACTTGGTGTTCTCCTTACTCACGCGGTAGCGGGCGGGAATGCGCCTGGCGACGTCCATAACCTCCCTGTCGAGGAAGGGGACGCGCACCTCGAGGGAGTTCGCCATACTCATCTTGTCGGCCTTGAGGAGAATATCCCCCGGCAGCCAGCTGTGTATATCCACATACTGCATCTTTGTGACGCCGTCCTTGTCCGCGACTTCGGCGTAGTAGGGGGCCACCACCGAGGCGGGGGAGGGGGCGTCGGTCTGTATCTTGAGGAGCCGCTTGCGCTCCGTCTCCGAAAAGACGTTGGAGCTGCCTATAAAGCGTTCCTCCAAGGGCTTGCCCCGCCGGATGAGGAAGTTCAGCCCCCGCACGTGGGGCAGGCGTTCCGCCGCCTTGCCTATCGCCCGGCGGACCGGCAGGGGGATCCTGTCGTACCAGGCGCAGGTCATCGGCTCGCCGTAGACGTTGTACCCGCCGAACAGCTCGTCCGACCCCTCGCCCGACATCACCACTTTAAGCTGCTTTGACGCGGTGTTGCAGACGAAGTACAGCGCGACCGCCGCCGGGTCCGCGAGCGGCTCGTCCATATGATACTGTATTTTGGGGAGAACCGCCCAGTATTCCTCCGGGGTGATTAGCTTCGCGGTGTTCCGGGCGCCCAAGTGCTCCGACAGCTCTTTGGCGTAGCTGACCTCGTCGTATTTATCCCCGCTGCTGTAGCCCACGGTGAAGGTTTTGGCGACGTTCGCGGAACAGGTGATGTAGCTCGAGTCCACCCCGGAGGAGAGGAAGCTGCCCACCTCCACGTCGGCGATTTTGTGCGCCGCGACGGAGTCGTCGAATACGCGCGAGATCTCGTCCGCCCACTCCTCGAGCGTTTTGCTCTCGTCCGCCTCGAACTCGGGCCTCCAGTAGCGGGTGAGCCTCATTTCGCCGTCTTCGTAGGTGAAACAGTGCGCCGCGGGGAGCTTACGCACCCCCTTGAAGAAGGTGTCCTCGCCGGGCGGGGAGTACCAGAAGGAGAGGTAGCCCTCGAGCGCGGACAGGTTTAGCTCTTTACTGAAGAGCGGGTGGTCGAGGAAGCTTTTTATCTCGCTGCCGAACATAAACGCGCCGTTCATTTTGGCGTAGTAAAAGGGCTTTATCCCGAAGTAGTCCCGCGCGCCGAAGAGCCGGCGGCGGTTTTTGTCCCATATCACGAAGGCGAACATCCCGCGAAGGCGGCGGGGGAGGTCCTCGCCGTACTCCTCGTACCCGTGGAGGAGCACCTCGCTGTCGGTCTTTGTGGAGAAGGTGTGCCCCGCTTTAAGAAGCTCCCGGCGCAGCTCCCGGTAATTGTAAATCTCGCCGTTAAAGACCAGCACCAGGCTGCCGTCCTCGTTGAAGAGGGGCTGCCTGCCGCCGTCAAGGTCGATTATCGATAGCCGGCGGAAGCCCAGCGCCACTTCGCCGTCGGCGTAGTAGGAGGCGTCGTCCGGCCCCCGGTGGGCTATCCTGTCCGTCATTTTATGTAAGACCGCGTCCGCGTCCGGTAGCGCTCCGGCTCCCGTAAACCCCACAAACCCGCACATAAGGCTTACACTCCCAGTTTACTTTGTAGTAATGAAGAGTATATCACTCCCCGGGCGGGATGTCAAGCGGGGGGACGGGGCCGGGCTTGCCGCGCCGCGGGGGGTAGCTTGATGATGCCGGGGGCTCCGGCTCCGTTTGTTATGGGGGAGCTGACCCGCTTCGAGGATAGCTCGGTGCTGCCGGTAGTTTCGGCTCCGCGCGGCTCGGGGAAGTCGGTCCGCCGCGCGGGGCAGCTTTGCGGGGTCGGGGGCTCCGGCTCCGCCCGACACCGGGGGGGGGCTGCTGCTCGCTGCGCGGGGACGGCTTTGCGGGGCCGGGAGCTTTACTCCGCCCGGGTCCGGGGGCTGCTTTTCGCTGCATCGTGTAGGTTGCGATGACTGAGGGCTTTCAGCGTTTGGAAGTCTTTTGCCCACCTTGCGGTGCCCGGCTCGTCGCACGCCCCCGCGCGGCGCCTCGCCGACCGCTGCTGGGATGAAGCCTTCGCTGTTTCGTC
>CAYOSS010000067.1:0-3723 GCA_964406705.1 uncultured Eubacteriales bacterium
GGGATGAAGCCTTCGCTGTTTCGTCCACCGGACGCGCTCGGCTTCATTCCCGCGCGGCGAGAAGAAATCCGCCATAACGGGGTAGAGCCGTAGCGCCCGGCACCACCGATCCATCCGCGAAGCCGAGCCGGCTCCCGCGAAGCGGGAACCGGCTCTCCCGAACCCGGCGGAGCCGGGAAAACCTCCGCCGCCGCGAAGCCGCCCCCGAAGCAGGCAAGTCCGCCAAGGCGGGCGGAGCCGAGCGGGCCGGAGCCTACATTATCCTGTACGGCGTAAAGTCCAAACAGTCGCAGGAGACGCGGCGGAGCGTAACCCCCCGGCAGGAGGCGACCGCCCCAGGCGCCGCCCTCCCGTGAATATGCCCGTAGTACACCTCACGGACGGCGTGCTTCTGCAGCACCGAGAAAATCTCCTCGCAAACCCTGTCCCCGTACACGGGCGGGTAATGCAAAAACACGAGCGGGGGCTTACCCGTGACCTCGGCGAGCGCTATCGAGGTGTCGAGCCGCCCCGCCTCGCGCAGCAGGAGCTTCCTGTCCTCCCCGCAGTCTACGAACCAGCCCCGCGTCCCGCAGACGGCGGCGCTCTCCAACTCCACCGCGCTGTTGTGCAGCAGGGTAACCCCCTCCACCTTGTTCTCCGCCAAAAAATCCGCCATTTTGCGGGCGGTGGTCCACCATAAGTCGTGGTTGCCTTTGAGGAGTATCTTGCGCCCCGGCAACGACTGCAGGTAGCGGAAATCCGGCAGCGTGTCGGGCAGTTTCATAGCCCAGGAGAAGTCGCCGGGCAGCACCACGGTGTCCTCCGGCGAGACGACCCGCTCCCACGCCGCCTTTATCCGCTCGGTGTAGTTTTCCCAGCCGGGGAATATGTCCATCGGCTTTCCCGCGCCGAACGGGAGGTGCAGATCCGATATCGCGAAAACCGCCATCTCGCCTACAGGTGGGCCGTGACCGTAGCGGCGATCTCATCCCGGCGGCACACGTCGCTAAAGCGGACGGGCAGGCTCCTCAGCTCCGAGAGCGCCCGGGGGACCGGCGCCCCGGTGAGGGCGTTTAGCTTTTCCGCCGCGGCGAAGCTGTCCGGGACGTCTTCGCCCGTGAGCGCCCGGAGCACCGCGGGGGAGAACTTGTAAGGGTTCGCCGTGGAGACGGTAACGAGCGGCCTTTGGTCCCCCGTTTCGGCTAAGTATTTTTCGCTGACGTTCATAGCCACGGCGGTGTGAGTGTCGCAGAGGACCCCCCGCTCGCGGTAGGTTTCGGCGATTGTGGCGAGCGTCTCGGAGTCGTCGCAGCTGCCGGCGTAGAAAAGCCCGCTAAACCGCTCCCTTACGGTCCCCTCCACCGCGAAACGCCCGGTATCGCGTAATTCGACTTGCCTCGCCGTGACGTAGCCGTCGTCGCGGTCGCAAAGCTCGTAGAGCATACGCTCCAAGTTGCTCGAAATCAGAATATCCATAGAGGGGGAGAGTGTCGCGCGGAACTCCCGCCGCCTGTCGTACACCCCCGTGGTGAGGAAATCCGTCAGCACGCGGTTCTCGTTGGAGGCGCATATGAGCCGGTTTATCGGCACGCCCATCCGCTTCGCGTAGTACGCGGCTAAGATGTTGCCGAAGTTGCCCGTGGGCACCGCCACGTTGAACCCGGAGGAGAGATCCTCCCCGGCGTCAAGCAGGTCGCAGTACGCCGAGACGTAGTAGGCGATTTGGGGGACCAGACGCCCCCAGTTGATGCTGTTCGCGCTGGAGAACCTTATACCGCGGCGCGAAAGGGCGGCGGCGGTGTCCTTATCCGTGAATATGTTCTTAACCGCGGTTTGCGCGTCGTCGAAGTTGCCCCGGATCCCGCAGACATAGACGTTGCCGCCGCGCTGGGTGCGCATCTGGAGCTTCTGTGCCTCGCTCACCCCGTTTTCCGGGTAGAAAACCATAATCCGGGTGTGCTCCACGTCGCGGAAGCCCTCGAGAGCCGCCTTTCCCGTGTCCCCCGACGTCGCGACGAGGATTACTATATCCGCCTCCCCACCCGTCTTGCGGGAGGCCACGGGCATCAGCCGGGGGAGAAGCTGCAGCGCCAGGTCCTTAAAAGCGCAGGTGGGGCCGTGCCAGAGCTCTAATATGTAACGCCCCGTGCCGATACTCCTCAGAGGAGCGGGATGGCCCCCCTCGAAGGTGCCCGCGTACGCTCCCTCCACGGCGGTGGAAAGCTCGTCCACCGTAAAATCCGTGAGATATTTGCGCAGCACCGCGACCGCCCGCCCGGTGTAGGGCAGCCCGCGTAGCGCCTCAAGCTCGCCCGGCCCGAAGCGCGGTATCTCCTCGGGGACGAACAGCCCGCCCTCCGGCGAGATTCCCCTCACTATCGTTTCGGCTGACGGCACGGCGAGCGAGCCGTCCCTGGTGCTTTTGTACAACATAGCCTGCCCCTTTCGCGGGTGAAATGGGCGCCCCGCTTCCCGGCGCGCTTACGGGTAAAGCCGCGTGAAGACCCGGCGCCGGACGCCGGCGGATGACGCCGGGAGCCGTAGACAGTCGCCCGGCGGCGGCGCCCTCGGCTTAGATCGCCGCCGCGACGGACAGCTCGGAGCCGTCGCCCCTTACCACAGCCCCGGCGGGAATTAGCAGCCCCGGTCGCCCTTGGTTCGCCCTTGCCTATAGTATTTTCCTTAAGAACAGCTTCCTGTGGACGGGCGTCGGGCCGAGCCGCTTCAGCGCGGCTATATGCTCCGGGGTACCGTAGCCCGAGTTGCGCTCGAAGCCGTACCCGGGGTAGCGCGCCGCGAGCTCCCGCATCACCCTGTCACGGGAGACCTTGGCCAAAATCGACGCCGCCGCGACGGACAGCTCGGAGCCGTCGCCCCTTACCACCGCTTCGGCGGGAACCCTCAGCCCCGGCGGGACGGCGTCGCCGTCGATTACGGCGTACCCCGGCGCGGGGTGAAGCCCCTCCACCGCGCGGCGCATCGCGAGGAAGGTCGCGCCCCGGATGTTCAGCCGCTCTATCTCCCCGACATCGGCGAACGACACGCAGTATGCCACGGCGTTCCGGGTGATCTCGTCGTACAGGGCTTCCCTCTTCGCCCGAGAAAGCTTCTTGGAGTCGTCCGCGCCAGGGACCGGGAAATCCTCGGGCAATATCACGGCGGCCGCCGCGACAGGCCCCGCCAAAGGGCCCCGTCCGGCTTCGTCCACCCCGCAGACGGGGGAGCAGCCGGCGGCCCGCGCCGCTCTCTCGTACTCTCGCGCTAACACGGCCCCTCCCGCCTTTCCTGTTGCGGTCGCCCGGCTCGCCGGGGGGCCACCAAGGTCGTTGGCTAACCCCGCTTTCCGGGCGCAGCCTGTCAGTCTCGCTACTCCGGCTCCTCGAGGGTGATCCTCCCCAGCCGCCCGGAGCGGAAGTCCTCCAGAAGGGCCGCCGCCGCGCGGGGGATGTCCGGCTCCCCGCCGCGAGCGGTAAATCCCCGAGAGACCGCCACTCAGCGCAGAGGTCTTGACCGCCCCCCTCGGCTACGGTCGCCCGGCTCGTCGGTGCCGACTTGCCCCACCGGGCGGGGTGAGGCTTGCTTCCCGGCGCGGCTTGTCCGCTCCGCCGCGCTAACTCGGCTTACTGGGGTTGGCACGCCCGAACCGCCCCGGCTAACCCCGCTTTCCGGGCGCAGCCTGTCAGTCTCGCTACTCCGGCTCCTCGAGGGTGATCCTCCCCAGCCCGGCGGGGTGAGGCTTGC
>CAYOSS010000067.1:3823-9816 GCA_964406705.1 uncultured Eubacteriales bacterium
GGTGTGACTTGTTTGCCCCGCTACTCCGGCTCCTCGAGGGTGATCCTCCCCAGCCGCCCGGAGCGGAAGTCCTCCAGAAGAGCCGCCGCCGCGCGGAGGGTGTCCGGCTCCCCGCCGCGAGCGGTAAACCCCCGGGAGACCGCTATCAGGCGAAGGGTTTCATACGGGTCATCGGCGAGAGCCACCCCGTATCTGGCGGTTAGGAGCACGGAGTACCGCCCGGAAAGCTCCGCCGCGAGCCGCGCGGCAAGTTCCTCCGGGTCGCAAAGCTCCGCCTTGACCGCCCCCGTGAACGCGAGCCGGTCCCCCTCCGCCGGGTCCGCGAACCGGGGCCAAAGCACCCCCGGGGTGTCCAGTATCTCGAGCCCGGCGCCCGCTCTGTAGAATGTGTTCCCCCGGGTGACGCCGGGGCGGTTCTCCGCCCGGGCCTTGGAAGCCCCCGCGAGGCGGTTTATCAGGGTGGATTTGCCCGAGTTGGGTATCCCCACCGCCATCACCCGCAGGGGTTTGCCCGCCATACCCCGGGCGGCGTTCCTCTCCCGTCTCGCGCTTAACAGGGTAAACAGCGCCCCTCTCACCTCGCCCGCGCTCTTCGGGGCGCGTAAGTCCGCGGCCAACACGGGCACGCCGCGCTCCCGGTAACGGCTTTCCCAGCGGCGGGTCAGGGCTGGGTCGGCCAAGTCGCTCTTATTAAGGATAAGCAGACAGGGCCGGTCGCCCAGGATCTTATCAAGCTCCGGGTTGCGGCTGGAGCGGGGGACCCTCGCGTCCGCGACCTCCACCGCGCCGTCGCACACCGACAGCGAGGAGGAAATCTCCCGCAGCGCCTTCGCCATATGCCCGGGGAACCATTGGACCTCCCCCACGGGCTTACTCCACTTTCCCGAAGCGCGACATCGGGCCCACGCGAAGGACCACTCTCCCCAGCACGTACCGCTCGTCCACCTGGCCTATGTCGGAGGAGCGGCTGTCCCTCGAGACCGCGCGGTTGTCCCCGAGGACGAATATGTGCCCCTCCTCCACCGTGAGCGGGAAAGAGACGTCGTCCCGCCGGGTGGTGAGGGTCTTGGTGTAAGGCTCGCGGAGGGCTTTGCCGTCGACGTAGACTATGCCGTCCTCGAAGTCAATATCCACCGTCTGGCCGGCTACCGCTATTACCCGCTTTATGATCGGCTCCGTCCCGTACTCGGGGCCGCTGGGGGTGTTGGCGTGGTCGCGCGAGACGACGACGATGTCGCCGGGCTGTGGGCTGTAGAACATCCCCGAGATCATAACCTTGTCGCCCTCGAAGATGGTGTTCTCCATAGACTGGCCCTTTATCCCCACCACGCGGAAAGCGAAGGTGAAGAGCAGTATCACCGTTATCACGGAGAACACGACGGAGTCCACCCAGGCGAATAATTCGGAGCGGTAAGAGCGGCTCCCGGTCTTTCCGGCGCCGCCCCCGGCCGGCTGTCGCTCCGCCCGGGCGTCCGCGTCCTCCCAGTCGAACCCGGGGGTATCGGAGTCGGGGTCGGCCAAATCCGGGTCGCCCGAAGCGGTGCCCGCCGGGTCGCCCGAACCGGTGCCCGCCGGGTCGCCCAAGGCGGCGCCCGACAAGTCATCCGAGGAGCGGTCGACCGGGTCGCCCGTGCCGGTCGGGGCCAAGCCGGGGTCGCCTAAATTGCCCGAACCGTCCGGGTTTAAGCCGGGGTCGGATAAGTCCCCCAAGGCGGCGCCCGCCGGGTCGCCCGAACCGGTGCCCGCCGGGTCGTCCGAACCGGTGCCCGCCAAGTCATCCGAGGAGCGATCGGTCGGGTCGCCCGAAACGGGTCCGGCTGAGCCGTTTAAGCCGGTGCCCGCCGGGTCGCTCAAAGCGGAGCCGCTTAAGTCGCCGTCCCCCCGTATTTCCCCGCCCGCCGATGGGTCAATGTTTAATTCATCCCTGTTCATTCGCGGCAAATCCCCCGTAGCATAAGGCATCGCCGCCCCGCTCCACCGCGAGCGGCTCGCCCCGTCAGCGTCAAAACGGGGGACAAGCGCCCCCCGTCACCCGATTAGCCGAACAATACCGCCGGCGCCGCGGGCGGTCGCCCGGCAATATTCCCTTATATCCTCTCTTTAACCTTGGCCGCCTTGCCGACCCTGTCGCGCAGGTAGTAGAGCTTCGCCCGGCGAACCTTACCGCCGCGCACCGTCTCCACTTTGGCGACGTTCGGGGAGTGCGTCGGGAACACGCGCTCGATCCCCACGCCATACGAAACGCGCCGTACCGTAAAGGTCTCCGAGACCCCGCTCCCGTTCCTCGCGATCACGGTGCCCTCGAACACCTGGATGCGCTCCCTCTCGCCCTCGCGGATCTTCACGTGGACGCGGACCGTGTCGCCCACCTTCGGCTTCGGCGCGTCCTCCTTTAACTGCCCTTCGGTGATGATTGCCAACTTGTCCATTCCAGCTTGTCCTCCTTTATATTTCCGGCATTCTTGCCCCACGGCGGGTCCCCCCGGCCCCGGCAGAGGAATGCCTGTTCCGCGCGCCGCGCCCTCCCGGCCCCTCCGGCCGATTTGCCGGCTGAAGGAAGCGCGTGCTCCGCGCAAGCCGCCGTGGCAAGGCTCCACGGCGCTGTGGGGCGGCGGTTTTCTCTTCGCCCGATCCCACGCGGGGATATTATAGCACATCCCGCCCCCCGGCGCAAGGGGGTTATGAGGGGATTTTTCCGGGGAGGCGGCGGTTATCCCCGTTTCCCGGCGGGAACGCGGGGGGTGTGCCGTAGAGAGCCCGGTAGTCCGCGCCCAAGTAGCAGTAGAACGTCCCGAACGAGCGGAAGCCCAGCCGCCCGTAAAAATCAATATCCCGGACGACGCTGCCTTCGTCCACCCCGAACTTCCTCGGCGGCAGTTTCCAGCCGGAGTAGTAGGAGTTGTCGTACCAGTACTCAAGCAGCCGGGCGTTCTCCGAGCCGAAAAGCTCCAAGAGCGCGTCAAGATTGGCCCTGAACTCCTCCGACATCTCCCTCGCGGGGCGGTCCAACCCCCGCGACATGGGGGCGTACTCCAGGAATACCCCCTCCTCCGGGGCCTCGGCGACCGGCGGGGCGAAGCAGTCGTTGTAGGCTATGTAGGCGACCTCGGCGGCGGGGTTGTCCTTCCGGAGGCGCCGCGCTACGGCGTTTACCACCCGCAGCTGCTTATCCGACGGGGAAAGCTCCCGGCAGGAGGGGCAGCGGCAGTCGGCGCCCGCCACGTCGTCGGGCCAGAAGTAGTACTCCGGCGCGCTGCCGGGAAGCTCCCCCGCGAGCCGCGCGGCGTTCTCCGCCACAATGCGGAGAGCCTCGGGGTTGCCGACGCAGAAGTTACCCTCCGGGGTCCTACGGCCCTCCCCGTCCATACGGAAATACTCCGGGTGCTCCGCGAAAAGCTCCCTCGGCAGCAGGTAGCTCCAGGCGTGTATCTCGTAGACCACTTTAAGCCCCCGGTCCCCCGCGTATTCGACAAGCTCGCGGAAGCCGTCGGTGCCAAAAAGCCGCAGGTTCTCCCGAAGTATCTCGTCCGCCCGTCTCCCGCCCCCGGGGTGTATGCCTATGGCGGTCGCTCCCGCGTCGGCTAAGCGGTCGATAATCTCGCGGCTAAGCTCCTCGGTCAGTACAACCGGCTTATACTCCACCTCGTTCAGTCACTCGCCTTCCTTAATCTTACCTACCGTGAAGCGGTTAATCGCGAAGTTGTTGCGCTGCACGTCCATCTTCCCCGCGGCGGCCTTCATATCCTCCTCGAAGTCGTCGTACTTCATCAGGTTGAGGATGCTCTCGGACATCTCGTTGTAGTAGTACGGGTCGGCTAAGACGTCCTTCTTCACCACGAGCAGCAGCGTGGAGTTGTCGCTGTCGTCGATAATCTTGCTTTCTCCCAGCGCCATAGCCTTTATATCGTCGAAATAGTCGGACTCGTAGCTTTCGGTCTTGTCGCTGCCGAACACCTGGGCCAGGTTGTCCTGCGGGACGTCGTCCCCGCCGGCGCTGCTCGACGCGCTGCCCTCGCCGTTCTCCTCCTCGTAAATCTTCTTGAACTCCTCGCCGCCGTCCAGCCGGGTCTTGTACCCCTCGAGAGCGGTCTTCTTCTCCGCCACCTGCTCGTCGGTGAGCGCCTGCCCCTGGTCGTCGTAGAGGGAGACGGTGAGCGCGTCCGCCAGCACGAAGTTGTCGTTCATAAAGGTCTTGATTTCCTCCTCGGGGACGGCGTCGGTGCCGTCTTTGCCGTAAATGGAGAGGAAATAGGTCTGCATCAGGCTCCCGTAAAGGTAGTACTCCTTAAAGGTATCGTAGGACACCCCGTTGGCGCTGTAGTACGACGAGTAGCCGTAGTAGTTCCAGTAGTACTCGGCGTAGCTCTCCGCCTCGGTGTGCTCCTCGTCCGAGAGCTTCACGCCCTTTTCGTCGCACTGCTGCTCCATATAGGCGTAGACGGTGACTATCTCCACGGCGCGCTCTCTCACCCAGTCGCCGTACTTCTTGCCGTCGATTTTCTCCTTCTTGTACTTAATGTCG
The DNA here is from genome assembly GCA_964406705.1 of uncultured Eubacteriales bacterium. Classification (GTDB taxonomy): domain Bacteria; phylum Bacillota; class Clostridia; order Oscillospirales; family Acutalibacteraceae; genus CAZRRV01. The sequence continues at coordinate 8,346 of CAYOSS010000067.1, forward strand.
GTAGTGTCCTTCCCGGCGTCGGTGTAGGCCTCGTTGACCTTGGACTGCGCCTCCCCGTCCGCCTGGAGAAAGGCGCACATATAGAAGGCGGAGGTGTACTCGTACCCTCCCACGGTGAGCGCGACCTCGTTCGCGGGGTGGCACGCCGTAAGCCCCAAAAGGAGCGCGAGGGCGAGCGCCACGGCTGCTGTTTTCTTAAAAATTTTCATTGTACCTCTCCATTCCGCGGGTTTTATCAGAGGTATTATACCCCGCGGCGGGCGGGTTGTCAAGGCTTTTCGGGGGATTTTGGGGGCGGTCCCTATCTCCCGGCGCGTCCGCCCGCCCCTTGTTCGGGGGAGCGGAGCGGGGTCATCCCCCTTTGCTGCGGGGGAGCGGACGGCGTTCTTCCCCCCTTTTCTGCGGGGGAGCGGAGCGGGGCCGGTCCCGGGGGCTGGCAGGCTCCGGCAGGCGCCGGGGGGGGGCTGCTCGCTGCGGGGGGCTTCGCGGTGCCGGGAGCTTGCTCCGCCCGTTCAGGGGAAGCCGGTCCGTTCCCTACCGGGAGGGAAACTGAGTGGTTTTCTTCTCGCTTTCGACGCTTTTCTTTTCCTCTCTCCCCGCGGCAACATACCGGAAGAGTGGGAGAGAGGTAAAAGAAAAGCTTCGCAAAAGAAAAGGAGCTCACGCGCCAACCCCTCGCCGGTCCGATCTGTCGGCTCGCAACCGATGGGCCGGGTGGTTCCCGGAAGCTATCCGGCGACGCCCCCCGCTGAGTGGTCTGGTGGCAGCCGCCACCTGTACCGTTGCCCTTGTGCCTACGAGGTTGGTGCAGTGGTCCCGTCAGCGCCGGCTCCGGGACCCCGCCGTATTCATTCCTGCCTCGCAGAGTAGGATGCAAAAGGCTCGCAGGTCGGGGGCGGCTCGCCGCTGTCGAATTGGGCCCGGTTCTTGTGGGGTAGCTTTTTGCTTGGTGGTTGGGGGTAGCTCGCGGGTGTGCAGCGGACCCCTGCCGGGAGCCCGGAGGTTCGGCGGCGCGAGAGGGTAGCCCGGCGGCAAACAGTAGCCCCGTTACCGGCAGCGCGGTGGTTTAGGGGATAGCCCGGCGGTAACTGGTGGCTTACCCTACCCCGCCTGCCTGCCGGGATTGAGTGATGCTTGCTGAAACGCTACATCACATAATGCTATCCGGGAAAAGGGTAGTGCCTCCCCTACACGGGGGAGAGGTTTTCTGTATATCTGCGCGGCTGCCCTATTCAGCAAGCAAAAAACTGCCCCACAAGCGCCGAGCCCAAAACGACAGCGGCAAGCCACCCCCGGATCTGCGAGCCTTTTGTACCGGGCTCGGCAAGCCCCGAATGACACGGCGAGGCTCCCGGAGCCGGCGCCGGGGGTACCTCCGGGCTTTCCCCGCGTCAGCGACCGCAAGGGCTGCGGTGAAGGTGGCGGCTACCCCCAAACCACCCGGTGAATGGCGTAGAAGTAAGCCGGCGCG
>CAYOSS010000068.1:0-9701 GCA_964406705.1 uncultured Eubacteriales bacterium
GGTCCGGCAGAAAGAAGAAAAGCGGACAGAAAAGAAGTTCAGGCGGACCGGATTACTTCTACGCCGAATACTGAGAGGTTATGGGGAAGCCGCCACCTGTACGGCGGCTCTTGCGGTCGCTGACGCGGGGGAAGCCCGGAGGTCCCGCTGGCGCCGGCTCCGGGACCCCGCCGTGTTCATTCTCGGCTCGCAGAGTTGGATGCAAAAGGCTCGCAGATTTGAGTAGGCTCGCCGCTATCGAACTGAGCTCAGCTCTTGTGGGGTAGCTTTTTGCTTGGTGGCTAGAGTGGGCTTGCAGATATGCAAGGAGTCTTTCTCCTCCGTGTTGGGGCGAGCCACTGCGCTCCTGGTGGGCAGGGTGGAGCCGGAACCCCCGGCGACACCGAGTTACCCCGCGAGCCGCTGTACTTCCGGGGTGAGGGTTGCCGGTACCTCCGGGCTACCCTCTTGCGCCGGCGAACCTCCGGCCTCCCGATAGGGGCTCCCCGCACATCGGCGAGCCGCCCTCACCGGTAGACAAAAGCTACCCGGAAGCGCCGAGCTCAAATCGCCAGCGGCGAGCCCACTCTAACCTGCGAGCCTTTTGTACCGGGCTCGGTAAGCTCTGAATGAATACGGCGGGACCCCGGAGCCGGCGCTGGGGGTACCTCCGGGTTTCCCCCGCGTCAGCGACCACCCAGCTCCCGGAGAAGAGCCGGCTACCCTCTCACCACCCTGTGTTCGGCGTAGGAGTAACACCGTGTTAAACTGCGCACCAACTCGGCCCGCCGAACTTCTTTTCTGTCCGCTTTTCATAAGGGGCCCCCGCGGCGCCGTTAGGCGTCGTGGGGAGAGGAGGAGCAGTGGAATGAGCGAGCTTTTCACGCTTTAGCGTGGAAACGAGCGATATGGAACTTGCGGCGACTGCGCCGCGCCCGTCGGCGCAGAGAAGAAAAGCGGACACGCTGCCCGGCCGCGCCGGGAAAAGCAAGAAGGCTTTCCCACGAGGGGAGATTAAGCTTTCCTACCGCATCAGCTAATAACGGGAGCGGGGAGCGGGGGGAAGAACCCCCTCATTTCCCCCTTGCAATCCCCCGCCGGTTGCGGTATAATTGTAGGCGCGGGCGGGGAGCGCCGCGGGCAAAAAAGGAGATGCGTATGGTAAACATTGCGATTTTGGGGCACGGGACGGTCGGCTCCGGCGTGGCGGAGATGCTCTTCCACAACAAGGCGCACATAGCGGAGAAGGCCAAGACCGCCATTCATATTAAGTACATACTGGACCTGCGGGAGTTCCCCGGGCTGCCGTATTCCGACCGCTTCACTAAGGATTTCGGCGTTATTCTGCGCGACCCGGAGGTGCGGGTCGTGGCGGAGCTGATGGGCGGGATCCGCCCGGCGTTCGATTACGTCAAGAGCCTGTTAGAGGCGGGCAAGAGCGTTGTTACCTCCAACAAGGAGCTTGTGGCGGAGCGCGGGGCGGAGCTTCTCGCCACGGCGGAGCGGCACAACGTGAACTTCCTCTTCGAGGCGAGCGTGGGCGGGGGGATCCCTGTGCTGCGGCCCATAGCGCAGTGCCTCGCGGCGAACAACCTCTCGGAGGTCACCGGCATCTTAAACGGCACGACCAATTACATTTTAACCCGGATGGAACGCGAAGGGGCGTCCTTATCGGAGTCGCTGGCGGCGGCCCAGGAGGCGGGCTACGCGGAGCGCGACCCGGCGGCGGACATAGAGGGCACCGACGCCTGCCGCAAGATTTGCATTTTGGCGTCGCTCGCGTTCGGGCGGCACGTTTACCCGGCGGACGTCGCCACGGAGGGCATATCCGGGATCGGCGCGGAGGATCTGCGCTACGCGGCCGCGGCCGGCAGGCGCGTTAAACTTGTCGGGCGGGCGTACACGGCTGGGAGCGGCATTTACGCCGGGGTTTACCCCGCGCTGCTGCCGACGGGTCACCCTCTGGCGGGCGTGGACGGGGTGTTCAACGCCATTTTGGTGAAGGGCGATTACATAGGCGACGTGATGTTCTACGGGCGGGGAGCGGGCAAGGAGCCCACGGCGAGCGCGGTCGCGGCGGACATCATAGACTGCGTAAAGCACCTTGAGGCGAGGAAGTATTTGGGCTGGGAAGCGGCGGTGCCGGGTTATGTGAAGGACCCGTCCGGCGAGGTCACCCGGCTCTATGTCCGCGCCGAGGGGCCGGCGGACGGGGCCTTGGCGGCGTTCCCGGGAGCGGAGATCGTTGCGACCGGCGGCGAGACGGCGTTTATCACCCCGCCCGGAGAGTACGGAGCTTTAAGGCGGAGTCTGGATGGCTCCGGGCTGCGGGTCCGCTCGGTCATCCGCGCGCTGGAGTAGAGTTCCCCGCGGCGGGGGAACTCCGGCGGGAAGCGGATTCGGTGCCGAGGAACCCGCGAGGCGGCTCGGGAGAGGAAGTTTTCCCGAGGCGGAATTTTACGCGCGAAGCCCAGGCAGGGGGGTCTTCGCGAGGCGGCTCAGCTAAGGCTGTCCCCGTGAGGCGGCTACGGATGCGGGCCCCCGCGAGAGCGGATCCCGGCGAGCGGAGCTTCAGCAAGGAACCCCGGTACGAGCGGATCCCGGCGAGAACGGGACCCCGGCAAGGGGACCCCGGCAAGCGAAAACCCCGGGTGGAGGCGCAATCCCCCACGCGGCGCCCGGTTCTCATACATATATAAAGAGGTAGGCGGAAAATGGCACTTATTGTAAAGAAATTCGGCGGCAGCTCCGTGGCGGACGCCGAGCGGGTGCGCAACGTCGCCCGCATTATCGCGGAGGATTACCGCCGGGGGAACGACCTTGTCGCGGTGGTCTCCGCCCAGGGGGACACCACGGACGACCTCATAGAGAAGGCGAGGGAGATCAACCCGGACGCGTCCAAGCGCGAGATGGATATGATGCTCTCCGCCGGCGAGCAGATTTCGGCGGCCCTGCTCGCTATGGCTCTGGAGGCTCTCGACTGCCCCGTGATATCGCTGCTGGGCTGGCAGGCGGGCTTCTTAACCAACACCAGCTATTCCGCCGCGAGGATAAAGAGGGTCAACACCGAGCGGCTGCGCGCCGAGCTCGATCAGCATAAAATCGTGATAGTAGCGGGCTTTCAGGGGATAGACCGCCGGGACAACATCACCACGTTGGGGCGCGGGGGCTCGGACACCAGCGCCGTGGCTATAGCGGCGGCTATGGGAGCGGATCTCTGCCAGATCTACACCGACGTCGACGGGGTCTACACCGCCGATCCGCGCAAGGTTCCCGCCGCGCGGAAGTTAAAGGAAATCACCTACGACGAGATGCTGGAGCTCGCGACGTTGGGGGCACAGGTGCTCAACAACCGTTCCGTGGAGATGGCTAAGAAGTACAACGTCGAGTTGGAGGTGCTGTCCAGCCTCACCCCGGGTGAGCCCGGCACTACCGTAAAGGAGAGCGGCAAAATGGAGAAGATGCTTGTCAAAGGAGTGGCGTGCGATAAGAACGTGATCTGCGTGTCGATAGTGGGCCTCGAGGACACCCCCGGCACCGCGTTCCGCATATTCAACCAGTTGGCGCGGCACAAGGTGAATATCGATATCATCCTGCAGTCGGTGGGGCGCGACGGCACCAAGGACATCACCTTCACGGTGAACAACGGCAGCCGGCGGGACACCTTGGCGGCGCTGGACGAGATCCGGGAGACTGTGCGCTTCGCGGACGTGGTGTTGGACGACTCCGTGGCTAAGGTGTCCGTGGTGGGAGCGGGAATGGAGTCCCATCCCGGCGTCGCGTCCAAGATGTTCGAGGCGCTCTACGACGCGGGGATCAACATCAGGATGATCTCCACCAGCGAGATAAAGATTTCCGTGCTGATAGACGAGAACGAGGCGGACCGCGCCGTCAACTGCGTCCACGCGGCGTTCTTGGACGAGGCGGCGGGGTAAAAGCGCGGTCGGGAGACCGGAAAGGAGCATATTTATGGCGCACAAGGTTAATGTTAGCCTTAAAATGGACGAGACTGTAAAACAGGATTTTGAATTAGTCTTGGACGATATGGGCCTTACGATGAGCGCGGCATTTAACGTTTTCGCGAAGAGGGTCGCCCGCGAGCATAAGATACCGTTTGAGATCAGCGGCGACCCGTTTTATTCCGAGAGCAATCTCGAGCATCTCCGGCGCGGTATCGACTGCATTAACTCGGGGCACGGTGTTGTACACGAGTTCATCGAGGAGAGCGGTGAATGATAAAGATATGGAGCGATGAGGCTTGAGACGACTATGTTTACTGTCAGCTGCAAAACGGCAAGATGCTGAAAAGGCTCAACACCGTCTTAAAGGATGTTGAGCGTGAGCCTTTTGCGGGGATCGGAAAGCCCGAACCGCTAAAGGGTTCGCTTAGCGGATACTGGAGCCGGCGCAATGACGACTCCAACCGCCTTGTCTACCGCGTCGAAAACGGGAACTTGGAAATTATTTCCTGCAGGGGTCACTACGATGATTAGGCTGTCCTCCCGGTATAATCTCTCCAAAATCCCCGGTTAGCATAGGCAAACTGCTGTGCAACCCGCCAAAGTTGAATTTGTCCCTTGACAAATTCGGCGTTGGCGGTTATTATATACGTGTAGTTAGCCAATGCTAACGCTGAGAGGAGGTCGGCGGGATGCCGCTGACGATGGCCGATATAGGGGAAGAGGTTATTATCCGCAGGGTCGGCGGGTCGCAGGATATAAAGCAGCATCTGGCGGACCTGGGGTTCGTCGCGGGCGGGCGGGTCACGGTTATACAGGTGCTCGCCGGCAACCTCATCATCAGCGTGAAGGGCACGAGGGTCGCGCTCAACCGTGAGATGGCGCAAAAGATTATGGTTTAGGAGGCGGGTGTTATGAGGACGTTGCGGGATATTCCCGTGGGCGGCTCGGCCAAGGTGGTCAAGCTCCACGGGGAAGGAGCGGTCAAGCGGAGAATGATGGATATGGGGCTCACCAAGGGCACGGAGGTGAAGATCCGCAAGATCGCGCCGCTCGGGGACCCGGTTGAGATTACGGTGCGCGGGTACGAGCTGTCCGTGCGCAAGGGCGACGCCGAGACGGTGGAGGTGGAGTAGCCCCTCGCCGTGGCGGCGCTTCGCGGGGCCGCCCGTTTGGTCCGGCGGCGGTGGCGCGGCGGAGAAACCGCGAGCTCTCCGGCTCCCGAGGAGAGGTTTATCCGGAGCAAGCCGGGTAACCGGCTCACTGGCGGTCGGGAAGTCGCGAAACTCCTCGTGGCGCGGGGGATGATCACCCGAGAGGAGACAGGCAGCCGGCAAGCGAGCGGCGCAGGGTTCCGCGAGTTATCCCCGGAGTGGGGGGAGGGGTCCGCTTGAAGGAAAAGTCGGGCACCGGCAAGCGGTCGGTCGGAAAGCGGCATAATTCCCGGTTCGTGGGGAAGGGTTCGCCCCAAGCAAATCGGGAAACCGATAAGCTGCCGACGGCAGGATCCACGAATTGCCCCCCCCTGAACGCGGGAAAGAGCCCGCCCGGAGCAAGACAGGCAACCGGCTCACCGGCGGTCGGGAAGTCGCGAAACTCCTCGCGGCGCGGGGGATGATCGCCCGAGAGGAGACGGGCATCCGGCAAGCGAGCGGCGCGGTAGCCGCGAAATCCCTCGGTTCGCGGGGGAAAAGCCCGCCTGCTCGCCTACGGGAGAAGCCCAATCGGTCAATCAATACGCAAGGAACGGGGGCGTTTGTCCCCCGGTTAGCATCCGCTAATTAAAAATGGAAGGAAGGGACGGCATACGGACATCAGAATAGCTCTCGCGGGAAACCCCAACTGCGGGAAGACCACGCTTTTCAACACCCTTACGGGGTCCAACCAGTTTGTGGGGAACTGGCCCGGGGTTACCGTGGAGAAGAAGGAGGGCAGGCTCAGGAAATACGAGGGGGTGACGGTCACCGACCTGCCCGGGATCTACTCCCTCTCCCCCTACACCCCCGAGGAGGTCGTGGCGAGGAACTACCTCGTGGAGGAACGGCCCGACGCCATCCTCAACATCGTGGACGGCACCAACTTAGAGCGCAACCTCTATCTCACCACCCAGCTGACCGAGTTGGGACTGCCCGTCGTGGTGGCGATCAATATGATGGACGTCGTCCGCAAGAACGGCGACAAAATCGATATCGCCGAGTTGGGGCGGGAGCTTGGCTGCCGTGTGCTGGAGATCTCCGCGCTGAAGGGCGACGGGATAGACGAGGCGGTCGCGGCCGCCGTCGACGCCGCCCGTCACGGCAGGACCGTCCCGATGCACACGTTCTCGGGGGCGGTGGAGCACGCCATAGCGCATATAGAGGAGGCCGCGCTCAACGACCTGCCCGAGGACCGCCAGCGCTGGTACGCTATTAAGATTTTCGAGCGGGACGAGAAGGTCCTGCAGAAGCTGCGCATCGACGAGAAGGTTCTAAGCCACATCGAGAAGGACATAGTCGCGGCGGAGACCGAGCTCGACGACGACGCCGAGAGCATAATCACCAACGAGCGCTACGTCTACATCGCCAGGGTGATAAAGGGCTGCTACAAGAAAAAGCGCGTCGGGGGCCTTACGATATCGGACAAGATCGACCGCGTGGTGACCAACCGCTTCGCCGCGCTCCCGATTTTCGCCGTGGTGATGTTCTTGGTCTACTACATCTCCGTGACCACGGTGGGGACTTTCGCCACCGACTGGGCGAACGACGGGGTGTTCGGAGACGGCTGGCACCTGTTCGGCATAGGCTCGGGAGCGTACGCCGACGCTATGGACGAGTACGCCGGGGAGCATCTTTTCACCGACGAGCTTATAACCACGCTGAAATCCGCCGCGGCGGCCGACGCCCCGGGCGCGGAGGAGCTGTTGGGCGCCGCCGGGGACGGGGATTTCGCCGCGTTTGACGAGGCTTACGGCTCCTACGCCGACGCCCTGGACGAGGCGGGGTACGGTATCGGCGGGATTTACGACGCCGCCATGGAAGCGGAAGGCGTCCCCGAGACCTCGGATTACGGGGTCTGGGTGCCGGGTATCCCCGTTTTGGTGGAAAGGGGCTTAACCGCCGCCGGGACGCCGGAATGGCTAAACAGCCTGCTGTTGGACGGCATAATAGGCGGCGTGGGAGCGGTGCTGGGCTTCGTCCCGCAGATGTTAGTGTTGTTCTTACTGCTGGCGTTCCTCGAGTCCTGCGGGTATATGGCGAGGATCGCGTTCGTGCTTGACCGCGTGTTCCGCAAGTTCGGGCTGTCCGGTAAGTCTTTTATACCGATGCTGATAGGTACGGGCTGCGGGGTGCCGGGGGTGATGGCCTCCCGCACCATCGAGAACGACCGCGACCGCCGTATGACGGTTATGACTACCACTTTCATACCCTGCGGCGCGAAGATTCCCATTATCGCTATGATTGCCGGCGCTCTCTTCCACAACGCCTGGTGGGTCGCCCCCTCGGCTTACTTTATAGGTATAGCCGCCATAGTGGTCTCGGGCATAATTCTTAAGAAGACCAAGCCTTTCGCCGGGGAGCCCGCCCCCTTTGTCATGGAGCTTCCCGCCTACCACTGGCCCACCGTGGGTAATCTCGCCCGCTCGGTCTGGGAGCGCGCCTCCTCCTTTATACGCAAGGCGGGGACGATAATCCTCCTGTCCTCCATTGTGATCTGGGCCGGCTCGCACTTCGGCTTCTCAGACGGGTTCGGATTCGGCGCCGATATGCCGCTGGAGGACAGCCTTCTCGGAAAGCTCGGCAGCGCCATATGCGTGATCTTCGCCCCGTTGGGATTCGGCACGGCTAAGGCCACCGTCGCGACGCTGATGGGCCTCGTCGCCAAAGAAGAGGTTGTCGGGGTGTTCGGAGTGCTGGATTTCGAGGGTATGACGCGCCTTTCCGCCTACTCTTTCCTGGTGTTCAACCTGCTCTGCGCCCCGTGCTTCGCCGCGATAGGAGCCATTCGCCGCGAGATGAACAGCGCCCGCTGGACGTGGTTCGCCGTGGGTTACCAGTGCGCGTTCGCCTACGCCGTTTCGCTGATTATATTCCAGTTGGGCTCGCTGTTTACCGGCTCGCCGCACTGGGTGGGTCTCGCGGCGGCGGTCATCGTGTTGGGGTACCTGCTGTATATGTTGTTCAGGCCCGCGCCGGATAAACGGCGCAAGAGCGCGGCCCGGCAAACAGCCTGACGCCGCTTTGGGAAAAGGAGGTTACCGCGATGTTAGCGTGGCTATCGGAAAATTATGTGACGGTGATAATCGTCGCCGTGTTGGTGGGCATTGTCGCGTGGGTGATTATATCGATGGCGCGGTCCCGGCGGCAGGGCAAGTCCGCCTGCGGGTGCGACTGCGGGAGCCCCGACTGCCCCTACCACAGCGACCGCACCCACCGCTTTATAGAGCCAAACAAGGGCGCGTCCTCCCCCGACGAGCCCGCCTGCCCCAAGTGCGCCGGCGCGAACGGCGCGGGCTTCCCGGCGGGGCGGGGGTAGCGCGGCCGCCCCGGCAGGTTGAGGCGGACACTGCTGTTCCTTTGGCCGTGGCGAAGCCGGCTCTCACGCAAACGAGGGTACACGGGTTTCCCGTTGATCGCGGGTGGAACGGCTCCCCCGTCAGGCGGGGGTAGCGCGGCTCCTCTGCCGGTAGGGGACAGCGCGGCCGGCTCGCCCAAATCACATATGCTTTCTCCTCACCCCCGCGGGTAGTCCTCCCTCCCGCGGGGGATTTTTGCGGTGATTAGCCCCCGCCCGGCTTATCGGGGACCGCGCCCACGCGGCGACTTTCCGGGGGCGCGGTTGGAGCGGCGATATCCGCGGGGCCGCCAAAATCGGTCTTGACATATGCGTGTAAAACGCGTATAATGAAGATAATGGGGGTCGGGATATGAGAACCAAGCATCTGATCAATTTGCTGAAGAGGAATGGCTGGCGGTTAGAAAGGCATGGATCGAACCACGATGTGTATTCTAAAGGTACGGAACGAGAGAGTATCGTAAGGCACAGAGAGACGGATGAAATGTTGGCGAGAGCTATCATTAAGCGCAGAGGGCTCAAATAGCCCGGAGGAGGCAGAATTATGAAGTACGTGTATCCGGCGGTTTTTACAAAGGGCGAGAAATTTATCGTGGCGTCGATCCCCGATTTTAACATCGGCACGCAGGGGGCTACCGTCCCCGAGGCCGTCGATATGGCGCGCGACGCCATCGGCCTTGTGGGGATTACTATGCAGGACGACGGCGAGAGCCTGCCGAGCCCGTCTTCCCCGGGGGACATCGAGCCGGGGGAGGGCACCGTCGTGCTGATCGATATCGATTTTGACGAATACCGCCGGCGGAACGACGAGAGAACCGTCAGGAAGAATTGTACCATCCCCTCTTGGCTTAACGCCGAGGCGGAGAAGGCGGGCATAAATTTTTCCGCCGTCCTGCGCGACGCGCTGAAAAAGGAGCTTCATATCGTAAATCGGTAAACGGGGGGCGCCATTCCGACCGATACATTGTCCTATCCCCGGTTATCACAGTTGTAATTGTGCCCGGACTTCCCTTGTCCGGGTTTCTTCATTTCATCGACTGTTTCCGCCTAGACCCGGCTCGGACTTTCCCCGCCCTGTCTTTCCCTTGCCCCGGCAACGGATTGCGCTCGGACTCCCCTTGTCCGGTCTTCTTCTTATCTTATCTTATCTTATCTTATGGTTCTTTCCTTTTCTCCGTGAAAACTTACGCGATGACCTGCGGGCAGCTGAGC
>CAYOSS010000069.1:0-9651 GCA_964406705.1 uncultured Eubacteriales bacterium
CGGTGGACGAAACAGCGAAGGCTTCATCCCGGCAGCGGTCGGCGAGGAGCCGCGCCGGGGGCGAGCGACGAGCCGGGCACCGCAAGGTGGGAAAAAGGCTTCCTAAAGCTGAAAGCTCTCTGTCATTATAGCCTACCTCGCGCAGCGAGCAGCAGTCCCCCAAAGACGGGCAGAGCCAAGGACAGGAGGGGGGACCGCCAAGTTTCCCGACGCGCGGCAAGCCCGCCAAAACAGGGCTGGCCGGAGCCCCCGGCGGCGCCGCGCCGCCCCTCTGTCAGCGCGATGAAGTCCTCCGGGCGCGGAGCTGCCGGCTAACGGCAACCGGCTGCCGCCCCCCGGGGCGGCTATCCCGAAAATCACAGTCCCGCCGCTATGAACTCCGCCAGGCCGTCGACCGGCAGGGGGACCAACTCCGCCTTGCCGATATTCCTCACGCATACCAGCGTTACGCTGTCCCCCTCGCGCTTCTTGTCGCCACGGGCGGCGCCGGCCAGGTCCTCCGCGCTATAGGGGAACGTCAGCGGGAGGTCCAGCCGGGCGAGCAACTTCTCCAGCCGCGACAGCGTCTCGCGGGGGCCATCCCCCCGGTTTACCAGCGCCCGCGTGACCACGGCCATACCCGCCGCGACCGCCCGCCCGTGCGGGAGGGTGTACCCGCTCAGCCGCTCGGCGGCGTGGCCCACGGTGTGCCCGAAATTCAAAATCTTGCGCAGCCCGCTCTCGCGCTCGTCCTCGCCCACTATCTCGCTCTTTATGCGGGCGCTGCGGGCTATTATCTCCTCGTCTCCCGCGCCGCCCTTTTCCAAGAGCGAGAAAAACTCCCCGTCGTATATCGCGCCGTACTTCACCGCTTCCGCCATACCGTCGGCGTATATTTCCGGAGGGAGGGTGGCGAGCGCGTCGGGGTCGGACACCACGATATGGGGCTGGTAAAACGCCCCGAAGAGGTTCTTGCCCTCGGGCAGGTTCACCGCGGTCTTTCCGCCGACGCTGGAATCCACGCAGGCGAGGAGCGTCGTGGGGATCTGCGCGAAGCCTATCCCGCGCTGGTAAGTCGCCGCGCAAAACCCCCCGAGGTCCCCCACCACGCCGCCTCCCAGCGCCGCCACGCTGTCGGCCCGGGTAAAGCCCTTATCGGCTAAGAACGATACTATGGCGAATAAGTTTTCCGCGCTCTTGGACGCCTCCCCCGCCGGGACCACGTAGCGCGTCACACGGAAGCCCGCGCGGGCGAACGACTCTTCCGCGCGGTCGGCGTAGAGAGGGGCGACGTTGCTGTCGCTCAGCAGCAAAATATTCCGCCCCGGCAGCACCGGCCGGCAAAGCTCGCCCACGCGGGAGAGCGCCCCCCGCTCGATCACAATATCGTAGCTCCGGGACGCGCGGACCTTTACCGTCATTCCTTACCCGTCAATCCTTTCCTTGCGAAGGCTCCCCTCCTCGAGGAGCGCGTAGAGCCGCCCGGGGTCGCCGTCGCTCAGCGCGGCCCTGTATTCCCCGAGGCTTTCAACGAGACGGTCCACCTCGCCTATGAGGTTATCCTTATTCGCCAAGAACAGCTCCGTCCACATAGCGGGGTTGAGCCGCGCCACGCGGGTCAGATCGCGGTAGCTGCCCGCCGAAAAGCCCTTGTGGCGCTCGGCTTCCGGGCTTTTGATGTAGGCGTTGGAGACCACGTGCGCCAACTGCGAGGTAAAGGCTATCACCCGATCGTGCTCCTCCGGCGTGGTGACCGTGACGCTCCCGAAGCCCAACTCCCGGCAAAGGGCGGACAGCGCGTCGACCTTGCCCGCCGGGGTGTCCGCCGCCGGGGTGAGGATCATAGCCGCGCCGGCAAAAAGATCCGCCCGCGAATTGCCGTAGCCGGACTTCTCCGAGCCCGCCATAGGGTGCCCGCCTATAAAGGTGAACCCGTACCGCCGCGCCACGGGGAGCAGGCGGTCCATCACGGTTCTCTTGACCCCGCCGCAGTCGCTCACCACGGCGTCGGGGCGGATATGAGGGGCCAGCTCCTCCAGAAAATCCGCGTTCGCCCCGGGATAGGCCGCGAGGAAGAGGAAATCGCACTCCCCGACGTTCCCGGCGGTAAGCTCCCCCGACGCGACCCCCTCGGACACGGCCCGGGCGACGGTCGCGGCGGTGCGGTTAGCCGCCAAAACCCTGTGAGAAGCCAGCCGGGCCGCCCTCGCCAGAGACGCGCCTATCAGCCCCAGCCCGTAAACGCCTAAGGTCATTCGGCGAGAGCCTCTAACACGCGACGGACCCGCCTCGCCACGTCGTCGAACTGCTCGGGCGTGAGCGACTGCGCCCCGTCGCAGAGGGCCTTGCGCGGGTCGTTGTGGACCTCGATCATAAGCCCGTCCGCTCCGGCGGCGGCGGCGGCGAGCGACATGGACGGCACCAGCCGGCTGAGCCCCGTCGCGTGGCTGGGGTCGACTATCACGGGCAGATGGGTCAGCTCGTGGAGCATGGGCACGGCGGAAACGTCGAGGGTGTTGCGGGTGTAGGTCTCGTAGGTGCGTATCCCCCGCTCGCAGAGGATCACCCGCTCGTTGCCCCCCGCCATGATGTACTCCGCGCTCATCAGAAGCTCTTTCATGGTGTTGGCGAGCCCGCGCTTTAACAGTATGGGCTTATCGATATGACCCAACTCTTTGAGCAGCTCGAAATTCTGCATATTGCGGGCGCCGACCTGTATCACGTCCACGTCCTCGAAAAGCGGGAGCTTACCTATATCCATAATCTCGGTGACTATGGGCATCCCGGTGACCTTTTTGGCGTGACGAAGCAGCTCCAGCCCGTCCGCCCCCAGTCCCTGGAAGTCGTAGGGGGATGTGCGGGGCTTGAACGCCCCTCCGCGCAGCAGGGCCGCTCCCGACGCTTTGACGCTCCTCGCCACCGAGACAATCTGCTCCTCGGATTCCACGGAGCAGGGCCCCGCGATAAACTGGAAGTTCCCCCCGCCTATCTTAACACCGCCGACGTCGACCACCGTGTCGTCGGGGTGGAACTTGCGGTTCGCCTTCTTAAAAGGCTCGGTGATCCTCGTCACGCTCTCGACTATCTCGAGGTTCTCAAGCAGCGACTGGTCGACCCCCGTCGTGTCGCCTATCAGCCCCAAGACGGTGTTATACTCGCCCTTGGATATGTGGACGCGGAGGTTCCGCGTCTCCAGCCACTTGACGAGGTTGTCGACCTGGCTGTCCGGCGTGCCCTGTTTGATTACGGCGATCATTGATGTATCCCCCTTACTTTTTGTAGAACCAACCCAACTTAAACACCACGAACTGCTCGGGCTTTAATAAGACTTTCCTCACGAACGCCTTGAACCCGCGCTTCTTTGTGTTCCTCTCGTGCTCCTCCCGGAGTACGCTATATACGGATTCGTAGTCGGCGGAAACTATCGCCCGCTCGTTATCGAAGTAAAACCTCACATACTCGTCGTCCGGGTAAATCTCCCGCAGGTTGCGGGGGATCTTGGTGTAAAGCTCCCTGTAATACTCTATCGTCTCGCCCAACAGGCGGATTTTCTCCTCTTTGGACCAGCCCGCCCCGCCCACATAGGTCGCGAGGGAAGCCTTAAAGATTTCCAGTATCTGGCGGTACTCCCCCACCGGGAGCGGCGAGCCCTCGAAGAGCTTCATCCTCTGCTCCTCCGCCCGGACGTAGCAAAGCCCCGAGTCCGCGCGGGGGGTGCGGGTGAGCGAGGTATCGTTAATATGGTTGTAATAGTACACGTACTGCGCTGTGGAAGCCACTTTCCGGCAGTGGCGCAGGAATACCGATATGAAGTAGCAGTCATCGAACAGCGCCATATCCAGGGGGAACCGCAGGCGGTTCTTCTCGAATACCTCCCGCTTGTAAAGCGCGCCCCATATCGCGAAGGTGCCCGACATCCAAGCCTCGAGCGCCTCTTTGTCGGATATATCCACCACCGCGTCCGGGTAGGTGGGGTGCTTGCAGGCTCCCGAAATCAGCACGGCTTTGGCGTTGCCGAACACCGCGTCGGCGTCGGTCTCCAGCATTCTGTTGTAAAGGGTCTCTATGGAGCGGCGCGGCAGCCAGTCGTCGGAATCCACGAAGCAGACGTACTCACCCGTGGCGGCGTCCAACCCCGCGTTGCGGGCGACATCTACGCCGCCGTTCTTTTGATGTTTAATAATAAACCTTGGGGGGGGCATTGTCGGACGTAGCGAAGCTGTCGCATATAGCCGGGCAGCCGTCCGGCGAGCCGTCGTCGACGACGATGACCTCCAAGTTGCGGTAGCTCTGGTCCCGCACGGATTTAAGGCACCTCTTGAGGTACTTTTCCACCTTGTAGACGGGGATTATCACGCTGATGAGCGGTGCGTCCATACTACTCCTCCATACTCTCGTTTTGCGCTTTCAGTTTACCATAACGCGCGGGGTTTGTCAAGCGCGGCGCCTCGAAATCGGTTGACAAACCGCCTCCCCCGGCATATAATATCATAGGTGAGAGTATCCCCCGGCGGGGGGACAAGGGGGCGGAGCGGTGACATTCGCGGTGCGCACGTTGGGGTGCAAGGTAAACGCCTACGAGTCCCGCGCCGTGGCGGAAAGCCTCTCCCGCGCGGGGTTCCGCGAGGCGGCGGCGGGAGAGGCGGCCGACTTCGTGGTGATTAACTCCTGCTGCGTCACGGCGGAAAGCGCCCGCAAGACGCGCCAGGCCGCGCGCCGCGCGAGGGCGGATCACCCCGGGTGCGCCGTGGTGGTGACCGGGTGTCTCGCGAGCGGTTTCCCGGAGGAGGCCGCCGAAGTGGGGGACTTGGTCGTCCCGCATTCGGAGCAGAAGAACCTGCCGGCGCTGCTCCTCTCGCTCGCCGCGGGAAATAACCCGTCCGGCGCGGGAAATAAGGTCGAACCCGCCGTGCGCGGGGCGGAGGGCGAGGTTGCTCCCTCCGCGCTGCCCGGTGCCGGATGTCCCCGCGAGAAGGCGGGCTACAGCGAGACCAACGGCAACGGGGCGGGCAAGACCGCTTCCCCCGTGCTGCCCGGCGGCAGGTGCCCGCGCGAAGAGGCGGGCGGACAGGCGGACAACAACGGGGCGGACAGCTGCGAGACGACCGGCAGCGGGGCAACCGGCTGCGAGGCAATCGACAGCGGGACAACCGGCTGCGAACCAGGCAACTCCCCCATCGGCAGCGCCTCAGTGGGCGGCGACAAGGCGACCAACTTCTCCCCCGGCGGCTCCTTGACGGGCGGCGGCGCCCCGCTAAATGGCACCCCCCGCGCCGGATCGGACACCTCCGCGACCGGCGGCAAAGCGACTGACGGCAGGGCTGGCGGCGGTGAGGCCGGCTCCGGCGAGACCAACGGCAACGGGGCGAGCAAGACCGCTTCCTCCGCGCTGCCCGGTGCCGGGTGCCCCCGCGAGAAAGCGGGCGGACAAGTGGGCGGCGACAAGGCGACCAACTTCTCCCCCGGCGGCTCCTTGACGGGCGACGGCGCCCCGGTCGGCAGCGTTACGGCGGGCGGCGATAACCCGCTGAAAGGCGCCCCCGGCGACGGCGTCTCCGCTCCCCCCGTGACCGCGTTCCCGGGGCACACAAGAGCGATCCTCAAAATCGAGGACGGCTGCGACAACGCCTGCGCCTACTGCGTCATACCCGCCTGCCGGGGGGGCGTCCGCTCCAAGCCCCCCGAGACAGTCGCGGCGGAGGCGGCGGCGTTGGGCGCGGCGGGCTACAAGGAGATAGTCTTGGTCGGGATAAACCTCTCCTCCTACGGCAAGGGGGAACTGTTCACCCTGGCCGACGCGGTGGACGCGGTGTCGGGCGCCCCGGGAGTGGAGCGCGTAAGACCCGGCTCGCTGGAGTTCGACAAGATCCCCCGGGAGACGCTTCTCCGCCTCGCCGCCAACCCAAAATTCTGCCCCCACTTCCACCTCTCGCTCCAGTCCGGCTCGGACGGGACTTTAGCCGCTATGAGGCGCCCCTACACGGCCGCCGAATACACGGAGTTTGTAAGCGTGCTGCGCGGCACCTTCCCCGGCGCGGCGGTGACGACCGATATTATAGTCGGCTTCCCCGGAGAGGAGGAGGAGGATTTCCTGCTCACGGCGGAGTTTGTGGCGAAAACCGGCTTCGCGAGGACGCACATCTTCCCCTTCTCCCCCCGCCCCGGGACCCCGGCCGCGACTATGCCGGGGCAGGTGCCGGGTTCCGTCAAAAAAGAGCGCTGCGCCCGGCTCCGGGCGGTGGCGGACGAGGCGGAGCAAAGGTTCTTGACGGGCGAGGTCGGGCGGCGGGTAAACGTGCTGTTCGAGACGCTGAAGGACGGGTTATACGAGGGCTACAGCGAGAATTACACGAGGGTCGCCGTCCCCGCCGGCGGCGCGGACCCGCGCGGAGAGATCCTGCCGGTCCGGCTGACGGCGGCGGAGCGCGGGCGCTGTCTCGGGACGATCGAGTAAGGCGCTAAGTCGGGGCACTCAAAAAAGGGCGCTAAGTCGGAACGCTCACCGAGGGGCGCCACATTGTGCCGCTCAAAACGGGGCGCTCAAGCAGAGACGCTGCCTCCGGGCGCTCGAGTAGAAGTGCCGCGTCGGGGCGCTCAAGAATGGGCGTCGCGTCGGAAAGCTCGGGTAGGGGGCGCCGCGTCGGGGCGCTCAAGAACGGGCGCCGCACCGGGAAGTTCAAATAGAGGAGCTGCGTCGGGATGCTTGAGCGGGGGACGTTGCATTGGAGTGCTCGGGCGGAGACACCGCATCGGGTGACCGAGAAACAGCGCTGCCCCGGGGCGCTCAAGGAAAGGCGCTGAGCCGGGACGCTTGAAAAGGAGCGCCGCCCCGGAACGCTCGCGGGGGGAAACGGCGGCGCGGCCGACCGCCCGGCGGCGCGTACCTGTAATCAGCAAAAGGAGGAACGGCGGCTTGAAATGCCCATACTGCGGGGAGGACAACGACCGGGTGCTGGATTCCCGCCCGGCGGAGGACGGCTCCAAGATCCGGCGGCGGCGGGAGTGCCTCGCCTGCAAGAAACGCTTCACCACATACGAAGTCGTAGAGAGCCTGCCGCTCATCGTTATCAAGAAAGACGGCACGAGGGAGGCTTTCGACCGGGGGAAAATGCTCGGCGGAATGCTGAGGGCCTGCGAAAAGCGAGCCGTCCCCCTCGAGAAGCTTGAGACCGCCGCCACGGAGATAGAAACCTCCCTGCAAAACTCCCTCGAGCGCGAGGTGACCTCCGGCGCCATAGGCTCGCTCGTTATGGAAAAGCTCAAGGAGATAGACGAGGTGGCGTACGTGCGGTTCGCCAGCGTCTACCGCCGCTTCAAGGACGTGAGCTCCTTTATGACGGAAATTCAGAGCCTGCTCGGGCCCGACGGGGGGGAGGCGGGCGAATGAAACTGCTCGAGGACAAAATCCGCGCCTGCGGGACGGTGGCTCCCGGCGGGGTGCTGAAGGTGGGCGGCTTCCTCAACCACAGGCTCGACGTGGATTTTTTGGATAAACTGGCGGACGAGTTTTACCGGCTCTTCCGGGGCGAGGGGGTCACGGAAATCCTCACGGTGGAGGCGTCCGGGATAGCCGTCGCGGCGCTGACCGCGCTGAAGTTCCACGTCCCCGCCGTGTTCGCCAAAAAGAGCGAGACGGTGAACCTCTCGGGGGAATGCTTCACCGCCGACGTGGAGTCCTTCACCCACAAGAGGACGTACCAAATCCGGGTGGAAAAGGCGTTCCTCACGCCCGCCGAGCGGGTGCTGATTATAGACGACTTCCTCGCGATGGGCAGCGCGCTGCGGGGGCTCTCCTCCCTCGTGGCGGAGGCGGGAGCGACACTGGTCGGCGCCGGAGTGGTCATCGAGAAGGCCTTCCAGCCGGGCGGACAGGCGCTGCGCGACGCCGGGGTGCGCGTCGAGTCCCTCGCCAAGGTCGCCCGGATGACCGACGGCGGCGAAATCGAGTTTGAGGAGTAATTGGCCGGCGGACGGCAGATTGGCTTATCCCGGTTGATCCCGGGGACCGGTTCTCGCTGACGCGAGGGTAGCTTTGTGGAGCCGATAGCTTTGGCTCCGCCCTGTTAAGGGGGATTTCTTCTCGCTTCGCGGGATAGCTTTCCAGTTCTTCCCAGCTATGCTGGGGAACGTTGTCCGCTTTTCTTCTCTGTGCCGGAACGGTCCGGCTATCCCCCTGCCTTTAGCGTCACCCGTCCCCGAGGGCTTCTTCTCGCTGGCGCGAGGTAGCCTTTCATTTTTCCCCAGCGCGGCTGGGGAACGGTGTCCGCTTTTCTCTCTCGGCCGACGGGCGCGGCGGTCCCGCTGCTTTTAGCTTCGCCTATCTCCGGGGATTTTCACCTCGCTGCGCGAGGGTAGCTTGCTTTTCCCCCAGCTATGCTGGGGAACGATGTCCGCTTTTCTTCTCTGTGCCGGAACGGTCCGGCAGAAAGAAGAAAAGCGGACAGAAAAGAAGTTCAGGCGGACCGGCTTGCTCCAACGCCGAACGCTGAGAGGTTTGGGGGCAGCCGCCACCTAAACGGTAGGTCTTGTGCCTACGAGGATAGCCCGGAGGTCCCGCCAACGCCGGCTCCGGGACCCCGCCGTATTCATTCCGGGCTTACCGAGTCCGGTACAAAAGGCTCGCTGCTTTGGGTAAGCTCGCCGCTATCGATTAGGGACTGGCGCTTCCGGGTAGCTTTTGCCTACCGGTCAGGGGCGGCTCGCGGGTGTGCGGGGAGCCCCTACCGAGGAGCCCGGAAGTTCGTCGGTGTCTGGGGTAGCCCGCCGGTCCCGTCGGCGCCGGCTCCGGAATCCTGCCGTGTTCATTCGTGGTCCGCCGAGCCCGGTACAAAAGGCTCGCAGGTTAGAGTAGGCTCGCCGCTGTCGATTTGGGCTCGGCGCTTCCGGGTAGCTTTTGCCTACCGGTCAGGGGCGGCTCGCGGGTGTACAGCGGGTCCTTGTCGGGGGAGCCCGTGGGTTCGCTATCGCGGGGGGAGCCCGGTGGCGAACGGTAGACCCGTTACCGGCAGCGCGGTAGTTTAGGGGATAGCTCGGCGGCGACCGGTGGATCGCTCGGCTCCGCCCCGTTGCCAGAGACACGGCGGTTTGCGGGGTAGCCCGGTGCTGCCGGGGGCTTTCTTGGCTCCGCCCCGCCCGCCGGGAGGCTCAGTGGCTACCCCATACGAAGTAGGGAGGTTCCCTGCATACCTGCGGGCTACCCCCGTTCGGCAGGCAAAAAGCTACCCCACGAGAGCCGAGCTCAGTTCGACAGCGGCGAGCCGCCCCCGAACCACCGAGCCTTTTGTACCGGGCTCGGTAAGCCCGGAATGACCCCGGCGGGACCCCGGACCCGGCGTTGGCGGGACCACTGCACCAACCTCGAAGGCACAAGGGCTGCGGTGAAGGTGGCGGCTACCCCATAACCTCTCAGCGTTCGGCGTAGAAGTAAGCCGGCGCGCTGAACTTCTTTTCTGTCCGCTTTTCTTCTTTCAGCCGCGCCCGTCGGCGAAGAGAAGAAAAGCGGACAACGTTCCCCCAGCCGCGCTGGGGAAAATTAGAAAGCTAACTTCGCGTTAGCGGGAAGAAGTCAGCGGAGCCGGGCGGAGCCGAAGATGGTGGGACCGCCGCTCCCTACGGCTCAGAGAAGAAAAGCGGACATCGTTCCCCAGCCCAGCTGGGAAAGATTGGAAAGCT
>CAYOSS010000070.1:0-9615 GCA_964406705.1 uncultured Eubacteriales bacterium
CGTTCCCCAGCCCAGCTGGGAAGAATTAGAAAGCTAAATTCGCGTTAGCGAGAAGCAGCCCCCCGGCGCCGTACGGGACCGTGCAAGCCCCCGCCATTGCCGGGCTACCCTCAGCGCAAAAGAAAGCTGCCGTATTCCCCCGGCTCAGCCGGGAAACAGTCAAGGGGCGCGCGACGCCCCAATTAGAAAGGATCTGTCCCTATGCGGATACCGAAATCGTTCCCCCGGCGGGCGGCGGCGCTGTTGGTCGCGCTTTTGGCACTGATGTTGGCCGGGTGCGGGGGCGGCGGGACGGGCGGGGGCGGCGACAGCTCCGCCGTCTACGGGACGGGCGAGTATGACCCCGAGAACACCGAGCCGGGCGACACGGGCGCGGCGCTCTCCGCCGAGAACATCCCCGCGATGGAGGGCCGCACCCACGGGATCGACGTCTCCAAATGGCAGGGTGTCATCGACTGGGAGAAGGTCGCGGCGTCGGGCTGCGACTACGCCTTTGTCAGAGTGGGCTACAGGAGCGGCGAGGGCGAAATATGCAAGGACTCCTCCGCCGACTACAACCTCCAGCGTGCCGGCGCGGCGGGCGTCAGGCTCGGCGTGTACTTCTTCTCTACGGCCATAAGCGTCGCGGAGGCCAAAGAAGAGGCCTCCTTCGTGCTGCGAAACATCGCCTGCTACCCCGTCTCCTACCCCGTGGTGTACGACTGCGAGGGGTTCGCCTCGCCCGACAGCCGTATGAGCGGGGTGTCCGCCAAGACCCGTTCGGCGGCGGCCCTCGCGTTCCTCGACGCGGTGGCGAAGGCGGGTTACGACACTATGCTCTACGGCAACGCGGCCGAACTCGAGAACGGCGCCTTCTGGGACCTCGGAAAAATCGCGGAGCGGCACAAAATCTGGGTCGCGCAGTACCCCGACACCGCCTATCCGCAAAAGGAAACCCCCGATTACGGGGGCGAATTCTCCGCCTGGCAGTACACCAACCGTGGCTCGGTGCCGGGGGTAGAGGGCGACGTGGACCTATCGGTATGCTATTTTAAGAAGAATAAAGCCTCGCCCAAGGACCCTTCCGCGTCTCCCCCGGCGGCGTCCGCCCCCTCCGCCGCGTCGGGCGACAGCTACACCCCGGTCTCGGAAACCGTCACCGCCAAGGACGAGGTCAACCTGCGCGAGGGCGCGTCCACCAAAAGCCGGGTCGTGGGCGTGCTTAAAAACGGGGAGACCGCCCGGCGGACCGGGGTCGGCGCCAACGGCTGGTCGCGGCTTAGCCGGAACGGCGAAACGGTCTACGCGATCACAAGTTACCTTACCACGGACCTCGGCTACAAGCCCCCCGCTCCCGCCGACGTGGTGGAGGGGAACACCTTCACCCCCGTGGACGACCGCGTCACGGCGAAGGAGGAGGTGAACCTCCGCGCCCTGCCCTACTCCGGCAGCGAGGTGGTGGGAACGCTGCGAGCCGGGGAGTTCCTGCGGCGCGTGGCGGTGAGCGACAAGGGCTGGTCGCGGCTGGAGTGGAACGGGCGGGTCGTCTACGCCGTCACTCGGCTGCTGACCGACACGGCGGCGTCATCCTCCCCCTCCCCCTCCACCGGGGAGACCTTCCGCGACGTGGACGAGAGGGTCACGGCCAAGGATGAAACCAATCTCCGCGACGCGCCCACCACGGACGGCTCCAACGTGCTCTACACCCTCAAGAAAGGCGAATACGTCCGCCGCACCGGGGTCGGGGACAGGGGCTGGTCGCGGCTGGAGTGGAACGGACGGGTAGTCTACGCCGTCACAAGCTACCTCACCACGGAGTAGCGCGGGCGGCTCCGCACGTGCCGACGTGCCCCGGCGGGGTTGACGCGCCCCCCTTACCATTCGGCGCGCCCCCACGCGGCCCGGCGGGTTTCAGCGTATCCCGCGGGTTTGGGCGTGCCCTTTTTGCTGATGCGCCCCCGCGCGTGCGCCAACGTGCCCCGGAGCGTCTCCCTGTCCTTCGGCATACCCCGGCGCGCCCCTTATCCTTCGGCATACCCCGGTGTATTCGGGCGAGCCCTTCCGCCCTCGAGGTATCCAGGCGTGTTCGGGCATGTCCGTCCGCCCCGGGGTGTCCCGGCGGGTGTCAGCGGGTGTCGGCGCGTCACGGTGCGTTTCGGCGTGTCCTTATATCCCCGGGTGCCCCAGTGGGTGCCCTGACGTGCTCCCCCGTGCCTCGGAGCACCCCCCTGTCCTTCGGCGTGCCCCGGCACGCTCCTTATCCTTCGGCATACCCCAGTGTATTCGGGCAAGCCCTTTCGCCCTCGAGATATCCCGGCGCGTCCCTTATCCTTCGACATACCCAGGTGTATTCGGGAGAGCCCTCCCGCCCCCGAGGTATCTCGGCGTGTTCGGGCATGTCCGTCCGCCCCTGGGGTGCCCCGGGGTGTCCCGATGGGTTTCAGCGTGCCCTTATATCCCCGGGAGTCCCAGTGGGTGCCCCGACGTGCTCCCCCGTGCCTCGGAGCACCCCCCTGTCCTTCGGCGTGCCCCGGCGCGCCCCTTATCCTTCGACATACCCAGGTGTGCTCGGGCGAGCCCTTTCGCCCTCGAGGTATCCAGGCGTGTTCCTTATCCTTCGGCATACCCCGGCGCGTTCGGGCGAGCCCTTCCGCCCCCGGGCGTCCCGACGGGTTTCAGCGTGCCCCGGTGTGTACCCCTCCGTCTCTGGGGTGTCCCAACAGGTTTGGCATGCCTTTTTTTGCTAATGTGCCCCGGCGGGTGCCCCAACGTGCCCCGGAACGTCTCCCTGTCCTTCGGCGTACTCCCGCTGCCCATGCGGGTTATCCCGTGCCCCGGCGCGCCCCCGGTGCGTGCCCTTCTGCCCCCGAGGTATCCCAGCGTGCTCGGGCATGCCCGTCCGCCTCTGAGGTGTCCCGGTGCGTCCCCGGCGTGGTCCCTTTGTCTTTAAGCGTGCCCCGGCGCGTCCCATCCGCGTTTTAAGCCCCTTTCCGGGCCCCGGGGGCGGCATAAAACAAGCCCGCGACGAGGGGAAGATCCCCCGCCACGGGCATTTTTCTTAATAAGGTAGCCTTATTCAGAGGCAAGCGCGGCCGGCCCCGGAATTGCGCCCCCTTAGAGCATTAGAACGATCGCTGTCAACCCTGAAAATTGTAGTTCTCGGAGAGCAGGTTCATCGCCTTGAGGAGCTTATGCATATAGACGAACGGCCCCACGATGATGAGCGCCCCCAGTATGTTCCAGAGCCAGTAGTCCGCCGGGCCGAAGGAGTAGTTGATCCGGCGGCGGAAAAGCTCGTTCCTGATCCTCGAGGAGAGCCTGTGGAACCACACGAGCGGGAGTATGCCGAACGTCAGCCAGGAGAAGACGAACACCACCAGGCAGTAGTGCATCGTCTTGCGCCCGTCGTAGCGCGAGGCTATCAGGTTGATGTCGGTGGAGACGCCGCTCAGCACCACGATCTCGTAAATCCCGAAAGTCAGGATGCCGAATACGATGACCTTCCACAAGGCGCGGTTGGTCTTAAGCGGCATCACGGGGTAGGGCGGCTGCGCGGGCGGCGCGTTGTAGTTCGCGTTACCCTGAAAGTTGGCGTTGTTGTCCATTGTCTCTCCTCCTTTTTTCTGACCGCTCTCACGGCGGCTCTATGCCCATTATACGAAAGATTTACGCGCTTGTCAACCTCTCGACAAGCATTTTATTATTATCTCTTTAAGCATTTATATATTATATTTGAGGCAACACCGCACAATGACCGCCTACGGCTCCCAGCATCATCTGCTTGCATATTTTCCGTTAACTCTCGCGAAAATGCTCGGCAATACACAAAGTATTCCCTGCGCTTTTCGCTTCGTCTAACGAAAAATCTGCGGCGCATCTGACGCTGGGTCATTATGCGGTATTGCCTTAAAGCATTTGTCCCCCTCTTTTCCACGGTGTGGATTGAGCCACCCTGTGGTTTTGGCGAGGGGTGGCGGGGAGACAGGGGATATAGCTAAACGGAGAACGGCGTTCCCGCCTTAGTACCACCTCGAATAATCCGCGCTCCACATGGGGGTATTGGAAATCATGCAGATGACATCATCGTCGATCTTCCTCTGCTTGCCCTTTTCCCACAGACGAAGCTCTCCGGTGTGCGACTTGCTGCTGTAATCGTAAAGATACAAGATTTTATCGTTACCGAGCAGTTTAATGTTGTAGAACGCGTCGTCCGCGATTTTCTCGGATTTCCCGCCCTTGAAGCGTTTTAGCGTGCCGATCCCGTAGGGGTTCAGCCCCGCGAAGTAGTAAACGGAATCCGCGTCGCCCTTGTATTTCAGATAGGCCAGCGTGCTGTAAGTCGCCTCGGAGTCGACCTTCTTTTTATCGATGTAGAGATCGCCCTCGTTGTCGTTGTAGGCTTTCAGGTACGCGATCTTCGATTTCCCGACAAACCTCATATAGGAGACGTCGTCGTCGTATTTCTCGGGGCTGCCGGGCTTGCCGTTCTTGATCTTCACGCGGGACAAAACGCCGTCGGCGTCGCAGTAATAAAGCAGGCTCCCGTCCTTGTTGATGCTGATTTTGCTGATGCGGGTATCGCTATTCATCGGCGAAACGTTCTTACCGACCGCTATGCGCAATTCGGTGGACGATCTCGTCCTTTCCTCGATCTCGCTCTCGATTGAGTACATACTGGTGTAATAGTCCTCCATTTCCGAGAACTTTATTTTTTCCGGCTCGGAAGTCTTGCTCTCCCTGAATACCAGCACCGCCGCGTCGGAAGCGGATTTGCGGCTCGAATAATAGTCCTTGCTGATTAGCTCCGACTTGCTCCCGTCGTAATAGTAGAGATTATAAGACTGAGTCTCATATGTCTCGTCCGCGATATACTCCCTGAAGTCGTCCCTGTCGGTCTTGTCGTAATACTGCCTTCCGGCTTCAAAATATCTCTCGAAATCCCAGCCGTCTTCGCTCTCGAAATCATCTATATCCGGCTCCGTCATCGCCGCGTCGGACTCCCGCATATCGTCGTCGAAGTAATCGCTCAGAGGGCGCTCGTCCGTAACCTTCTTGTAATAATAACACTCACCGGAATCGTAAATGTCAATAACACCGTCTACATCGGACGCTATCTTCTCGCTTTCTTTCCCTTCGCGCTTCCTGTAAAGGGAGTCGTTCTTCCGGTAGTAGACCGTTGATAAATCCTTGCTGACATAATCGATCGACTCGACTCCGCTTACAACCTTCTCTTTGTCCTTCCCGGCGTATTTAATGTAAATCGCGTCGTCGTCGTCGTCATCCACAAAGAACAGCAGTTTCCGCCCGCCGTCCGCGACCATATAAAAGGGCACGTCGTCGTTCGTGACCTTGTCCTTCGAGCCCTTGGAAATATTGTACTGATACAGCGCCCCGCTCCCGCTGTCCTCTCTAATGTAGGTTATCTGCGAGCCCTCCACCGAATACATCACTACATCGGAGGCTATCTTCTCGGACTGGCTTCCCGCCCCGCCCGGTTTCTTAACATACAAATCGTACCCGTCGGAATCCTCGTCGGAATTGTCGAAATAGACGACATACTTCCCGTCGTCGGTGAACGACGCGACCGCTCCGATCTTGGGGAACATCCAGGCTATTGACCCCGCGGAATCGGTTCCCAGCAGGTTAAAATCCGAGGTGACCCGCCAGGGCTGGCTCTTCTTCCCCAGATCAGAGTAATACACTTCGCCGTCCTTTATGTAGAACAGCCCGCTGTCGCCCCCTTTGCCTCTAACCGAAAAGATAATGACGGCGACTAACACGACTACAAGAACGGCCGCTATCGCGCTGATAATAAGCGGCTTTTTGCGGACCCGCTTGCCCGTCTTTCCGCCCGCGCCGCCCGAGGAAATCGTACCGCCCGATAGGGACACCTCGCCGCCCGCCTGTGAAGCCGGAGTTTTCTGTATCGTGCCGCCCGACTGCGCCGTGCCGCCGGAACTGACACCGCCCGCCGCGCCGAAGCCGCCGCCGCTTATCGCGTTGGAGCCGACTCCACCCACCGCGTCAGATGCGGAGCCGCCGGGCGCGGATCCGCCGGACACGGGAGATCCGGAAACGGGGGTAACCGCGTTAGACGCCGAAGAACCGGAAGCGGGGCCCGGCGCGCCGCCGAGATTAGCGTTGCCCGCCGCGACACCCGCCTGTACCGGGTTCTCCGGCGATACAGGGGGCGAAGAAGCCGACTCCGCCGCCGGCGTGCCGCAGGAGGGGCAAAAATTCCCCTCGAACTCGGTCCCGCATTTGGAACATCTCATACCCGTTACCTCCGCTTCAATATTTTTTGCTCGGCGCTCCCCCCGAGGGCAAACGCCGTTTAACGTAATCTGAACCGCCGACCGGCTAACAGCCTCGCCATACGCGCGGCGGTCCCTCGCGGGCGCGTGCCGCTCACAGGTGTGCCCCCACTTTGCCGAGAAACGAGGACGGCGGTCCCTCGCGTGCGCGTACCGTTTACCGACGCGCCCTCCGCCTTACCACATTCCACATACCTGTGTGCTCTGCCTTGCCGGGACGTGAAGCGCCGCGCTCCCCTTGTGGGCACTTGCCGCTTACAGGCGCACCTTCAGCCTTGCCGAGACGGGGGTGCGACTACACTCCTCCGGCTCGTACCGTTTCCCCCGTGTGCCCTCCGCCTTTCCAAGACGCGGGGCGCGGTACTCCCTTTTAAGCGCGTGCCGCTTACAGGTCTGCCATCCGCCTTACCGAGCTGTAAGGGGTCGGCGTTCCCCGCACAAATGCGCGTCGTTTACCCGTGTGCCCCACCTTCCCGTGGCACAGGGCAGAGCGACATCGCGCGGGCGGGGCGGCTATGATGTTCATTATTATACCAAGTCCCCCCCCCCCCTTGTCAAGAGGATTTTTGAAAAATTTTCCGGTTTTTCGCGAAAAATCCGCCCCCTAAGAGGCGGATCAAGGCAAAATGCCATAAATTGGGAGCTCAGATTTGGTGAATCCGCTGCCGGCGCTATTTCCCCGCCGATGGGCGCGGGCGGACGGAGCGCCCGGCACGCGGGTGTGAGGGGGCTTTGAGAACGGCGCGCCCGGCACGCGGATACAAAGGAACTTTGGCGGCAGCGCGCCAGGCGCATCGTCGCAGGATAAGGGGGTGAGCTCGCCGCGAGGACGCGGGGAGAGTGAGAGGGGGATCCCCCGTCCTGCCGGAAGCAGAGCGGTTAGGGAAGCCGGGGGGGGTCCGGTTGCCGCGAGGACGCGGGGAGAGTGAGACACGGGACGAGCGGGAGGCGCGAAGAAAGAAAGAACACTGCCCCGGCGAATATATGCCCCGCGCGGGCTCCCCCTAACTGCTCTGAGACGATCTTACGCGCATAGAACGCCGCCGCGCCGAGACGGCACCGCCCGTTCCCCTTACCGGAAGGTCCGCAGCAACACGAAAAGGCGGGCTGCTCCGCCGGAGGAAACCCCCGCGCGGGAACCCGCCATAGCAATTCGTGGTGTGCGGCACTCCCGGCGACGCAGGGAGAATTGCCGGCACGGGACCCCGCCGCGCAATATCGGGGGTGCAGCAACCGCCCCGACGGCACCGGGACAGCGCAGAAGGTTTCCGACGCGGAAGCCCGCCGCGCGGCCGCTTGACGCTCCCCCGCGGGTGGAGCGCAGCCGCTTAGGCCCCCGGGGAAACGCACAGCCGCATAAAGCCCCCGGGAGGTGCGTCACCTCTTAACTCCCCGAGAAGGTACGCACCCTCTTAACTCCCCGGCGGGGCGTCGCCTCTTACCACCCCCGAAGAAAGTGCGTCATCATTCGACGCCCCGGAGAAGAAACGTGACCGAGCCTTCCCCCGCAAAGGGGCGCTCTCCCCGCCGGCGCGCCGTTCCTTACTGCTCCTTGCTGCTTTAAGGGTGTAACCCCCGCCCCGGCGTGGCGGAAAGCGAAGAAAGCTCGCTCAGCCGGGACACTGCTCCGAAACCGTAACCCTCGCCCCGGCAAAACAAATAAAGCGAAAAGCTCAATCCTTCAATACGCCGCTTCGCAACCATGACGTTAGCCCCGACCAGGCGAAAAGCGGGGAAAGCTCATCAACCGACACGCTGCTCCGAAGCCGCGACCCCCGCCCCGGCGAGGCGGAAAGCGTCGAAGAACCCGGGGTACGACTTGTCCGCGGCCTCGGCTCCCGTAATCCTCACGGGCTCGCGGCAAAGCGGAGCGGCGGCGGCGGCGGCCATAGCTATACGGTGATCCCCGGCGGCGTCCACCGTGCCCCCGCGAAGCCGCCCCTCGCCGTATATCCTTAAGCCCTCGGGAAGCGCCTGGACCTCGCCGCCCAGGGCTCTTACCAAATTGCCCACGGTGAGCAGGCGGTCGCTCTCCTTAAGCCGGAGCCTCGCCGCCCCGCGGATTTCCGACACCCCGACCGCCCCGCACATCAGCACGGCAAGCGCCGGCACCAAGTCCGGGCACTGGGCCGCGTCCGCCGTGAACGGGCGAAGATCCCCCTCCCGCGAGACCCTCACCCCGTCGGGGGACACGTCCACCCGCGCGCCCGCCGTCCGCAGGAAGTCCGCTATCACCCGGTCCCCCTGAGGGGAGGAGGGGTCGAGCCCCTTAAGAGTAAAATCCTCACTGTTTGAAAGGACCGCCGCCACGAGCCAGAACGCCGCGTTGGACCAGTCCCCCTCCGCCGTGACCGCCCCGGGGGAACGGTACGCGCCGGGCCCCACCCGGTAGCAAAGAGGCGCGGGATGTTCCACATTCACTCCGAAAAGCGACATCACCCGCTCGGTCATACCGATATACGGCAGCGACTCCGCCCTGCCCGTGAGCGTCACCGTGACCGTCTCGCCCGTAAGAGGCGCGGCGAGCAGCAACCCGCTTATAAACTGCGAGCTCACTCCGCCGTCAACGGTAAACTCCCCGCCGCGCAGCCGCCCCTCCACGCGAAGGGGAAACACGCCCCTTTCGGACAGCCTGCAGCCGTTTTCCGAGAGTATTTCGTAGAGAGGCGAGAGGGGCCGTTCCGCCAGCCGCCCGCGCCCGGTGAACCTCGCGCCCGTCCCGAGCGCCGCCACCACGGGCAGCAGGAAGCGCAGAGCCGTTCCGCTTTCGCCGCAGTCGAGGAGGGGGTTCTCGGTCGGGCTTTTTACGGGGGTAATGTAAAGGGAGCGCCCGTCTACCGCGACGCCGGCCCCGAGCGCCCGGACGCACCCCGCCGCCGCCGCGACGTCCCCGCAGAGGTCGGCGCCGCGTATCACGGTAGGCCCGTCCGCGAACGCCGCGCAGACCAGGAGCCGCTGCAGGTGGGATTTCGACGAGATTATCCCCGTCTCTCCGCGCAGCCTGTCTAATGAAACGGTAAGGTTCATTTCGGTTCGCCTTTCTAAAGGATTTTCCTCGCCGCGCGAGGGTAGCTCGGTGGTGGCGGGAGCTCCGGCTCCGCCTGTATTTGGCAGGCTTGCCGCGCTTAGAGGATAACCCGGCGGCTCGCATGGCTCCGCCCCGCACCGGGGGCTGCTTCTCGCTGCGCGAGGGTATGCCGCGATGGCTGAGAGCTTTCAGCGTTTGGAAGTCTTTTGCCCACCTTGCGGTGCCCGGCTCGTCGCACACCCCCGCGCGGCGCCTCGCCGACCGCTGCTGGGATGAAGCCTTCGCTGTTTCGTC
>CAYOSS010000071.1:0-9580 GCA_964406705.1 uncultured Eubacteriales bacterium
GACGCCTTACGGCGCCGCGGGGGCCCCTTATGAAAAGCGGACAGAAAAGAAGTTCGGCGCGCCAGTGGGCTGAGTGGTTTGCGAAAGTCGGGAGGAATTGCCCCCACCCGTGTTGTTTGGGGGTAGCTGCATCTTATACCGAGAGCCTGTTATTCGCTAAAGCGAGGGTAGCCCGGCGGTCCCGCCGGCGCTGGCTCCGGGACCCCGCCGGGGTCATTCCGGGCTTGCCGAGCCCGGTACAAAGGCTCGCAGGTTCGGGGACGGCTCGCCGTTATCGTTTATGGCTCAGTGTTTCTGGGTAGCTTTTGCCTGCTGGATGGGGGAAGCCAACAGATGTGCAGAAAACCCCTGCCGAGGGAACCAGGGGGCACACTGGCTCGAGGGACAGCCCGGAGGTACCCCCGGCACCGCCTCCGGAAACTCGCTGTGTTTATTCCGAACTCGCCGTGCCCGGTACAAAGGCCCCGCCGGTTCGGGGACGGCTCGCCGCTGTCGAGTTAGGCTCAACGCTTCCGGGCAGCCTTTGCCCGCCGGTTCGGGAAGGCTCGCGGGTGTACAAAAAGCCCGTCCCCTGAAGCCCGGAGATTCGCCGGCACGTGGAGTAGCCCGGAGGTCCCGCCGGGCCCTTTACCGTGGGCGCGGCGATTTGCGAGGCGGCCCGGCTGTTACAATCAGTCCGGCTCCGCCCCCACCCTGCTGTAACCGCCGTCTGGAGCGGTCGATCCAACCGCGCCGCGGAGCTCTTCTTAAAAGTACAGCTACCCGCAAACGGCGTCGGCAAATCTACAGACCCGAACGAAGCTCCCTGAAGAGGTACAGCGACCCGCAGACGACGACTGACGCGCCGGCGGAGCGGGCTTTGCGCAGCGCAGTGAGCGGGTCCGGACAGACTTCAGCCTCCGTATACTCCCGCGCGAGGGCAGCGAGGTCACCGGCTGGCATAGCGCGGGGGCTGGGCGGCTCCACGCAGTAAATACGCGCGAAACAGGGCGCCAACTCCCGCAGCACTCCCGCGACGTCCTTATCCGCCATCATACCCATAACGGCGGTCACGGGGGCGGGGAGGGTGCGCCGCACAAATTCAGCCAGCCGCCGCGCCGCGCCGGGGTTATGCGCCCCGTCAAACACCAGCGGCGGCTCGCGCTCCACGACCTCGCAGCGGGCGGGAAGTTTGGCGCGCTCAAGTCCCCTCACAACCGCGTCCGGCGGGACGGCATGCCCCGACCGCGCCACCGTCTCTATCGCCGTGGCGGCGTTTAACGGCTGAAATCCCCCCGGCATCGAGAGGGTAAAGCTCAGATCCCCGTACCGCGCCGCGCTGCCCCCCAGCCCGAGGTCCGTGACGGCAAGCCGGGAGAGGTCCGGCGTAAAATACGGGCAACCCTTCTCGCGAGCCGTCCCCCGTAAGACGGCGGATACCTCCGGGTCCTGCTCGGGGTAGACGACCACGGGGCGACCCGGCTTCATAATTCCCGCTTTCTGCGCGGCGATTTCGGCTAACGTGTTCCCCAACACGGCGGTGTGGTCCTTGGAGACGGAGGTTATCACGGCGCAAAGGGGGTCCTCGACGACGTTGGTCGGGTCGTAAAGCCCGCCAAGCCCCGTCTCAAGGACTACCGCGTCGCACCCCGCTTCCTTAAAATAGGAAAAAGCGACCGCGGTGATGAAGTCGAACTGCGTGGGCCGCAGCCCGTCCGGCAACGAAGCGGCGGCGCTCGTCACCCTCTCGGTCAGCTCCTCCAAAGCGGCGGGCGGGATCATCTCGCCCGACACGGATATCCTCTCGCGAAAGTCGTCAACATAGGGGGAAAGATACAGCCCAGCGCGGTAGCCCGCCTCGTGCAGGATCCCCCAGATGTAGCGGCAAACCGAGCCTTTCCCATTCGTCCCGGCGACGTGAAAACAGGGCAACCCTTTCTGCGGGTCGCCCAAACGCTCAAGCAGCGCGGATATTCTCTCAAGCGAGGGTCGCCGGGGGAACGAGCCCAGGCTCTCTATATACTCTACCGCGTTCAATACTCGCCGCCCCTCGCTCCCGCCCGGAGGAAATTGCGGAGCTTCTCGCTTTTGGGGCTGCCGAAAACCTCCTCCGAAGTGCCGGCCTCCTCCACCACGCCGCCCGACATATATATCACCCGGTCAGCGACGCGGCGGGCGAATTCCATCTCGTGGGTCACGATTATCATTGTCCTCTCGCCGGACTTAAGCTCGCGGATTGCCTTCAGCACCTCGCCGGTGAGCTCCGGGTCGAGCGCGCTGGTGGGCTCGTCGAAGCAAAGCACGTCGGGTTCCAACATCAGCGCCCTCGCGATGGCGACCCGCTGCTGCTGCCCGCCGGAAAGCTCGCAGGGGTAGGCGTCGGCGCGCTCCGATAACCCGACCTTCCCGAGCAGCAGCCGCGCCTTATCCCGGATTTCCTCCTCGCTCCCGCGCT
Organism: uncultured Eubacteriales bacterium; assembly: GCA_964406705.1. GTDB lineage: Bacteria > Bacillota > Clostridia > Oscillospirales > Acutalibacteraceae > CAZRRV01. The sequence continues at coordinate 2,435 of CAYOSS010000071.1, forward strand.
TCAGCAGCCTCGGCGCGAGGCAGAGATTGCCAAAAGCGGTGTACTGGGGGAACAGGTTGAACGACTGGAACACAAGACCCAGCCGCAGCCGCTTCAGGCGGATTTCGGCGTCGGAGTAGTCGACACCCGCGCGGAAAATCTCCTCGCCCCGCAGCGTCACAGTGCCGGCGTCCGCCAGCTCGAGGAAGTTCAGACAGCGAAGCAGCGTGGTCTTACCGCTGCCGGAGGAGCCGATAATCGCCAAGACTTCCCCCTTCTCGAGAGAGAACCCCACTCCGCGCAGCACCCGCGTTTTCCCGAATGACTTCTCAATTCTCGATACTTCTAAGAATGCCAATCCGCCGCCTCAAATCTTAAAAAATGAGAGTTTCTTCTCGAGCTTTCCGAAGAGCAAAGTCAGCGCGCCGCTGAAAAGCAGGTAGTACACCCCGGTGAAGAACATAGGCCAGACCAGCCCCGCCGCGACGCCCTTCCACCCGGTGCGGAACGCGTCGCCCACGAAAATCAGCTCCTGCACGGAAATGACGTTAGCGAGGGAGGTGTCCTTCACGAGGGTGATTATCTCGTTAGACATAGGCGGGATCACGCGCTTGACCATTTGCAGCAGGGTGACCTTGAAGAATATCTGCGAGCCGGACAGCCCCAGAACCTGCCCGGCTTCCTTTTGCCCCACCGGGACCCCCTCAATGCCGCCGCGGTATATCTCGGAGAAGTAGCAGGCGTAGTTGATCACGAACGCCACCGCCGCCGCAGTGAACCGCCCGTTGGGCATCCCGGCCCAGGGGCTCCTGCCGGTGATCATCCCCGGTATGTAAAATATTACCAGCAGCTGCAACATCAGCGGGGTGCCGCGTATCACCCAGACCAGCGTCTTGCAGAGCCAGCGCAGCGGCGGCACGCGGCTCATAGTCCCGAACGCGACCACCAGCCCCAGCGGGAGCGCGCCCAAAAGCGTCACCGCGAAGAGCAAAAACGTCTGCAGGAAGCCCTCGTTAAGCCCGCCGATAACGGTTAGAAATACGTCCATCCGTCACATACTTTCCCCAAAAAATGAGAGCAAAAGAAAGCATACTAAACAGCGCCTATTCTCTGAAAATGAGAGCGGGGTTGAACCCACTCCCGGTCCCGTTTACTGCTCTAACAGAGCGTCGGTGAGGTTGTATTTCTCGGCGCACTCGGCCAGGGTGCCGTCGTCGTAGGCGGCCTTGAGGAACTTGTTCAGCTCCTCCGCCAAATCCGAGCCCTTGCGGAAACCCACTCCGTACTGCTCCTCGGTGAGCCGCACGGTGTAGCAGAGATCCGGGTAGGCGGTGCCCTCGCCTATCATAGCGCCCGCCATCAGCAGGTCGATGACGGCGGCGTCGGAGTTGCCCGACTGCACCTCCATCAGCGCGACCGCCTGGGACTCCACCTCGTTGCACTTGGCGCCAAGCGCGGCGGCGGCGTCCTTGCCCGCGGAGCCGGCTTCGACCGCGAAGGTCAGCCCCTTGACGCTTTCCTCGGTGGTGTATTTCTCCCTGTCCGCCGCCTTGACCACGACCACCTGAGCGTTGGAGCAATAGGGGGACGAGCACTCCATCTCCGCTAAGACGTCGTCGGTGAGGGTCATCCCGTTCCAGGCGACGTCAATGTTCTTATCTTTAAGCTCGAAAACCTTGTTGTCCCACTCGATCAGCTGGAACTTCGCCTCGACACCCAGGTACTCCGCGAACGCCCGCGCCATATCCGCGTCGAAGCCTATCCACTTGCCGCTCTCGTCCTGATAATCCATCGGCTCGAAACTGGTGATCCCGACTATCAGCGTACCCTTTTCCTTGACGTACTCCATATCGGTGGAGGACGAGATCTCCTTCGCCTTGCCGCAGCCGACAAGCCCGAACGCCGCCAGCGCGAGCGCCAAAACTACCGCCAAAAACCTCTTCATACCGTAACACTCCTTTATAATAAATATCTATCCTACGCCCAAAGCCCGCGCCGCTTGAGGTCGGCTATGGTCGCGTTGTGCTGGTCTATGGTCTTGTTGTAGTAGAATTGCCCGTTTTTATCGGTGACGAAGTAGTCGTAGTCGAAATCCTTCTCCGGGCGGACAGCCGCCTTTATAGACGCCGCGGTGGAGGTGCAAAGGGGGCCCGGAGGCAGGCCCTCCGTCTTGTTGGTGTCGTAGCGGCCGTTGCCGTAGGGGTACTTGGATGTGGGGGTGGAGCCCAACAGCCTCGGCTCACCCGTCCACTTTAGGCGGTTTTGGAACACGGCGGACACTTTCGCCTTGTCGGCGTCGGAGCTGCCGTTAGTCTCAAGCTCTATGACCGACGCCAGCGTCAGTATCTCGTGCACCGTGTAGCCGGATTTCTTGATCTCATCGCGGTAGGGGCGCAGCTCGTCGTCCATTTGCTGGAGGCACTTCTTGATGGCCTCTTTGGCGCACTCCACCCCGCCGTACTTGTAGAAAGAGTAGGTTTCGGGGAAAAGGTAGCCCTCTAACTTGTAGTAGACCCGCTCCACGGGGATCTCGGAGACGAAATCGAACTCGGAGTAGTAGTCGAGGTCGCCCGCCGCCTCGCGGAACTCGTCCTCGGTGCAAATCCCCGCCTCGACGAACCGCCGGCGGATCTCGTCCATACCCGCTCCCTGCGGAATGGTAACCGTCACCGTCTCCGCTTTAGCGCCCTCCTCCTGGAGAATATGCGCTATCGCCTCGTAGCCGTTCTCCTTGTCTATAGTGTATACTCCGTACTGATAGGTCCCGTCAAAATGCATAAACTTGGAGTACACTCTGAACAGCGTCCCGAAGCGGACGACGCCGGTGTCGTCAAGCTGACGGGCTATGTTCGCGCTGGAAGTCCCGGGTTTAATCTCCAGCTGCACTGTTCCCGATTTGCCTATACCGAGGAAGTCCGCCACGACGGTGAGCGCGCCGAATGTAAGCCCCACCGACGCCACGATGATGCCTATTACCCACACAACGGCGGAGAAGCACCCCTTGCGGCGGGGCTTCTTGCGCTTCTTTTTCTTCTTGCCCTCGGGTACGGGATCCGCCGGCGCGGGGGCGTCGGGAAACGGGTCCAACTCGTCCAAAATGGAAAGGTCCAGCCCGTTGCTCCCGGGAGCGACGCCCTCCGACCCGTCAGTCTCCCCGCGCTCCGTGGGTGGGACATAGACGGGGGCGTCCTCGTCCTCGCCGGGGGGGACATAGACCGGCGGCCCGTCGTGGGCTGTACCCTCTCGCCCCGTGGAAACGCTCCGTGCTATATCGCCGCGCTCGGGAGAGCCGTCGGGAGCTGTGCTCTCTCGCTCGGGCGGGTCGCCGGGGGCTGTGCCCTCTCGCTCCGCGGAACCGCTCCGCGCCGTCCCCTCGCTCCGGAACAAACCGTCAGGAGATGACCCCCCGCGCCGGGGCAAATCGTCAGGAGATGACCCCCCGTGCCGGGGCGGCTCGTCGGGGGATATACCCCCGCTCCGGGGCCGACCCTCGGGCGCCGTGCCCCCGCCGGGGAGGGAGGGGTTCCGATTTTCGTCTAACTCGTCGCTCATACGCTGACTCCTTGCTTATCTTCTGAATACACGCTTATCAGTCACCACTAAGTCCACCGGGCGGTCAAGCGCCGTCGCCGGAACATCGCCGGATAAATCCTCCTCGTAGCACACACCGGCGCCGACACCGGGAAACACAACCAAAAAGCGGTCGTAGTACCCCCCGCCCCGCCCGAGCCGCCTCCCGTCGGGCGAAAAGCACAGCCCCGGCGCAAGGCAAAGTGTACGCGGGGTAACATTAGCCGGGGAGACAGGCGGGGGCTCGGGTATCCCGTACGCACCGGGGGCGAGGTCACAGAGCAAACTCACCGTATAGAACCGCATATCCCCCCGCTCCGGCCCGCAGCGCGGAAAGGCGACCGGCTTCCCCCGGCGGAGCGCGTCCTCCGCCACGGGCCGCAAATCAGGCTCCAAACGCAACGCGGCGTAGCATAAAACCAAATCCGCCGCCAGGTACTCCGGCAACGAGAGGACCAGGCTCACCAAAGCGGCGTCCCGCGCCCGTTTATCCTCCGGGAGCAGGGTGGCGCGGCGGTTTTTGGCTATCTCGCGAAACTCGGTCTTCCGCCGCTCGGCCCCGCCCGGGAGAGCTACCTCAGGCACTGCATATCCCGGCAAAGCCTGTCGACGACCGCCTTGCCCTTAAAATACTCCACAATGGCGAAGCCGAACTTCAGCGCCGCCCCCGCTCCGCACGCGGTGATGACGTTGCCGTCCGTCTCGGTAGCGGTAGCTCTGACGTCCGCGCCCAACAGCTTGCTCTCGAACCCGGGGAAGCACACCGCGCGTCTGCCGCGAAGAAGCCCTCTCTCGCCCAAAACCGAGGGCGCGGCGCATATGGCCGCTACGAGCTTACCCTCCCCCGCGGCGGCGTCAAGCAGCTCGCCCACCTTGGCCGAAGCGGCGAGGTTGGTCGTCCCCGGCATACCGCCGGGCAGCACAACGCCGTCAAAACTGCCGGGAACAGCGCTCTCAATATCGCGGTCGGCGGTGAAAACCACCCCGTGGGACCCCCTCACGGCGGTGCCCCCGACGCCCAGCGTCACCACGTCCAGCCCCGCGCGCCGCATAATATCGACCGGAGCGACCGCCTCAATCTCCTCGAAACCCTCAGCCAGGCAAACGGCTATCATAAGCGTTCTCCCTCCTCAAAAACCTCGGCCGGACACACGGCTGTCACGGCAAATTCCTCCTTCTTATAATACGGAACTGACCTCACGCAGAACCTCGGCGGCTATCTCCCCTACCCCGCGCGGCTCACCGCCCCGGGAGCAGGTGACCGTTCTCCAGCCGAACGCGTCAGCCGCGAACTTAGCCGCCTCATAGCAGGCGAGCTCGTAGGCTTCGTCCCGCTCGTGAATGTCGCGCCGGGTCCCGTCACCCTCATAGCGCTTTAACAGCAACTTAGCGGAAACCTCCGGCGGCATATCGAGGAAAATCACGAGGTCCGGGCGCGGCAGCCCGAGCTTCCCGTACTCGAAATCCCACAGCCACCGGCAAAAGGCTTCCCGCTCACCCTCCGGCAGCTTCGCCGCCTGATGTATCGCGTTGGACGTGGTGTAGCGCCCCGTCACTATAAGCCCGCCCGCCTCGTAGCAGCGGCCCCAGTCGCGCTTGCAGCTGGCGTAGCGGTCCACGGCGTAGAAGGTGGAGGCGGCGTAGGCGTTGACGTCGGCGGGACTCTCGCCGTACGCGCCGGACAAGTACTCCTTTATAAGAGCGCCGCTCGCGCTGTCGTAATCCGGGAACGACACCGCCCGAAAGGGGACGCCGCACTCCCTCAGCGAGACGGCGAGGTACTCAAGCTGGGTGGACTTCCCGCAGCCGTCCGTGCCCTCCAAAACAATAAGCTTGCCCATCTACCGCCCGGCCTTCATCGCGGCAAAGTGCTCCCTCACCGCGTCGCTCTTCCCGCAGGACATCTTACCCTCCGAACATTTACCGTAAAGGCAGGAGGGACCGGCTTTCTCGAACAACCCCGGCGCCACGGCGTACACCAGGCGGAACATCTCGTCCGCTAGGGCGCGGATTTCCCACTGGGCGCGGTTGCAGCAGCGAAGCCGGAAGAAGTTGCGCAGGCTCCTCGCGTTCATTGTGAGCACAAGCTGCGTCTCGCAGGCGTTTGGCAGCACGAAGCGCGCGTCCTCCGCGGCGGATTTTTCTGCCGCTTTGGCGGCCTCGTCCTCGCTCTTACCCTCGGCTAAGTACTCCGCCTTTCGCCGCTCAAACAGCAGGGTAAACAGCTCCTCATAGTCTCTCCGGTCGCGTTCCATAGCGGCCGCAAACCGCTCTCTGGCTGCGGGGCAGGCGTCAATCTCCGGCGGTACGACGTATGAGAACCCGCCCTCCTTAACGTAGCGCTGGCTCTTAACGGAAAATGACGCTATGCGGTGGCGGGTTATCTGCGCCAACAGCGAGCGCGAGACGCCCTCAATCCCGAAGGTGAACGAGACGTGCTCCACCGGGCTTTCGTGACCCACGTCGGAGAGGGTCCCGAGGAACCGCCCGACCCGCTCCGGGGTCAGGCCCTCCTCTATCTCATCGATCCCGGCGGAGGAATAGCAAAGCTTCGCCGCCGCCGCGACGGTCTTCTCCGGCTCGGGTGTGTAGGCTAAGAGTGTAACCTTCAGCGTCGTTCTCCCCCATTCGAGTAAGCTCTCTTTCATTATAGCAGATAGCGCGGGATAAATCAACAAAAAACGGCGTGGAGGAGAATTTATTTTGAAGCGGAGGGTCAGTCTCGCTCCACAAGGGTAGCTTCGCGGTGCCGGGGAGTTTGGCTCCGCCCGGCGGCGGGGGCGCGTTGGCTTGTCCCCGCTTCGCCCGGCGGCTCGGTGCTTCGCTCTCTTTTCGGGGGAGCCGACCGGGGTCCTCCCCTTTTTTTCGGGTGAGCGGACCGGGGTCGGCTCCGGGATGCCGGCAGCGCAGCTGGCTCCACCCGGCGCGGGGGGCTTTATCCCGCTTCGCGGGAAGGCTTAGTGATACCGTCGGTCTTGCTCCGCCCGTTTAGGGTGAGCTGTCCTACTTCGCGAGGGGGGCTTCGCGGCGGAGGGAGATTTGGCTCCGCCCGTTTAGGGCGAGCCGGTCTGTTCCCTACCGGGAGAAAACCCGAGTGGTTTTCTTTGGTTATCAACGCTTTTCTTTTCCTCTCTCCCGCGGCAACGCTCCGGGAGGAATTTGGAGAGAGGCAAAAGAAAAGCTTCGCAAAAGAAAAGGAGCTCACGCGCTATACCTTAACCGGTCCGTTCCGGCAGCTCGCAGCGAGGGGCTGAGTGGTTCCCGGAAGCTATCCGGCGACGCCCCCACCCGGGTGGTCTGGGGGAAGCCGCCACCTGTACCGTTGCCCTTGCGGTTCGCTTCGCGAGGGTAGCCCGGGGGTACCCCTGGCGCCGGCTCCGGGACCCCGCCAGGATCATTCGGGGCTTACCGTGCCCGGTACAAAGGCTCGCGGGTTAGGACAAGCTTGCCGCTATCATTTAGAGCTTGTGGGCAGGGGATAGCTTTTGCCTGCCGGTCGGGGGGCTCGCGGGTGCGCGGGGAGCCCTCTTCCCTCGTGCGGGGGAGACCTGCTTCGACTACCGAGCCGACGCCGCCACTCCCTCGGCGGAGATGTAC